>JBBKVR010000112.1:0-5341 GCA_037968575.1 Bdellovibrionales bacterium | reverse complement strand
TTGCATCAAATTGCTACAAAACTTAAAGCCGGTGGCGTTGGTTATTATGCCAGAAGTGGCTTTGTACATGTCGACTCAGGTAAATTCCGTACCTGGTAATCTCCAAAAACTTGGTATTTTCCCAATTTTCTGATACAGTCCAATCTAATAATAATATTTGAATGGGGCTTAGATGATACTTATTGGCTTAAGGGCTGATGTGCTGTCGCGGCATGGCTTACTGGAAGAGGTTGTGCTGAGTGCTAAAACTGCGTTAGAAAAAAACCAAATCACAATTAAAAACTCCTCAAGTGTTTGGTTGGAGGCGAATGAAGATGAGCCTTCTGATGACTATTTTCCTGCAAGTATTGTTCTTTCCATTGATACACATCTCTATCCATTGCCATTGCTGGCGCTTCTCCAAGATATAGAAGCTGATTTTGGACGTCTTATGGGTTTCAAGAATGGTTCAAAATCGTTGGAATTATACCTCT
This sequence comes from Bdellovibrionales bacterium, assembly GCA_037968575.1. Lineage (GTDB taxonomy): Bacteria > Pseudomonadota > Alphaproteobacteria > Micavibrionales > Micavibrionaceae > UBA2137. Next base: position 4,868 of record JBBKVR010000112.1, on the reverse strand, counting down.
TGTCGTATAAGCGAGAAGTTTTCAAAAACGATTATTTAACTTTGCCGTACCCTGAGTTACACGAACAAACTCATTTCCTAATTCCTATCCAAGAGCTGTGTTCTGAGTGGATACACCCTTATTTTGATAAACCTTTAGAGAACTTGCTTGCTAAACGGACAGATAAAAACAATTATATTTCAGAAGAAGAACTGAAAAGAATTAAAAAAACGGCAAGTTAGTAATGAGTGAAATTGCTGGATCAAGTCAGATATTAATTGGACTGGGAGCAAACCTACCAAGCCAACACGGAACACCGGCTGAAACACTCATTAAAGCCAGAGAGTTTTTAGAAAAAGAGGGAATTAGAACTCTTAAATCCTCAAGTATTTGGCTTACTGCGCCTGTACCCCCGACAAACACACATCCTTGGTATGCCAACATGGTACTTTCCGTTCAAACAGATTTATATCCGATGCCACTTTTGATGAAGTTATTAGAGGTTGAGGCACATTTTGGGCGTGTACGTAGCTATAGAAATGCACCACGAACTCTGGATATAGATATTATTTCTTACAAGGATGAAGTTACTGAAGATAAGGATCTAGAACTTCCTCACCCTAGGATGCATGAACGTACCTTTGTTTTGAAACCTATGGCTGAAATTACAAAGGATTGGCAACACCCTGTAATTAAAAAATCTTTAACAGAATTAATTACTGAATTAGATCCCAAACAAGAAGCAAAGCGTCTTGAAGAGGGAGAGGAATACCGTCTTGCATGTTAAGGAAATAATTGGGAAGTCACCTTTGGTGATGGGTGTTGTGAATGTGACCCCAGATAGTTTCTCTGATGGAGGACAATATTTCAACTCTGATGAAGCCATTGAGCATGGTCTGCAATTAATCAAAGAAGGGGCAAATATCCTTGATATAGGGGGGGAATCTACCAGACCTAATGCAGAACCTGTTTCTATTGAGGAAGAAATTAATCGTATATTGCCTGTTATCGAAGGTCTCCTTAAACATAAAGCGCTTATTTCCGTAGATACCCGCCATACAGAGGTCATGAAAGTCGCCATTGAGGCAGGGTGTCATATGATTAATGATGTTTCAGCATTAAGAGATCACGGTGCAATAGGTGTGGTTGCAAATAGCGATATCTCTGTTTGTCTAATGCATATGCAAGGTGCTCCTAAAAATATGCAAGAAAGTCCAAACTATAATAATGTCGTTGAGGATGTTTATTCCTTTTTAGAACAAAGAATAAATGAATGCATATCCGCAGGCATAACTAAGGATAGGTTGATAGTTGATGTTGGTATAGGATTTGGCAAAACGTTAGAACATAATTTGCTCCTACTTAAAAATTTAGGACGTTTTGCAGAGTTGGGTGTGCCTCAACTGCTCGGAACATCAAGAAAAAGTTTCATCGGGAAAATTGATGAAGTGGCAAAATCACCTAAAGATAGAATGGGTGGTTCTCTAGCAACTGTTATAGAAGCTTATAAACAAGGTATTCAAATTTTTCGAGTTCACGATGTTAAAGAAACAAAGCAGGCATTACTAACATGCCAAGCGATTGAGAAAGTAGCTTAAGCCTCATGGAAAGCTGGTCTGATAATGGAATTGTTTTGCATGCGCGTCCTCATGGCGAAAACGGAGCTGTTGTTATTTTGATGACTGAAAATTATGGCCGCTTTGCTGGATATTTGCATGGAGCCAGTTCATCAAAGAATAAAGTTTTTCTAGAATCTGGTACACATCTACACGCAGATTGGCAGGCAAAGACATCCGACCAGCTTGGTCATTTCAAGTTAGAACAGCATAAAAACTGGGCAGGAAATTTTATGGATGACCGTTTAAGGTTATCTGCATTAGTGTCAGCCTGCCATTTGTGCGAGCGTTCACTGGCGGAAAGAGAAAAACAGCCTGAAGTTTATCACGGACTTTTGGCTCTCTTTGAAGCTTTGGAAACTGATTTTTGGGGGGCATCCTATGTCATCTGGGAAATGGCTCTGTTGAAAGAACTGGGTTTTGCAATTGATTTGTCACGTTGTGCAGGAGGAGGGGGTAGCGATGAATTGACTTACGTTAGCCCTAAGTCAGGACGTGCTGTTTCTAAAGCTGCAGGTGAAATCTATAAAGAAAAGTTATTAGATCTTCCCGAGTTTCTTAAGGGTCAAAACAGAGATAATGAAAGATTAGGTACGTCAGAAGATATCTATACAGGTCTTCAATTAACGCGCTATTTCCTTGAAAATTGGGTTTTTGCACAACATTCGCAAGGGATTCCAGAAGCGCGCTTGCGTTTCGAGGAGCAATTTGCCAAAAAGAGTGGCATACCTATAATTCAGCCCTTAGAAGCACAACAAGAAACACATGGCGAAATCAAAACCTCCAGTCTCTGAAGAAATTATATTGGACGTGCCTTTAAGTGAGGCACTGTCCGACAGATATCTCTCATACGCCTTGTCGACGATTATGTCGCGCTCACTTCCTGATGTGCGTGACGGATTGAAACCTGTACACCGTAGAATTCTCTATGCAATGTATCAGTTGAAGTTAAGCCCTAAGTTAAATCCTAAAAAATCTGCGCGTGTGGTCGGTGATGTTATTGGTAAATTTCACCCTCACGGCGACCAATCCGTTTATGACGCGCTCGTTAGGTTGGCACAGGACTTTGCAGTTCGTTATCCATTGGTTGATGGGCAAGGCAACTTTGGTAATGTTGATGGTGATAACGCAGCTGCTATGCGTTATACGGAAGCGCGCTTAACAGAAACAGCAATACTCTTATTAGAGGGCATAGAGCAGGATTCGATTGATTTTCGCCAAACTTATGACGGTGAAACAGAAGAACCAATTGTTCTGCCTGCAAACTTCCCGAATTTGCTTGCTAATGGTTCAACAGGAATTGCGGTTGGTATGGCAACTAATATCCCTCCTCATAATGTAGCTGAGTTGTGTGAAGCCATGCTCTATATGTTGGACAACAAAGAGGCGGCCAATAAGGATATTTGTAAGTTTGTAAAAGGCCCAGACTTTCCGACTGGCGGAACTCTGGTTGAGAGTGAAGAGGCGATTGTTCAAGCCTATAAAGTCGGTAAGGGCTCTTTCCGTGTTCGCGCCAAATGGGAGAAGGAAGATTTAAAGCAAGGGCAATATCAAATTGTTGTTACTGAAATTCCTTATCAGGTACAAAAATCAAAATTGATTGAAAAGATAGCGGACCTTATTAATACGCGCAAATTACCTTTGCTTGATGATGTGCGCGATGAGAGTACAGAGGATATCCGTCTCGTTCTTATTCCAAAAAACCGCAATGTTGAGCCTGAAATTTTAATGGAAGCTCTTTACCGTGATACGGATTTAGAAAACCGTTTCTCCATGAATATGAACGCTCTAGATGGTGGTTTGATTCCAAAGGTCATGTCATTGCAAGAAGTCTTGCGCGCATGGCTGGATCACCGTCAGATTGTCTTGGTGCGTCAGTCCCAACACAGACTTGCTAAAGTTAAGCACCGTATCGAGATTTTGGGTGGTTATCTGATTGTCTACCTCAACATTGACGAGGTTATTCGTATTGTCCGTGAGGAGGATGATCCTAAGGCCTCTCTCATGAAAACTTTTAAGCTGACTGAGGTTCAAGCCGAAGCCATCCTTAATATGCGTCTACGTTCTTTGCGTAAGCTTGAGGAAATGGAAATCCGCACTGAACATGATGCTTTGGTGAAAGAGCAAGAAGAACTTGAGAAACTGATTAATTCAGATGTGCGTCAGTGGACAGTCATCAAGAAGCAAATTCAAATTATGTCGAAGGACTATGGGCAAGATACAGAACTTGGGGCGCGCCGTACAACAATTGGTAAGCCTCCTGGTCCTGTTGCTGTTGATTTGGATGAAATGCTTATCGAGAAAGAACCTGTAACGGTTATCTGTTCTGCTAAGGGATGGATTAAAGCCATGAAAGGGCATGGCGTTATTGCAAAAGATGTTCGCTATAAAGATGGTGACAAGGAAGAATTTGTACTTGAGGCTCAAACAACAGATAAAATCATTCTCTTTGCAACGAATGGGCGTTTCTACACACTTCCTGCTGATAAATTGCCACCAGGACGTGGTTTTGGCGAACCTGTGCGTCTTATGGTTGATTTGCCTAATGAAGCGGACTTGGTTGATGTGTTTGTTTACAGACCAGAATACAAGATGCTTGTTGCTTCAAGTGATGGGCGTGGGTTTATCGTGAAAGCAGAGGACGTCTTTGCTCAAACTCGCTCAGGAAAACAAATCCTCAATGTGTCAGGTAAAGTTGAAGCTGCCCTTAGTGTGCCGGTTAATGACGGCGACAACATGATTGCTGTTATTGGTGAAAACCGTAAAATGCTTGTGTTTGAACTCGGAGAAATTCCAGAAATGTCACGAGGCAAAGGGGTTATTCTTCAGAAATACAAAGATGGCGGCATCAGTGATGTTAAAACCTTTATCAAAGAAGCGGGCTTAACCTATAAATATGCAAGCGGTGAAACGTCTGTTGAAGATTTAAACCCGTGGCTTGGTAAGCGCGCGCAAGCTGGTCGTCTACCACCAAACGGTTTTCCAAGAAATAATAAGTTTTAATTAAGTTACGGGGCTAAGCCCCAAAATATCTAGAACAACTCTATTATAATCTGGCCCAATCTTATGGATTTCGGCGTCAAAATCTACCCATTCACCTTCAACTAGAGTCTCAAGACCTGGAAATCTTGATTTGTAGCCCATTTTCTTGCTGCCCTCAATCCACGGGCCAGCATACATATGCTTTACGTCATACTCACGACATCTATGGATGAGAGCAAGCCAAGCAAATGTACCTAGACTGTACTTGGAATTACTGAGAGCGGCATCATA
>JBBKVR010000111.1:0-3526 GCA_037968575.1 Bdellovibrionales bacterium | reverse complement strand
AACCAAATAGAAAAACCATTGTACCTGACAATTTATTAAGAGTGCTTTGGTTTTTTCTGCCAATTGCTGCAATCTTTAATGGTTCGCGAGCTGGATGGTTATGTATTACAATTTTAGTTTTTTATATTCTCTCTTTTTACAGAAAAACTTTTTTGAAAATTATCTTGCTGAGCTTAGTCTTAGCAGGGCTATTGCTCACAACACTCTACAACGTTGATAAAAACTATATTTTGCGTGAAAAGCAGGATATCAAAATGCAACATACTCTCGAGGGAAAAGGCTCTGATAGTTTACGTTTAATTGTAGGAAAAGACGCTTTAGAACTTTGGTCGCAATATCCAGTATTCGGAGCAGGCATAGGCGGCTTCCTCAAATACCAAGCAAATAAGTATGGTGAAGCTCTTGATCAAATAGATAACTCTGCATTATGGATTCTGACTGAGCTAGGCATCTTAGGGGCAATAGTATTTGGAGGATTTTTTGTAGCGAGCCTCCTGAGCTTAAAAAGAAAATCAATTAGCGCTGAAAACCACATAGACCAAAAAATAGTAGAATCTATGGTGGTAATTTTATGCCTTTTTGCAATTTTTTCGCTCTTACATCAAATCATGTACGCACGTTATTTGTGGTTTTTTCTAGGTATGGCCCTAACTGCGAAGAATAAGACTACAGCTTTTTCTTAACAACGGCTGGAATACCAGCGACCAGCGAACCTGCGGGAACATCATCACGCACTACGGCTCCTGCAGCAACAACAGCATTTTCACCTATGGTAACGCCTTGTAGAATTGTTGCTCTTGCTCCTATCCACGCACCATTTTTGATATGAATGGGCTTGCTCACATGGGGACGTGGTAGGGTTTTAATTTCGTGTTCGAGACTATCGGTTGTCACCATAACGTAAGGGGACAAAACAACATCATCCCCCATTATAATTTCTGAACGGGGAGCAATCAGCATAACACTCTCATTAAACGCGCATCTATTGCCAATAGTTATGTTGTGATTGCCAGATAACTTTATGCGTCCAAAAATACGCAGGTTCTCACCGCAACTTTTAACGGATGCCTTCACATAGAATTTTCTGAGTGCTCGCCAAAAGTGATCCCAAATATAAAGCAATATAAACATCAGCATTTTCAGCGGCGGTAAGTCTCTGGCTCTTGCTTTCTTATCTTCTATCATTTTATCCAACCCGTTAAATCTTTACCCGTTAGTTCACTCATCGCTTCTACCTCTGGCGTACAAATTGTATTTAATTTCTTTCTAAAGTCTGGACACATGCCATCCAAATATTCTTTCTTCCCTGACAGGCTCCTCAATGTTTTTTCACATGCTATCATATTTGCAAACTTATTTGCCGCACGCGAAACAAATGACGTCCGAGGTCTAGCCACATTCACTTTCTTATCCTTTGCTGACGGCACAAAATTTTTATCTACTCCGATATAATCATAAAGGTTTTGAATCATTTCATCCTTGCCCATTTTGATATCGTCAAAGAAAACAGGCACACAATTTTTTTTACCAACTCTGTCATGTAGCCACGCGATTTTTGATGAGATAATGCCTGGCTCTACCCATGCGCGAAACCACACATAGGTATCTAAAATATCTTCAAATTTATAATTGATTTGGCCAGTTCTTCTCACGTGCCAATAACCAGAAAATGCGCGATCAATCGGATTGCGCACACCATAGGCAAATTTTGCATCAGGGTTATATGTGAGAATCCGCTCAAGAGATTGGAGCGAATTGATATATGTCGGCGTACAATCGATACGAACACCATTTTCATTTGGATAGAGACTATCGTACCACTGTTCACCTTCGTGGAAGTGAATATCAAAGTAATTCGTTTCAGAGTGGTCAGTTGCACAGACTCCAGGGTGCTCTTTCAAGCACTCAAAAACCCAAGTTGAGGCTGTCTTTGGGGGGCCTAAATAAAAGAACTGCACAGGATTTTGATTCATGTCAGGTCTTCACCCCACATATATTACCAGTGGACGCACCGTAAACCATGAACGGCATGTCCTTATCAGCAAAATATTCATCGAATGCTTTTTTAGAACCTGCCCACGCCCCATAGTCGTCTACAATTAAAATGCCGCCTTTCACCAATCTTGGATAAAGGTGCTCTAGCTCATGTTTTGTAGATTCATACCAATCTGTATCCAATCGCAGTAAAGCAATTTTTTCAGGAACTGTTTGGGGTATCGTCTCCTCAACTTTGCCTTTCACGTAACAGATTTTATCTTGGTTATAACCCGTTTCACCCATCACTTTTTTTACCGTATCCAACGCCCCCACCGACCAATCGTCACCATACTGTTCGAATAAATCTTCAGCAGATAGATTTGTCGACATACTAAAGTCATCTTTTGTCGGTTCGCTCATACCCTCATAGGTGTCATATAAGAAAAATTCTGGTGATGGTTTTGCGTCCTTTAAAACTTCAGCAAGAATAGCCGTACAACCACCTTTCCAGACGCCACACTCAACAATTGCACCCTTTATTTTATAGTTTTTGATGTGTTCAGCAGCTCTATAAGCTGTGTAAAGACCAGACCATCTAACCATAGAATAGTCATGATATTTTTTATAAAGATTAACGAAATTCTGATCGACAGCCTTGGGAATATTCTCATGTCCGCGCGGACGATAGCGAGTAACCTCCAGACCCATTTTTCGTAGGGCTGCGCGAATGAGAAAACGAGGCGTTGTGTAAGTGCGTGCGCTCATAACTCAAAAATTATAAGTCAAAGCGAGTAACCCCACCAGCTCTCTTTTTTGGAACGGACACAAACATGAAAATAAGGATGAGGAAGAAGCAAGCCCCTTTCCCCAATTCATCGTAAGCAACAGCAATAAGAGACGCCGCAATAAACACAGCCACAAGAACTTGTCGTGGCTTAACAAGTGCAATCTGATCAAGCTTCACAATCATTCCCATCATACCAATACCACGAACAAGAAAAGCGGTGAGAACTGCAAGAGCCGCGCCTTCACCACCCAGTTCTGGAATAAGAAGAACGCACATCAAAACCATCACGCATGTTGAGACAACACTAATCGCTAAGTTCCATCCTGCATGACCAGCCATGGTCATGTAGTCTTCAGGTGAACCAAACGCCGTGTTGATAATAAAGGCTGCACTTAATATCAAAAGAATAGGGTAGGCATTTGAGCAGGTATTGCAGAATAATCCGACTACCCACTCACCTAGGAGAAGAACACCAAACGCACCAAGCACTGCCAACGCAAAACCTATAAAGCGCATCACAGAAAACTCAAGAGCAGCAACATTTATATCTTGTGACCCCATCAAAGCGCCCATGCGGGGCGCAAGAAGCTGCGAAAGTCCTTGCTTACCTATAAGCAGGAAACGCCCCAACCGACTGGCAATGGCATAGTCTGCAGCTATATTCGCAGATGACAAAACGCCAACTAAAATCAAATCAAAGCCACGCGACTGTTGATTAAGCCCGTAAGTGAATAGGTTCTTTGCGCCGTAATTGATATCCCA
>JBBKVR010000110.1:0-3999 GCA_037968575.1 Bdellovibrionales bacterium | reverse complement strand
CCAGCGCGAATATCACATTGCAATATAAATTCTTTAAGATGTTGGAGTAACGTGCCCCCATGGCCGTGGATAATACATTTGGGTACACCTGTCGTGCCAGATGAAAACATTATATAAAGCGGATGATTAAATTCGACTTGTTCGAATTGAACATCTTGGGGTTCAAAATCTTTTGCCACTTCATCAAACAAAACAGCCTTATCAGTTTCTAGTGATGAAATATCAGGATTTTCTTCAGTAAAGGGAATAACAATGACTTTTTTCAAAGATGGTAAGTGCGGAAGAAGTTCTTTGACCTTTCCTAAACAGTCATGCGTCTTCCCATTATAATAATAAGCCTCAACGGTCACAAAAACCACAGGATCAATCTGTGCAAAACGGTCGATAAGACCTTGCGCGCCAAAATCAGGTGATGCGGACGAAAATACAGCGCCCAATGAAGCCGCAGCAAGTGATACGAATATCGTTTCGGCACAATTAGGCATGTAAGCAGCTACACGGTCTCCTTTTTTGACACCGTGTTCATTAAAGATTTGTTGGAATAGACTGACTTTTTTATGCAAATCATCAAAGGTGAATGTTGTTTCTTCACCTTTTTCATTACGAAAGATAATGGCTGTATCCTTACCTTTCTTGCGAAGAAGGTTTTCTGCATAATTTAATGTGGCCTGTGGAAAAAACTTCGCTCCCGGCATTTTATCTGCGTCTTGCAGAACAATCTCACCCTTACTCCCTATGACCCCTGCAAAATCCCAAAGTTTTGACCAGAATTTTTCTGTATTTGCATTACTCCACTGCCAGAGCTCATGGTAATTTTCAAAATCACCCTCTCCCAAATAGCTCACAAACTCTGTTAGTCGTGAGTTTTCAACACGTTCCCGTGAGGGCGTCCAAAGAGGTTTATCCTGCTCTTTCAAATTACTTTGCTGTGTTTGCATTAATGAAACCTTTTAAAAAGCACTGTCAGTGCTTTCTTTCGTTGAAAATAGTGATATATCTTAAGACATTAAGCCCTTAAGACAATTGCTTTTATAGATAACAGCTAAAAATCATCCTATGCGACATCTCATACTTCTTCTTTTCTTTACACTAACTGCACTTGTTAACACCAATGCATTTGCACAAGACCTTGAAAGTCATATTGAGCCCACGCTCTATTCATCGGTTGACAGAGCAGTGCCTAGACAGACTTTTGATGTAGCATTAGAACTCATTATTGATGAGAAATGGCATACCTACTGGAAAAATCCAGGCGATTCTGGAATTCCCATCACCGTTACATGGACACGACCAGAAAACGTAGAAATTTCTGATTTACAGTGGCCAACACCGTCTATAAATCGCGTGGAAAGCATTGTTGACTTTGGTTACGCGGAACGTGCCATACTTACTACAAGCGTCACTCTCTCCGAAAATTTTGATGCAAGCGAATTTGTTCTCACCGCTGATTTGAACATGCTCGTTTGTAAAGAAATCTGCATTCCTGAAAATGATACCGTCCAACTTGTACTGCCTGTCGGCGAAACGCCAGAAAGTACAAATGACGATATCTTTGCTGATGCACTGCGCATGATGCCAGAAACCTTTGAAGGGCAGGCAACTTACTCTGAAAAAGATGGTTTCTTTATTTTGAATTTTAAACCTGCTTTTGAAAATCTCCAGACAGTATCAGACATTCAGCTTTTCCCCGAAGAATGGGGCATTATTCTTAACGGAACAGTTCCAAAGTTTGCAGTTCAAGACAATGTCGCCGTCTTCTCAATCGGCAGAGGTAGCCGCGAACTTGGTGAGATATCCAGTCTCGCTGGTGTTCTTAAGTATACTAGCAACGGCAAAGAAAAATCTTATCAGTTCAATTCTACTTTTGATGAACAAACACAAGTGCCAGAAAACACTCTCACAACATTTGCAGGGCAAGAGGGTGAAGAAATACCAGCTCCTACCATTCCTCCACAAACAAGCATTGAGACAACTGATAGTTCTTCAGATATAGGGTTCTTAAAGGCGCTGATTTTTGCCTTCATTGGCGGTTTAATTTTGAATTTAATGCCGTGCGTTTTTCCCATTTTGTCCATGAAAGCATTAAGCTTCACAAAACTCTCAACAAAAGAGCGAAAAGATGCTGCCAAGCACGGACTTCTTTACACGGCTGGTGTTATTATCTCGATGCTTGTTTTTGCGGGCATTATCTCTGTGCTTCAAGCCGGTGGCAGCCAAATTGGTTGGGGATTCCAGCTTCAAAACCCACTGATTGTTGCTTTGCTCTTTTGGTTGTTCTTTGTGATTGGTTTGAATTTACTCGGTCTATTTGATGTCACTAGTAGTTTTTCAAACATTGGGCACCGCTTAAAATCCAAAAACGGCTATCGTAATGACTTTTTAACTGGCGTCTTGGTCGTCATTGTTGCCACACCTTGCACGGCTCCATTCATGGCAGCAGCCGTTGGTTACGCGCTCGTTCATTCACCCATCGTGACATTTAGTATTTTCACAGGCCTGGGACTTGGATTAGCACTTCCATTTCTACTTCTGTCCGTTTCGCCCGCCTTACAAAAATTTATGCCTAAGCCTGGATCATGGATGGTTATATTTAAACAAATCATTGCTTTTCCTATGTTCTTGGCATGCATCTGGTTGGCATGGGTCATTGCCTTACAAACAGGAGCAGATGGAATAGCAGCAACACTTTTTATTGCCACACTTATTGCCTTCTTTATATGGTTTTCACAAATCACATCAGGTTTATTGTTTTTTATCATCACATTCCTTTGTCTCTTCGGTTTTTACAAAGGGGTACACGTTATCTATGAAGCGGATATGGCAATTGAAGAGCGTGTCGAAAGCCGTAAGCATAGTGATGCTATTCCTTATACACCAGAGGCTTTAGAAACTGCTTTAGCAGGGCAGAATCCTATCTTTGTGAACATGACAGCCGCATGGTGTATCACCTGTAAGGTCAATGAGAAGACAACAATCAAAAGCGAAAACGTTCAGAACTTCCTGAATAAAAATAGCGTTGACTATATTGTTGGAGACTGGACACGCTTTGATGAAAATATCACGGATTATTTGGCTCAATTTAAGCGTAGTGGTGTCCCTATTTACGTTTTCTACCCAGCCCCTGATGAAAACAATATCCGCGGTAAACCAATTGTGTTGCCACAAATTCTAACACCAAGCCTTGTTATCGAGACAATGCAAACCAATTTATAGATACAAACATTTAAGATTCGGAGAGACCCCTATGAAACTACTACTCGCACTAACATTATTGCTTTTCACACCGCTTACGGCAAACGCAACACCTGTAGTTGGAGAAACAGCACCAGATTTCACAGCTATTGATTCCATTTCAGGTAATGAGATTAAATTGTCTGGCATGACAGGTAAAATTGTTGTGATGGAATGGACAAATAATGGATGTCCTTTTGTGCGTAAACATTATGACAGCAACAATATGCAGACCTTGCAAAAAGAAACAGCTGGCGATGATTTAGTTTGGATTTCTGTTGCTTCTTCTGCCGAAGGCAAACAAGGCTACCTCACATCTGAAGAGTCCAATGCCTTAATCAAAAAAGAAGGGGCATCGCCAACATACAAAATTCTTGATCCTTCTGGTGAACTTGGTGGTCTGTATGATGCCAAGACAACACCACATATGTTCGTTGTCGATACAGAGGGTGTACTTCGCTATGCAGGTGCGATTGACAGCGATAGCTCGCCTCGTGAGAGTTCCATTGAAGAAGCGACAAACTATGTTCGATCCGCTGTAACATCACTACGCAAGGGCGAAAAAGTGGAAGTTAGCTCAACACAGCCATACGGATGCAGCGTTAAATATAAATAAAACCTTTCTAAAATAAGTAATAAACGATCGGGGGCTAGCTTTGCTAAACCCCGATTTTCTTGTGTTGCACCCCTATTTTGTATTATGTTTAAAGAGTGATTCGTTTCTCGCATCACGTTCTTGAGCAACACATCAAACTTGATACCCATGGC
>JBBKVR010000109.1:0-9095 GCA_037968575.1 Bdellovibrionales bacterium | reverse complement strand
GTTTAAACGGATATAAATTTGCGGCGGCAGCTGGTTTAGCAGTAGTTTCAATGTCTGCTGCGGCAGATGACGCAAACGCTCAAACATTTGGTGGTAGCGGTCCTGAATTTGCAGAGAACGTTCCTTTTAACCCTCTTCCACCTCCACCTAATCCTAGCGAGTGCGCTCAACCTTCTGGTTGTGATGGTGGTCCAACACCTCCTGTTTCACCTCCTTGTGATACTTTTGGTGGTGGCTGTGGTCCAACAACACCTCCTCCAGTGACACCTCCTCCAGTGACACCTCCAGGAGATAATATTATTGATATTAACAATAATCCTGTGATCAATAATAATCCTGTAATCAATAACAACCCAGTGATAACAGCTGAGGGCGGTCAAGGCGGTAATGCAACTGGCGGTAATGCAACTGGCGGTAATGCAACTGGCGGTAATGCCGATGCTAACGCAACTGGTGGTAATGCTGCTGTAAATGGCAGCGGTAACAGCAGTAGTGTTTCTGAAGGTAGTACCGCAACTGCTACCGCAAATGGAAGTAACAACAGTTCCTATAGTAGTTCTACTGTTATTCGTAGAGCAGCTGCAACTGCAATTGCCCCTAATAATGGCGTATACACACTTTGTGGTGAGTCTTGGTCCTTCGGTGCAAGCATAATTGTCGCTGGTGCGTCTGGTGGACGTGCTACAAATGACGATCAATGTGTAACAGCAGTTCTTGAAGGTCAAGAGCGTGCCGCTGGTATGGCAACTCAAGATCGGATGATTATGTGTTCCTCTGCTTGGTCTTCTGCAGCTATTCGCTCTGGTGCTGAAGATCTGTACGGTAGAGAAACATTTGCTCAAGAATGTGGCGCACCTACTCAAGCATATTCTGTTAATGAATATGTTGCACCTCCTCAACCGGCTATGCAAAGAGATGTTCCAGTTTGTAATGTTGGTGAAGAAGTCACATTTGGTGGACGTACAGGTATTACTAATGGTGGAGTTACTATGGTTCAAGGTCTTGCAGTTTGTGATCTTGACTTTGGTGGTTAATAGTTAGCCTATAAAAATATTATAAAAAGCCAGACATAAGCGCTGGCTTTTTTACTAACCTCGGTAAATAATTATGAAAAATAAAATGTTATTGAATGCTGGTTTAGCTTTTGCTGCTTCTGTTGGATTATCCTCACAGGCATTGGCAGCGGGAGATGGAAATTCAGCTATCCCATCTGTATCGGAACAAGCAGAATTTACTATGTTTATGATGGAAGAAGTTTTGGGACAGCAAAATTATTCCATTCTGGATCGCCCGACTGCCTCTCTCCATTTAGTTAGAAACGGCGAAGTATATTATTCAATGAACATTATATTAGGTGCAGGTTATGGTGATAGAGAACCTGTCTCTTCAAATGCAACACGCAGTGGCATAACAAGAATGAGGCCTATTCAGGCTAATAGCTCTCTTTACGGCCAGTGGGTTGTAGAGTTCGGAGAAGATTCAAGAACGGGAGATCGTGATGTTATTCATCCTGTTATAGATGTGAGGGGTCAAGACCGCCTAAATTGGATAAATAGCCCCGTTCTCTCTTTGCGTAGAGCATCTGATGGATGCTTGAATATCCCTATTGAAGCTATGCCAGAAATTACAAATTTTTCTTTAAATTTGACAGCAAGTGATGGCTATTTCCCTTTCATGGCAGTGACACCTGAGAACCCAGACTTGGAAGCAACTGCGCAATTTTTTGGCGTATCACCTCAAACTGTGGCAGATTTTCGTGAGGCCAGATTAGAAGAAATTTCTGATGAGGTTGTAGCAAATATAACTTCTTCTGAAGAGCGATTGGAGAATAGCCTTACTCCCCCAACATTAAATTAATTGACATAATAAATATATTAAGTTATAATATTTTCTGGATTTTAAATGAGGATAGATGTATGGCGATTAATAGAAAAGTTTTGACTTGTGTAGCTGCTGCCAGTGCGTTTACTACATCGGCTTGTGTTACGATGCAGTCGTCCGAGCAAGGTTGTCTTATCTACGAAGTTCCACAAGATTGCCATGGTGCGGTAGACCTACAAAATTTCTTGGCTCTAGGTTCATTGAGCGCTTCCAATCTTGGGAACGGTTCTCTTGATGAAGTTTTAATTGCTGAGTATGGGTTAAGTCGTATGACAGACCAGCAAGTTGTAAATGATTTCCGACCAAGATTTATAAATCAAACTCCAGATGGAGCTAGAAAATTTACCTTGGCTAGACAAATTATTGACGCGCGCGATAACAGACAAACGCTTATATTAAGAGGTGAAGACTTAACTCTTCTTGGAATAGAAAACCAGACAGTTGTGGTTATTCAGCCCAATCAACTGGATGGCTTTATCCAAGATAACCAAGACGCAATTAATAGAATAGCCCGTCCAAGGAATGCTGTTCTTGTCCCTCAGCCTGAATAATAAGTTAAGTTTAGTTTAGTACTGTTTGAACTTGCGGTCTAAGTTGTTTAAACAGTTTCTATGGGTTCAAATATTCCCTTATCGACCTTTCGTCACCTGTAAAGGTGGTATCAAGAAAATTATCCAGAAATTCAGGTTGCTTGCTTTTTATTGTCTCGATGCATCTTGAAAGATAAGTGGGGCAGGGTTCTAAATCACATCTCCACATAGGTCCTTGATATTTATCCTTAAACTCTTTCCATCTTTTGAAGCGGATAGGGTCAGATGCGGTAATTTGCTCACACTCAAAGTCATTATCGTAATCACCCATACAGACAACACCCTCACCTTTCTTTCCTGTTTTCAGTTCTTTAAAAGGAATATTAACAAGGCGGTATTCAAATTCTCTATCCAATAGTGCCGGCCAATTACTGAGCGGAATATCAAACACGGAGACATACATTTTTTTGATTCTGGCATCCGGAACTGCACTTAAACACGCATAATCTTTCCTGTCCTTGGGGATGTCATTGGCGCGCACACGGAAGGAATCAGTTTTATTAAATATTCTTTTATACCTTGCTGTTTTTGCATGACGAAAATTGGAGAGTTAGGGGCAAGTCTTGCGCGCTGAATTTTCGCAAAGCAGAGAGCCTAGTCCGATAATTGTAATTTTTTCATCCATTATGGTCTTAATAATAGATTTTGGTGATATTTTAAAGCTCAAAACAGCTTGAATTTTCTTGCATTTTCCATATTTTATATATAAGTTGCGGCGCATGGGAATACTAAATTTAAAATGGCCATGGAGAAACGTACAGGATGAGCTTTTGCCTGCACCTCGTTTTATAGGTGTAGGTGAACTTCTAAAACTAGACGCTGTGCAGGAAAATCAGGAATTAGGGCAAGAAGAAGCCGAGTTTTTAGAAAGCTTAAAGTCTAACGCTAAAGCGCTCATTCAACAAAAAATTGATGGGGCTCTATCAGATGAGGTTGTTGGAAATTTGACAATTTTAAGAGGAGAAGTAGACTCTCTTCCAAACGTTAACTGTCTTCATAACTATCTGTTGTGTGTCTTGGATGAGCCTCTGTATGGTGAAACTGGATTAAATTTTTCTTCTATCACAGACAAAGCTGCTGCATTTTTGTCCCAGGACTATGTTTTGGATCTTACCGATGATATGGAAGAATCTGTTCGTGATTTTGAGCCTGTAGTCATACCATTCCCATTCAAGCCGAAAGAACCTGTAGTCACCGTAGAAGGTCGTGGTGAAGAACTCGCAGACGTAATAAAGCCTAAAGAAACGTTGAGAGATAAATCTACGATGTTAATTGCAAGCGCAGGTCTACTTTCACATAAACTTTCACGTACATTAAGAAAAAGTTTCACTGAACTTAAAAATAAAATGGAGAGTTTAACAGGGGTTGGTGAAAAGAGGTTAGACAAGATAAACAATCTTGATCTAAGCAAACCTGAAAGCGAACCTATTGCTCCTGTTGTGGTTGAGCAAGATAATAACCCTACCGATGGAAGGCCAGTTATTGATGATGCTGATTATGCCGATGAGCCTAACAGGGATTTTTTGGGACTTCCTCCGGAACCTGAAAAAACAGGTTTTAGAAAACTAGCTGGAAGATTAGGTGGCATCGCAAAAAGGGCTTTTGGTAGTGCTGTTTCCAATGCTGTAGAAAATTTTGAAAAAAATCTTCGCCATGATGTGAGCGTTGTTAAAAATACGTTTAATAATGCAGCAAAAAGCACAGTGAGAAATTTTCGTGAGAAACCACTCTCAACAACCTTTACATTAGTAGCATCAGTAGGTGTTGGTGCTACGGCTTCGGCTTTCTCACCCGTGGCCTTTGCCGCTGTTCCTGCGGTAGCTGTTGTCAAAGAAGTCATGAATTCAGTAAAAGAGCAAAGACGTTTAAGCTTTACAAAAATGGGTAAGAACATGGCTATATCTTCAGTTATATCAGTGGCCACTTTCGGATTGGGTGAAGGTCTTGGAATTGAAGATTGGTTTACTGGCAATGATGCACCAGCAGGAAATGTTGATGTGCCTCCTGAAGTAACATCGCCTGAGCCTACAGTGAATGCTGAACCAGATGCGCCTACGGAAGCACTTGTGCCTGTTGAAACCTCTCTTTCCGATTTGGTTGGACAGGTAGACACGAGTGCTGCTGAGGCTGCAGGTTGGGATTATTCTTGGCAGGAAGATATTCTGAATAATCCTGAGGCTTCGGACGAAATTCGTGCCCAGATTATCAAAGATTACTCTTTTGCTGCGGGATTAGATGGTAACTTAGAATTGCAGGGGCAATTGCTTGAAGCTGCACAGGATCTTGATCCGACAAATGTTCAAGTAGAAGCCGACTTAGAATATATGAATACCCTTTCTCAGGGTTAATTTTCCTTTCTCCCATGACTTTGGATGCCGTTTGCTCTAAATAGTACCTCATGAAAATTGCAATCATTGGTTCAGGGATATCTGGCCTTTCCACAGCATACGCCCTTCATCAAGCAGGGCATAATATCATTCTCTATGAGAAGAATGACTATCTAGGTGGTCACAGTCGTACGATTGAATTAAATATTGATGATAAATCTGTGCCTGTTGATACAGGTTTCATCGTTTTCAACTACAGAAATTACCCGCACCTCACCGCTTTGTTCGAACACCTCAAAGTCCCAGTTGAGAAAAGTGACATGTCCTTTGGCGCAGATATTGCCAACGGCTGGCTCCAATATTCCAGCAAGAACGTGTTTAGGCGTTTTCAGAATTTGGTGCGCCCACACTATTGGAAGATGCTATTCGATATCATTAAATTTAATAAGCATGCTGAGGGCTATCTGGATAAAAGTACAGATATCACAATTGCCCAATGTTTGGATGAATTGAAAATGGGGATGTGGTTTCGAAATTATTATTTACAGGCCATGGGTGCAGCGATTTGGAGTTGCCCAATTAGTAAAATTGAAGGTTTTCCCGCAAAGACTTTTGTCAGGTTCTTCCAAAATCACGGACTTCTGACTATTAATGACCAACCACAATGGTACACGGTTACAGGAGGCTCCAGTGAGTATGTGAAACGCCTGAGTGAAAGTTTCCTAGACAAGATAAAATTATCCTGTGGTGTTCAGAAAGTTGAACGTGAAGATGATGGTGTGACTGTTCATGCAGAAGATGGTTCTAGAGAGACTTTCGATGAAGTTGTGTTTGCATGTCATGCTGATCAAGCATTAAAAATATTAGAGAAACCAACGAAAAAAGAAAAGGATATCCTTGGCGCATTCACTTATCAGAACAACAAGGTTGTTGTGCATTCCGATTTGAATTTTATGCCGAGTGATAAATCATGCTGGGCGAGTTGGGTTTATTTATCTGAGAGCAAACAAGATGAGTCTGGTAATGTGTCACTCAGTTATTGGATGAACAACCTCCAAAATTTGAAAACTGAAACGACTGTAATCATCACACTCAATCCTGAAAAAGAACCTAAATACTCATATAATACTCATCACTTTAATCATCCTGTATTTGATAAAGGCGCTATTGAGGCGCAAGAAAGAATTGATGAAATACAAGGGACAGATAGATTTTGGTTTGTTGGCGCGTATCAACGCTACGGATTTCATGAAGATGGAATTTTGAGTGCCGCTCGTATTTTAGAAAAAATGGATGTGAAAATCCCATGGAGCTGACACCAAAAATCTTATTTGGGCGTGTGATGCATAAACGCTTTTTTCCAAAGGTAAATGCGTTTAATTACGGGATTTATTATCTGGGCTTGCCACTCTCAAAAATTGATAAATCTCTTGAGAATAAATACTTCAAAATCAATCGCTGGGGTCTCTTAAGTTTCTACAATAAAGATCATGGAAATAGGGACGGTTCGGATTTAAAAATATGGGCGCATAAAATATTGAAAGACCATGGTGTTGATAAAGCCGATGGTGAAATTGTTTTAGTCGCTATGCCAAGAGTTTTTGGTTACGTCTTTAACCCAATCAGTCTTTGGTACTGCTACGATAAGGCTCAAAAATTACGCGCTGTGATTTGTGAAGTGAACAATACATTTGGCGAGACGCATAGTTATATTTGTGCGCACAACGACCAATCAGAAATTGGCAAGGATGATATTTTAGAAGGACAAAAAGTCTTTCATGTTTCTCCGTTTTTGGAACGGGAGGGCCATTATAAATTCAGATTCAGTTTACCTAAATCAAAGATGGGTGCGTGGATTGATTATTACGATGAGAGCAAACGAAAAAAGCTTGTTACAGCATTAAGTGGTGATTTTATTGATTTATCGGTTACATCTTGCGGGCGTGCTTTTTGGAGATATCCGCTGGTGACAATAAAATCTATTTCACTAATTCATTGGCAAGCCTTGAAATTGCTATTCAGGCGCGCCACATATGTATCCAAGCCTTTGCAGAAAGATGTGCGGGTCACAACGGCAAAGACGAGCAACAGGAAGCAACATTAAATATGTTCGACCAATTTATATTTAAAAAAATACTAAAGCGTCTCGATAAATTAAAATTTGGTTCACTCAAGATTGAGACTCCAGACCATAAAATTTATGAATTTAAAGGTGAGATAGAAGGCCACGCTGCTAACATCGTTATCAAAGATTGGAGCGTTCTTGGGAATCTTATGGCGAAGGGTGATATTGGTTTTGCCGAAGATTACAGCGCAGGGCATTGGGAAACCAATGACCTGATAAGCTTACTGACCGTCAGTATTCAAAATCGCCCTATCTTGGATCCGTTTTTCAACGCGGATTACATGCACCGCTTTTTCTATCATTTGTCTTATTTGTTCAAGCGCAATTCTCTACAGGGAAGCCGTAAGAACATCATGGCACATTACGATTTAGGAAATGATTTCTATAAACTCTGGTTGGATGAAACCATGACGTATTCGTCAGCCTTATTTGAGGACATGAATAACCTGCCAGATGAACCTTTGGCGATTGCACAGAACAGAAAATATAACCGCATTATTGATAAGTTGGACAGCACATCAGGAAGCATTCTGGAGATTGGATGTGGATGGGGTGGATTTGCTGACCAAGCATATACACGCAACAAGGATTATCAAATTAAAGGGATCACACTTTCAGATGAACAACATTTGTTTGCAACGCAACGTTTAAAGAATAACGCCTCAATTGTTCTCGAAGATTACCGTCATCAAGAAGGAAAGTACGACCACATCGTTTCCATTGAAATGTTTGAAGCGGTTGGTGAAAAATACTGGTCGACTTATTTCAACAAAATGAGAGGTCTACTGAGAGAAGGTGGCAAGGCTGTTGTGCAAACCATTACTATTGAAGATAAGAGCTTTGACCGTTACAAAAACGATACAGATTTTTTGAGGACATATATATTCCCAGGGGGAATGTTGCCCAGCCCATCGCGGTTTAACATCGAAGTGAAAAAAGCGGGTCTACAAGCCGTGAAGTCATTTGAGTTTGGGCAAGATTATGCACATACGCTGGCAGTTTGGCTTAAGAACTTTGATGGCGTTACTCACAAAATCAAAGAGATGGGCTTCGAAGATGATTTCATAAGATTGTGGCGTTTCTATCTAGCAGGTTGTTCGGCCGCATTTAAAACGGGCTACACAAATGTCCGCCAAGTAGAAATTTGCCACGCATGAAAAAGTTACTCTCAGGATTAATAGCTCTTATTTTGGCGGGGTGTACGCAAGTCGGTGTCGGCGTTGCCAACCTTCCCGCGAAATTTAGTGATACAGAAATCATCAAAGACGTTTCTTATGGTGATAAAGAAATCCAAAAGCTGGATATCTATGTTCCTTCTGAGGCCAAAAACAAGAAACTTCCTGTCATTGTTTTCTTCTATGGTGGCCGCTGGACTGACGGCTCAAAGGGTATGTATGCTTTTGTTGGCGAGGCATTTGCAAAAAATAATTATGTGACCGTCATTGCTGATTACAGTAAATACCCGAACGTAAAGTTTCCAACTTTTGTGGAGGACGGTGCAAAGGCAATTGCTTGGGTGCATGACAACATCGGTGATTATGGTGGTAACCCTGATGCACTTCATGTCTCTGGGCATTCATCAGGCGCGCATATTGCCGCACTGGTAACGGCCGATGAGCGATACTTAAAAGCTGAGGGTAAAAACACTTCAATTATTAAGGCCTTTGCAGGTCTGGCAGGTCCTTATGATTTTGTGCCTGATGCGCCTGATTTAAAAGATATGTTTGGACCGCCACCGAATTATCCGCAGATGACAGTCACAACGTTTATAGAAGGTAAAGAGCCGCCAATGCTTCTTTTGTGGGGCGATAAAGATGAAGCTGTCTGGCAGCGTAATATTGATTTGTTAGAAGCTAGAATCAAAGAAAAGAATGGTATTGTTGAGGCTAAAATTTATCCTGACATCGACCACGTTGATATTGTTGCAAGTCTGACATGGTTTTACCGTAGTAAGGCTCCTGTGTTAAAAGATGTCGTGGACTTTTTTGAAAAATATTAAAAGGAAACTCTCATGCAATTCATAGTCGCCTATCTTGTCACTGCCGTTGTCTTTTTGGTTATTGATTACATCTGGCTTGGCATTGTCATGAAAGATTATTTCCAATCACAACTCTCTCACTTAATGGCAAGCGAAGTGAACTTCACCGTGGCAGCACTTTTCTATTTGGTGTT
>JBBKVR010000108.1:0-13295 GCA_037968575.1 Bdellovibrionales bacterium | reverse complement strand
ACAGGGTTTACCCATGGTGGTTTCTTTGAAACGTTTCATGTCTTCAGGGATGTGCCAGAGCAAATCATTATCTTTGCCGATCACACCATTTTGCGAAACGGCTACGATGAGGGCGACTTCAGTCATTAAACGGCGACTTTACCTTTGATGTGTGGATGTGCTTTATAACCGACAAGTTCAAAATCTTCGTACTTAAAATCAAAGATATTCTTCACATGCGGGTTCAGGTGCATTTCAGGCAAATCATATGGATCGCGAGACAACTGCTCATTCACTTGTTCGAGATGGTTTGTGTAGATATGTGCATCGCCAAATGTATGGACAAAATCGCCAGGCTTCAGACCACAGACTTGTGCAACCATCAATGTCAGCAAGGCATATGACGCAATATTGAATGGTACGCCTAAGAATATATCGGCGCTGCGTTGGTAAAGTTGGCAAGAGAGTTTCCCGTCAGCCACATAAAACTGGAAAAAACAGTGGCAAGGAGGTAGCGCCATTTTAGGAATGTCACCGACATTCCAAGCAGAGACAATCAGGCGACGGTCATCTGGATTAGCTTTTATACGTTCAATGACATTACTGATTTGATCAACTTTGTGACCATCTGGCGCAGGCCAAGAACGCCATTGATGTCCATAAACAGGGCCCAAGTTACCGTCTTCGTCCGCCCATTCATTCCAGATGCGCACACCGTTTTCTGTGAGGTATTTAATATTGGTGTCGCCGTTTAAGAACCAAAGAAGCTCATGAATGATAGATTTAAGGTGTGTTTTCTTGGTTGTGACAATCGGAAAACCATCCTCAAGGTTGAAGCGCATTTGGTAGCCAAAAACACTGTAAGTTCCTGTTCCTGTGCGGTCCTCTTTTTTCTCACCGTTCTCAAGAACATGGCGCATCAAATCCTGATATTGCTTCATCTTAACTCTCCAAATTTTACTGATTCTGTTGTTTATTATAGATGAGAAGCAGGAGAAGTGCAGTTTAAACGATGATACGATTCACAAAAAATATTTTTACATATTTTGTATATGTGCTATCTAGTACCCATGAATATGCATGCTCCTATAAACGCAATTGAAGAATTTCGCCGCTTGGTTAAAACTCTTATCCAGTGCGACCTTCCTGTTGTCTGCGATTTTTCAGGAACGCTCTCACAATGTAGAGATGAGCGCCAAATCAACGAACCTTTATTCGAACTATTGGAATTGCTCAAAAGCAAAGGTTTGAAAGTTATTGTTGCCTCGACCGAGCCAGATAGTTCGTCCATGGCTATGAGTTTTATAGCAGTGGAATTAGATTTACCTGATAATGAACTCACGCATATTCAAGATAAAAAGAAATTGGGTAACATGCACGCAGGTTTGGTTTTTGACGATAAAACACCTGATTATTTAAAAGGTTTCTACCGTCATTTTGATATGTCTGATATTGAAATAATAGAACTCATAGATAGAATTTCATTGTCCATGAAGCAAGAAACAGGAAAATCTAAACCATTTCCTGCGCCCTAAGCAATTTATTGCTTTCTAATACTTAAATCCTATATAATGAAATTGTTACCTTCGGGTAACTTTGATACGAAACGTGGATGTGGAATAAACGTTTATGGACCCGGGGGCAGTGCCCGGCGGCTCCACCACGAAGACATGAGAGATCGAGAGCAGTTCTTCTTCATGTTTTCTTGTGGGGCCGAAACAGGATCGACATGCGTCATAAAGACATCAGGCGGTATCCGAGATGGCACCTGCGTATTGGGCCATGCATTATAAATGCAAACGATAACTTTGTCGTAGCGAATGATAACGGTCTAGCGACTGCTATCGCTGCTTAATCGGTTTTCCGATTCAGTAGTTATTAACTACACACTGAATTCCTAGGAACTAGACACTTTTAGGTGGGGTGTGGGTCGACCTCGCAACAGAACTGGCCCATTTTTTAAAGGTTTATTTCTAGAAATCTGCTTCAGCGCGAACGTAGCTATTAGGGTATTTCTCATACCTATCAATAGCCTTGTCGATGATACCGCCTAAAAACATTTCTCCTAGAATGTTATCTACCATAGATTTAAACTCAGATTCCCCTCTTTTTATCATCATGACATTGGGAACAAGTGTGAGTGGTTCGTCTCCTTTAATTTGTCTCAAAGAATTTGGATTTTGTTCCATAAACTCATAAACAGAGAGGGGTTCAGCAAAGGTCAAATCTGCTTTGCCCGTGACAACATTTTGCATCAATAATGAAAAATCAGAGTTTTGAGGAATGGATAAACGTTTTGCACTTGGAAAATAAAACTTAGCAATGGCTTCTGTTTGCTCTCCGTCCATCACGCAAAGGGTAGAAGAAGGCTTATCTATAGCTGGCCAGCTTTTATCATCAAAGCTGTCGTTGTCGGAACGAACCCAAGCCCAAACAGGACTGTAGTAGAGGGGAATGGTAAAGTCCGCCGAACGACTGCGTGGCCCAGTAATTGATACGGGAGAAGCTATAATGTCGTATCGCCCATTATTAAGACCTGCAATTTGCTGTCCCCAACCAATCTCCTCTGTCCATTCAACGGCTAATTCAAGTTTTTTAGCAGCGGTCTCAATAATATCTTTATAGATTCCATATAAACCACCTTTTTTTAGATCGTGATTTAAACCAACTGAATAAGGAGTATATCCACACCGTATTTTCCCTGATTTCATGACACGATCATACACAGAGTCCTTTTCTTTAGTCGGAGGCGTATCCTGAGCGCACTGATTATTGGGGTGGAGGGTACTTGCAGCATGACCACTGCCAGTTCCCATGAGTGTACATAGACCCAGAAGTTTTAGAAATTCACGTTTTTCCATGGCATTCTCCATTCATAAGGAACACATTAAACTATGTTTTACATAGTATAGCAATATTTTTATTTCCACTCGGTAATTTCACGACCAATCAGCTTTTCCAGTTTTTTAACTTCTGGCAGAAGTTGTCCGGCAAGCCAGTGGTATTCCTTATCTGGGATACTTCCGCGCATCGCATCGGGCTTTTCTTTTCCAAAAATCAGTGGTTTCAGTCCAATTGCTTTGGCAAAATTAATTACAAAATATAGACGGCGTTGTCTAAACCAGTCGGCTGCATGTTGGGCAGCAGCAGCCAATAAACCTATTCGCGAAAATGTTGTAACGTTATAGCGCTCACGTGCCTCTTCAGGAGCCTCCATGAAAGGCAAGTCGAGTACTTCGCAAACGTTATTAATGTATTTTCTTTGATTAGCCTCCAATACCTCTTGAAAAACAAAATGAATATTTTCGAGCGAATAATATTTCATCCAACGCTTAAGATTTTCAGCATAAAAGCTACTACTCAAAATATGAGGGTCTTGTTCGTAGGCTTCTTCAAGTGTTCCATTAACCAAACCATAGCGACGATAATGCAGATAAAGAGAGTAACTTCTTAAAACAGGGTGTCTGAGAGGGCAGAGTAGTTTTACATCTTTGCCGAATGTATCGTGCACGCGTTTTGGTGCATCAGGATGGTCGAAACTCGTGGTGCTAATCTCCATGATGATTTTATGTTCATCTTCGGGCTGGAAATGCGCTGTATAGTGGCGAAGCCCACGTTCATAATCACGATCAAAGAAGAACACCTCTTTGACATCACCTGGAAGGCATATATCGCCGCGTGTTCTTAAATACCTGTCCAGCCAACTTGTGCCTGCGCGTTGTGGTCCCATAGAGAGAACAAAAGGACGGTCAAATATTTTGAGTGCTGAATTTGGCATAGTAAATAAGCCTAAGGAGCTTTTTTGCGAACTCTATCGGCAAAATCGTTCCAGAATTTCTTGCGCACAGGATTCAATTTATCCTGTGTGTAAGCCATGGTTGCTTCGAAATTTTCTTGAGAACGCATAAGTAAGGTATCTTCGCCGGAAGTGGTCATAAAACGAATATCTAAAGCCAGTTTAACATCATCGCCTGGTTTGTGAAGGCATTCTTGGGGTAAGAGTTCTGCTATACCCCCAGCAGTAGACGCCAATGCAGGACAGCCTCTACTCATCGCCTCAATGAGTGCGCGGGGTAGCCCTTCATGAAAACTGGGCTGTAAATAAATATCAATATCATCCAGCCATTTGAGAACAGCATCACCAGCAGGCAAAACACCATCAAATGACACGCGATCTTGTAATCCTAAATCATGGATTTCTGCCTTGAATTTCTGAGGTGAACCTGGCCCTAGAATGCGTAAGCGAAAATCGCGTGATGCTGACTTTTGGTAACGAGCCATAGCTTTCAAGGCTATATCAATGCCTTTTAGGCGGTGATCCAAATGCCCGATAATGCCAAAAGTAATCGGCAAGGTCTTGTTTTTCGTTAAAGAGCGGATTTTCCGCTGACGCTTCTCTAAAACCTGCGGGTCAGGTGTTTCAATCCGCACATTTGAGGCAATAGCTGTTTGTCCAGTAGAGGGATAGCGTTTTGGCAAGAAATCGCGTGTGACATATAGAACTTGGTCGGCACTGCGCGCTACTTTTTTAGCACGTAAATATCTGAGAGGCGCATAAGCCTTGGCAATCAGGCTTCCATGATTCCAAGTATTATCCCATGGACACCCTGAGAGTTCGTGTACAATAGGGATACCGATGCGCTTAGCCTCTTTAAAGGCAGTCCACCCAATTTCACTCATCGCACGTACAATAAGTCCGTCACTTTCCTGAACGGCTCTCTTTACCGCGTTCACAACTTCACTACGATTAGAAAGTTGACCTCTAATAGAGTTCATATTTGAAAGTGTATTAATTGTAATGCCTTTACCATCGGCACGATTATATTTGGAAACATCTGTGCCTTTAGTAATTTGTCCTTCACGACCTAAAACAGTCATAGAACCAAAGGCTTCTAAATACGGTTGCCAATACTCATACGAAAATTGTCCAGCAGAAAGGACACCGTCTTCGGTCGGGTAATAGACATTGTCATGTGTGTAGAGAATTTTCATGGGAATTAGAGGAAGGTTAGCATTGTGATTTGTCTCTAAAAAGCATAAGTCTTTTAAGACTATGACACAATCCAAGACTGAAAATGATGTTCCTCATTCTTATCGCCTCAAAGGAAACTTACGAGAAGGCTCTATTACAGGGCATCTCGTACGTCTGACAGTCCCTATGATTTGGGGAATTGCTGCCATTATCAGCTTTCAATTAGCGGATATGTATTTCATTGGACGTTTAGGCGTTGAGGCACTTGCTGCAATTACTTTTACCTTTCCTGTAACCTATGCCTTTCTAACATTGATGATTGCCATGGGAATTGCCATTTCATCCATTATATCGCGCCTCATAGGTGAGGATCGCAAAGATGAGACATATAGTGTTACAACGCATGCGCTTATGTTGGCATTTATCGTTGGAGCTGTTCTGGTTGTTGTTGGATTTACCACTATTGATAAAATTTTTGTAGTCATGGGCGCAAGTGATAGCCAACTCGTGCTCATAAAAGAGTATATGGGGATATGGCTGTTCTCTGTACCCCTGCTTATTGTCCCTATGGTCGGAAATTCTGCAATACGAGCGCATGGCAATACAGTACTTCCTGCGATTGTTATGACAGTTATCGCACTTATTAACATTGTTCTCGA
Organism: Bdellovibrionales bacterium; assembly: GCA_037968575.1. Taxonomy (GTDB): domain Bacteria; phylum Pseudomonadota; class Alphaproteobacteria; order Micavibrionales; family Micavibrionaceae; genus UBA2137. Next base: position 7,685 of record JBBKVR010000108.1, on the reverse strand, counting down.
TCCAATTTTGATTTTTGGATTACTGGGAGCACCTGAAATGGGAATTCAGGGCGCTGCTCTGGCAACTGTTATTTCCAATTTTATAGCTTTGATTACTGGCATATATATTTACGTTAAAGTCTATCCAATCATGTCATTGCAGTGGTGTTGCAAATTTAAAGGATTCTTCTCGACAGCCAAAAAAGTGATGATAATTGCTATTCCTGTTGGTTTGACACAGGCCATTCAGCCTATAGTGAATGCTGTCATTATTGCACTACTTGCCAGTTATGGAAGTGAGGCTGTCGCGGCTATGGGAATTGCATCCCGTGTAGAGGCGTTCGCATTTATTGCTCTGATGGCGCTCTCAACAGGAATGGCACCAGTTATTGGTCAGAATTTTGGAGCAAATAAATATGATCGTGTAAAAGAAACTTTGAAAAAGGCAATTACGTTTTCATGTATATGGTCTTTTGGTATCGCTTTTATTGTGGCGGTTGCAGGTTCATTTGTTGCAAGCCTATTCACTGATAACGAGGAAGTTATTCACCTTGCACAGTTGTTCTTCTGGGTTGTGCCATTCTCATATGCCTTTGCGCATTTAGTAACAGGCTGGTCCTCAGCATTTAATGCAATGGGATTGCCTCAAAAGTCATTGATGATGATTGTCGTGAAGATGCTCGTCTTAATGATACCAGCTGTCTATATTGGGAATATGTTTGGCATTATCGGAATATTCTCTGCCATAGCACTCGTGAATATTGTTGCAGGATTATTCTTCCATTTTTGGAGTAAGCGCTATCTAATGCGTATATCACAAGCATAGAAAAAGCCGCTATTAAAGCGGCTTCATTCAAAAGGGTAATTTAAACTCGAAATTCAGGATCTAAAATCCGTCTTTTTCGCGACGTTTGCGGTCTAGCTTGCGTGTACGACGAACGGCCTCAGCCTTCTCGCGCTTACGCTTTTCTGAAGGTTTTTCAAAATCTTTCCGCATTTTCATTTCGCGGAAGATACCTTCACGTTGCATTTTCTTTTTCAAGACGCGTAGAGCTTGCTCTACATTACCGTCTCTTACATTAACGCTGACCAAAAAAAATCACCCCTTTCGGAAGTCTCTAGATATTAATACAAAAAGTCTGTATTCCTTAGCCTTAGCGCATAAGGAATGCAAGTCTTAATTACAAAAACGAATGTATTAAATATAGCATGAAACACCTTATTTACCTAACTTTCGCCATCTTTGTAGTGCTTGTCAGTGATTCTCACGCACGAGATGTTGAACGTCCACAACCAGAAATTGCTACAGGCACACAAACCCTCTCTGTCAGAACAGAAGAAAAGGCAATGGTTGTGACAGCCCATCCATTGGCAACATATGCTGCTCAGAGCATTCTCCAGAAAGGCGGAAGTGCTGCCGATGCAGCCATTGCGGCTCAGTTGGTTCTTGGCCTTGTTGAGCCACAATCATCTGGTTTAGGGGGCGGAGCATTTGCGCTTTATAGAAACGCTGAAGATGGACATTTAACCAGCTATGATGCGCGTGAAACCGCACCGATGGAAATAACATCTGAATTATTCTTGAGAAGTAACGGCAAACCACTTGGATTTTATGATGGCGCGATAGGTGGGCGCTCGGTGGGAACACCTGGAACGCCCGCACTCCTAAAAACCCTACATGAAAAACACGGCAAGTTGGAATGGGAAGAGCTTTTTGAGCCAGCAATAAAACTTGCTAGGAGAGGATTTGAGATTTCGCCGCGTTTGGCAAAAATGGCCGATGAAGCTTTTGAAGACTTAGGTGCGTCCAAAAATACGCTGGAATATTTCTTTCCCTACGGAAATAACATTCAAGCAGGTGAGGAACTTAAAAATAAATCCTATCAAAGAACATTGGAAAATCTCCAAGACGAGGGTATTGAAGCTTTTTATCAAGGTGCCATTGCCAAAGATATCGTGCGTGCCGTGCGCAGAACTAAAAACCCCGGGTTTTTGAGTTTAAAAGATTTGGAAAGCTATAAAGTCATTGAACGTGAACCCGTATGTGGTGGATATCGCGGCTACCGTATCTGTTCTATGGGCGAGCCATCTTCTGGCGGTTTAACACTTTTGCAAATTCTAGCATTGCTTGAGCGTTTTGATTTGTCCCAAGGTGCAACCTCCAGAAACATTCATTTGATAACTGAGGCCTCACGTTTGGCATTTGCCGACCGTAATTACTATATGGCAGACTCGGACCACGTGAAAACTCCAGGTACAAAATTAATAGACACAGAGTATTTGCAAGATCGCGCAAAACTAATTGATAGTAAAAAACGTTTACCTGAGGTTTTACATGGAAAACCACCTGAGTGGGAAGAAGAGAGGGGAGAAGGAGAAAATCCTGATGTGCCGGGGACATCACACATCGTTGTCGTCGATGAGAACGGCAATATGATTACCATGACCACAACAATTGAGACGGCATTTGGCTCTCGTGTCATGACCAATGGTTTCTTGCTCAATAATGAATTAACGGACTTTTCTTTCATCCCTGAAGACGAAGAAGGCCGACCAATCGCTAATGCTCCCGCGCCAGGAAAGCGTCCGCGCTCATCAATGGCGCCAACTATCGTTTACACGCCTGAAGGTGAGCCTTACTTGCTGATAGGTTCAGCAGGTGGAAGTTATATTATTGGTTACGTTGCAAGTCGTATTATTGCGATGCTTGATTGGGATTATTCTTTGGAAGAGGCTATCAAAATGCCGAACTTTATTGGGACTGATAAAAGCATCTATCTTGAAAAAGACTTGAAAAACTTAAGTGGTAGTCTGAAGCGATTAGGACACACTGTTGAAGTCACTGATCTGAATAGTGGGCTGACAGCTATTGAAATAAAAGAGGCTAAACTTAAAGGTGTCGCCGATCCCAGACGCGAAGGAATTGCCAGAGGATACTAAACGACTTTCTTATTTCTGGCTTTCAGGTCAATGGCAGCAGCCATAAGGTCTTTGGTGTAATCCATTTTTGGCTTGTCAAAGATTTGGTTTGTATCACCTTCCTCAACAATCTTCCCGTTTTTCATCACTAGAATATGATGTGACACTGCGCGCACAACACGTAAATCATGTGAGATAAACATATAGGCCAAATTATGGTTGGTTTGGAGTTCACGTAGTAAATCAACAACCTCGGCTTGCACGGACATATCCAGTGCCGATGTGGGTTCATCCATCACAATCAGTTCAGGTTTAAGAGCCAATGCCCTTGCAACGGAAATACGCTGTCTTTGACCACCTGAAAATTCATGAGGATAGCGGTGGCGTGTCTCAGGATTGATATGCACTTCATTTAATGCCTCAACCACCAAATCATCTCGGTCTTTCGCACTCATATTTTTGCGGTGAACTTTCAATCCTTCACCAATAATTTGATCAACGCTCATACGCGGAGACAGCGAACCAAAAGGGTCTTGAAAAACAATCTGCATATCTTCGCGAAGTGGTTGCATTTGTTTACGTGAATAATCGGAAATATCTTGGTCTTTAAATGTGATTTTCCCCTCAGATGAAATCAGTTTCAACAATGCCAAACCCAATGTTGTTTTACCCGAACCAGATTCACCGACCACACCCAATGTCTGTCCTTTGGGAACAATGATGGAAACATCGTCAACTGCTTTGACAACCTCTTGAACCTTTCCAAAGAAGTTTTTCTTAGTTGGAAAATGAACTTTGATGTTTTCACCCTTGAGAAGTGTTTCGGCTTTTGTATTTGTCTTAACCGCCTTGCCTTTGGGTTGAGCAGCCAAAAGCATTTTCGTGTAATCATGTGACGGTTTGGAGAATAGAGTTTTTGATTTTTTCTGTTCTACTATCTCGCCTTGTTTCATTACGCAGACGGTATCAACCATTTTCTCAACCACATTTAAGTCATGGGTAATCAACAGAAGCGCCATGTCCAATTGTTTCTTGAGGTCGTTTAAGAGTTCCAAAATTTGTGCCTGAATGGTGACGTCCAGTGCCGTTGTTGGCTCATCGGCTATCAGGAGGTCAGGATCGTTGGCCAATGCCATAGCAATCATCACACGTTGGCGCTGACCACCAGAGAGTTCATGCGGATAGGCTTTCAGGCGAGATTTTAAATTCCCCAACCCAACCAAATCCATTAACTCAAAAATGCGTTTGCGTTTGGCATCACCGTCTAAGCCTTTGTGGAGTTCAAGAATCTCACCGATTTGCTTTTCAACCGTATGAAGCGGATTTAAGGCGGTGAGTGGCTCTTGGAATATCATGCCAATCTGGTCACCACGTATGGCACGCATGATGTTGTCATCTGCCCCAATGAGTTCTTGCCCATTAAATAGAATTTTTCCATTCGGGTGTGATGCCATGGGGTAGGGGAGAAGTTGCATAACTGATAAAGCTGTTACCGATTTCCCTGAACCTGACTCCCCTACAAGAGCAAGTGTTTCGCCTTTATGAAGATCAAAACTGACATCTTTTACGGCATTAAAAATACCTGATGGTGTTCTGAAATTCACATCCAGATTTTGAACTGAGAGTAACGGCGTTTTTGCTTTTGCCATTTAACCCTCCGCCAGATTTGTTTTGCGTGGGTCAAAGGCATCTCGTACTGCTTCACCAACGAAAGTGAGAAGTGTTAGCATAACAGCCAGAACAATAAATGCTGTAAAGCCAAGCCATGGAGCTTGTAAATTATTTTTTCCTTGCGCTAGTAACTCGCCAAGAGAAGCAGAGCCAGGGGGTAATCCTAACCCCAAGAAATCAAGAGAGGTAAGAGCAGTAATAGAACCTGTTAAAATAAATGGCATAAATGTCATTGTAGCAACCATTGCGTTTGGTAAAACGTGGCGCCACATAATAAGCGGGTTGGACACACCAAGAGCATTGGCGGCGCGCACATAATCAAAACTGCGGGCACGCAAGAATTCTGCTCGCACAACATCAACCAATGACACCCATGAAAAGAGGAGGAGGATAAGAAGTAACGTCCAAAAACCAGGAACGAAAAGTGCTGAAAAGATAATCAAAATGTAAAGGCTCGGGAGTGATGACCAAACTTCAATCACGCGTTGTAATGTAAGGTCGAGTTTTCCGCCATAATAACCCTGAATAGCACCCATAAATACTCCAATGATAGAGCTTACAATCGTAAGCGCTAATCCAAATAAAACAGAAAGCCGGAATCCATAAATAATACGCGCAGCAACATCGCGTCCTTGATCATCTGTTCCTAAAATATTTTCTGCAGTGGGAGCGGATGGTGCAGGTGTTGGTAAATCATAATTGATTGTGTCATATGAGAAACGAATAGGCGGCCAAAGCATCCAGCCTTTCTCATTAATAAGTTCCTGAACATAATGATCGCGGTAATCTGTCTCAGTTAGGAAATCTCCGCCCCAATATGTTTCGGGGTAAGTTTTAAAAACAGGTGCGTGAATTTTGCCTTCATAGGAGACAAGTAACGGTTTGTCGTTGGATACAAATTCGGCGCCCATGCAAATAATAAACAGCACAAGGAAAATCCAGAATGACCAGTGACCACGTTTGTTGGCCCTGAATTGTGATAGCCGTCGTTGCGTTAAAGGGGTGAGAGTCATGTCTTTTGCCCCTCAAATGAGATGCGGGGATCAACAATAACATACACTACGTCGCGTATTAATGTCATAACCAAGCCAATAAGGGCATAAATGTAAAGTGTTCCGAGTACAACAGGGTAATCTCGGTTAATAATTGACTCATATCCAAGTAATCCAAGCCCGTCGAGAGAGAAAATCACCTCAATCAAAAGCGAACCAGTAAAGAAGATATGGAGGAAGGCAGCAGGAAATCCTGCAATCACAATGAGCATCGCATTTCTAAAAACATGCTTATAAAGAACCTGTTTCTCGGAGAGACCTTTTGCACGCGCGGTCAAAACATATTGTTTGTTCACCTCATCCAAAAATGAATTTTTGGTGAGCATAGTGAGGGAGGCAAAACCACTAATCACCATTGCAGCAGTTGGAAGAATCATGTGCCACGCATAATCAGCAATTTGTTTCCAGAGTGGAAAATCGTTCCAACCGTCTGATGTTAATCCGCGTAATGGGAAAAAATCAAAGTAACGCCCTCCTGCAAAAAGAATGATGAGAAGAATGGCAAACATGAACGCTGGAATAGCATAACCAACGAAGATGACTGCCGAGCTCCAGATATCGAAACTCTGCCCATCGCGAACCGCCTTTTTAATACCCAATGGAATCGAAATCAGATAAATGATGAGTGTTGACCAAAGCCCTAAAGATATAGAAACGGGCATCTTCTCAATTACCAAATCAATAACATCAATGTCGCGGTAATAACTCTCCCCCAAATCAAATTGAAGGTAATTTTTGACCATGATATAGAAGCGTTCATAGGCAGGTTTATCAAAACCGTACATAGCTTCTAATTCCGCTACAAATTCAGGGTCTAATCCTTGTGCACCACGATAGCCACCTTGCGCACCTGTTGTCGCACTTTGGGTAATATTGCCACCAGCTTCACCACCGCCACCAGCAAATCGTGATGTTGCACTTGTGCCGTGGCCTTGGAGTTCGGCAATCATTCGTTCAACAGGACCACCGGGAACAAATTGAATAACAACAAACGATACAAGCATAATTCCGAGCAAAGTCGGTATCATTAAAAGCAAACGTTTGAGGATATAATTGAACATATCTCACTAAGATAAGTGAGGTGAGGATGAATGTCTATGTGACTATAGTCTCTTCTAAGACTTTTTTCGGTTTTATATTCCAGTTGGTGATTGTCCAAAAATTGTCCGAGCTTTCTTTTTCGAAAATACAAAGCGCGCCTGTTGAAATTTTAATCGCGTTATTTTCACGGAAACCATAGAAGTCACCTGTGAGATGTGGAGCAAAACGTGCGACACCATTAGAAGTAATCACAAGAACAGTCTGTCCTTCGTAATCTCTTTCTATTTCTTTAGCAAAATCTTGCCACCGTTGAATGATGGCTTGTGGGTCAACCTTCCAACCATTGGGCACAAGTCCTTTTTCATCCCAATCTTTAAGCGGCTGTTTGCCAAGACGAGCAATGACTTCGTCTTCTGTTTTATTTTCATCAGGGCCATAATCTATTTCATTAAAAACCTCTGTGCGCTCAGTTGGTATTTTTTGTCCTATTTCAGTGCAAGCAATATTAGCCATTTCATAAGTGCGCTTGAGGTGAGATGTAAAAATAACGTTAGGTACAAGATTTTCTTGGGTTAAATACTGCCCTAAAAACTGGGCTTGTTCTTGTCCCGAAGGAACAAGAGAGAGATCAGTGTGCGCGCCAACTCGTGTCGGTGTTTGCTCAGGTGTGAATGTATTGCCGTGGCGAGCAATAAGAAGAGTCGTCTTTGCCATTTATGCGGCCTCATCATATTGTTTGAGAAGAGCTTCCGCACGTTCCAAATCATCGGGTGTGTCCACACCTGACATGGCAGGACGACCTTTGTAATCAACAATTACTGCGCGAATACGCATTCCATTTTCAAGAAGACGAAGTTGCTCTAGGCCTTCGAGTTTTTCGTATACTCCCTCATCAAAAGTTACATATTTTTCCAGTGATGTTCTGCGGTAGGCATAAAGCCCAATATGGCGGTGAACGGGTGACATGTTGCTTTGCTCGCGAAGTTTGTCTTCCTTACGAATGGCAGGAATAATATTTTTAGA
>JBBKVR010000107.1:0-4622 GCA_037968575.1 Bdellovibrionales bacterium | reverse complement strand
AGGATAAACGTAATGAAGAACGGGAAGTACGCCATCATTGTTTTTTGCATTTTATCTTGTGGTGGAGGATTCATTTTCTGTTGTAGAATCATGAATATAAGCATCGTACATGGCCACACACCAATCATCAGGAATGATGGGACATCGTATGGTAGTGCACCAAATAGATTGAAAATAGATGTTGGGTCTGGTTGAGATAAATCTGTAATCCAGCCAAAGAATGGAGCATGACGCATCTCAAGAGTAATATAAATGACTTTATACATGGCAAAGAAAATTGGAATTTGAAGCACGATAGGTAAGCAACCCGCCATCGGATTAACTTTTTCTTTCTCGTACAATTTGACCAAAGCCTTTTGTAGCTGAGCCTTGTCGCTTGAATGTTTCTCTCGTAACTCCTTCATTTCAGGAGCAACCTTTTTCAATTTAGCGAAAGACTTGTAGGATGTGTTTGCCAGTGGAAAAACGGCCACACGGATAAGAATAGTCAGCATAATGATAGCTATTCCGAAATTACCAGTCATGTGAAAAAACGTTACTAATAACCAGTGGAATGGGCGGGTCATAAAATAAAGAACACCAAAGTCGATTGCCAAGTCAAAGTGATGTACTCCATATTTTTCTTCGTAGGCATCTAGCAATTCGAGTTTTTTTGCACCAGCATAGATATGGTTGGTTGAAGTAACAGTTTGCCCTGGTGTTACCTCAACACCTTGTCCCGTCACATCTGCTTGATATAAAGGTCGTGTGCCCGGCTCGCGCTCTTGGGTTGCAAGGAAACGGAATGTTTTTTCTGTGTCTTGTGTAGGCAAGATTGCAGACATCCAGTATTTGCGAGAAAATCCTGTCCAGCCAGTTTTTGATGTAAAACTCTGTACTGGAGAGTCTTCCAGATCATCAAAATCAAGTTCTTCTAAATCATCATTGAAATATCCTATAAGACCTTCGTGTGCTATGACACGCCCCTCAAGGTTATCAGGAACACCTCTTTGCGCTATTGCGGCATAAGGAAACAAAGTGACGGACTGCCCTGAATCGTTTTGTACGCTGTCTGTAATGGCAAACATGAAATGTTCATCAATACTGATATCTTTGACAAATGTTAGTCCTTGGTCATTATTCCAAGTAAGGCGCACAGGTGAAGATGGTGTAAGGGTAGAATTTCCGTCAACTTGCCACACTGTATTACGGTTTGGCAGTGTAGAAGTCTGGTTAGCACCATTAACCCAGCCAGTTTCTGCATAGTAAGGGTGAGGCGATCCTACAGGAGAAAATAATTCTACATTCTCCTTCTTTTCCAGAGTTTTGAAATATTCTTTAAGAAGAATATCATCAATACGCGCCCCTGTGAGTGAAAGGGAGCCGCTAACTTCGGGGTTATCAATTTTTACACGTGCAATATCAGAGGCCATCACTTCAGAACGCTCTCTTTGAGGATCCTTGGAGGCGGCTTTAATTTCTTCAGCAGTCTTTGTTGAAACTTGTGCTTCTTGTTGTTTCGTGGCTCGGAATGCCTCTTTTTGAGGACCAAAGACATATTTATCGAATACGCCCCAGATAACAACTGAGATAACGATAAATATAATCAGGTTGCGAATATCTTGGGGATGCATACCGCCTGAGTTTTGATCTGACATGGAGTGTGTTTCCTATGTTTATACGTTTTACGCGTTTTTGGATTTCGAGCTTTTATAACTTAAGGCGTCTTTCCACGCAAACCGTTTCGGGACTTTGTCCTCATAGGGACGCGATGAGAAGGGATGACAATTCAATATACGCGCAATAGTTAGGTAACTTCCTTTGAGAAATCCATGCTCTTCGATGGCTTTTTCACCATAAGTTGAACAGGTTGGATGAAAACGACACTGGTTACCAAGAAAAGGCGATAACAGGAAGCGGTAAGTCCGAATTAGTGATTTTAAGATAAATTTCATGAGGTCGTGATTTTCTCATAAAGTTTTTGGTACGCTTGCATAGCGCTTTTCTTACTAAATTCATTTTCGTAACGTTTAAAACCGTTGTTCACTAATTTTTCAGATAGTTTTTCATTGCCTTGTAAAGCTCTTATGGCTGTAACCAATTCTTCAACATTGTCTTTAGGAATAATAATTCCGTCTTTGCCGTCTTGTACGAATTGTTTTGGACCATCGGCATCTGAGACAATGACAGGTGTTTTATTTGCCCAAGCTTGTACAAAAACAGTTCCAAAAGGCTCATAACGTGAAACAAATAAACAAATATCACTTGCCTGTAGAAGTGAAGACCGGTCATCGCGCCAACCTAGAAAACGTATACGATCAATAACACCCTCTGTCTTAGCTAAAAACTTGAGGTTTTCTTCTTCAGGCCCTTGCCCTGCGCACCAGAGGTAGGCATCTGGTAACTCTTTTAGTGCTTTGATAGTTACATCGAGGGCTTTGGATGTGTGGTATCTTGCAAGTGTCAAAAGAACAGTCGCGTCTTCTGGTGTATCCAAGTCAGAACGAGAAACTTTTTTTTGTTTCTCATCAAATGTTTCTGCAAAGTTCGGGAAAAAATGTAGTTGGTCTTTTTGAACACCCTCTTTTCTGAGGTAATCACATATGGCGGGTGTAATACCTAAAAAATGATCGGTATTCTTGAAGTATTTGAGATTATAATAATTCCCTAAACGCGAGAGTACTTTATGGCTTCTACCTTTTTTAGCAGGCATTTTTGAAGTTGCACGCGCCATCCATGTCTGAACAATATCAGGTTTGAAATCATCAATAATTTTATTGAGTGCAAAGGATGTATATATATCAATTTTACCACCAAACGGAAGCGTACGTATTTTTAGACCCTCATCTTTAAGACGGGTTAATCTTTCAGGATAATTCCGAGTAACGATAAGTTGCTCATGTCCCTCTTTATGCAAGGCAATACAAGTATCTGCAAAGGCAGTTTCTGCGCCACCAAAACGTGCGCCTGCCATAATTTGTAAAATTCTTAATTTTTTATATTTTGAGGCCATATAACCTGCTTTTTTAGCGTTTGAGCTCTTCGCCAACACCGAAATTGTCATTTAGATGTGAGACTAGACGATTAGTCGTTTCATCATCCTGAAGAGTATCCAATAGCTTTTTGCAGTCATCTTCACGACTAATAGGAATCCACTCGATTTCCTTGTCTTTTTCGATGGCGACTTTGTTGGTGAGGTTGATATAGCCGTGCATTCTTTTAGGATTGGTAATGCTTTGTGCCTTAATCATTTTGTTGATACGGTTTTTTGCTGATTTCATTGGCTTGGTTAGGTTTTTTTGAAGACCACCGTAATAGCCGTATAGATCATCTTTGAGGTTTGGATGTGCGTCACTGCAAGATTTCACAGCATTTCCAAGTGTTTTTTCTACATGCTGGATGGACTGCAAGATACCGTTCGAAAGCGTAAGAATCTCAAACTGTTTTCTTTGTTGCTCCGTTAGCCCCTCAAGGAGATTGTTTGTTTCTTGCTCCCAAGCTTCCATAAATGTTGGCGCAGCAATGCTTTGTGCTGAAAAAATAAAGAGGCAAAAAATTATGAGACAGGTACGTAAAAACATGGGTTAGCCTTTACTCCACCAGCCTTTTTTCTTCTTCTTGGGAGCTTGATTGACCACTTCATAGTCTTTCTGGACAGGTTTTTCTTCCTTGGGAGGTTTACTGTCATTAGATGGTGGCGGGGAAGCTTCTTCTGCTTTTACAGATTGTGTATCATCTTTTTTGGTGGTCTTTGGACTTGGTTTGCGACTACGCTTTTTAGGTGCAGAATCTTCCTTCTTATCTGATTTTTCCTCGGCAGATTCATTCTGTTTTATATCTTTCTCGTCAGTATTATTCTTCGGAGTTTTATTACGAGAATCTGGCCCCTTATTAGATTGCTGCTTATTATTACCGTCTTTCTGAGTAGGTTTTTCAGGAGTTTTATTATTGTCTTTATTCTGATTGTTATCAGAAGACTGCTCATTATTTTTCTGATTATCATGGTTTTGTTGATTTTGATCTTGGCGATTGCGACCACCACGACGACCACGCTTTGTTTTATTACGGCGATTATTGTTGTTGTTTTTATTATTGTCATCTGGAGCAGAATGATGTTTGGCTTTCACTGCGGCAACAGCCTTGCCATCCGTTAAAATTTCAAAAGCTCCTGGTGTCAATTCAGAATCAGACTCAATTTTAATTTCGAGATTAAATTGTTCTTCAATGGCTTCCAGCATGTTGCGTTTATGATTGAGAATATAAAGTGCCACTTCGTCAGGAATACGCAGTTCAATTTCTGTATGCTTGTTCTTGATGGCCTGTTCCTCAACAGCACGCAGAGCAATCACAGCTGCAGAATCCGTTGTACGTGTGTAACCAAAACCAGCACAATGACCACAAATCTCAAATTGAGACTCTGTCACACTCGGGTTTAAGCGCTGGCGAGATAACTCAAGGAGACCAAAGTTTGAAATTCGTCCAATCTGAATGCGTGCGCGGTCGCTCGAAAGAGCTTCTTTCAGCTTACGCTCAACTTTTGCATTGTTGCGGTAGTCTTCCATATCAATAAAGTCGATAACAATCAGGCCTCCCAAATCACGGAGCTTAAGCTGTCTTGCAACTTCTTCAGCAGATTCAAGGTT
>JBBKVR010000106.1:0-8028 GCA_037968575.1 Bdellovibrionales bacterium | reverse complement strand
GCTACACGTCCCATCAAGGACATGGACGCCTATAAAGAAAAACTTCAGCAGTTCTTTTATCGTACCGACCTTGTTATGCGACCCGTCTTTACACGCGCAAAATCAAACCCGAAGCGCATCGCTTACTGTGAAGCTGAAGAAGATCGCGTCTTGCGCGCCGTACAAGTTTCTGTCGATGATGGCTTGGCAAACCCAATCCTCATTGGACGTAAACAGGTTGTTGAAACACGCATTAAACGTCTTGGGCTTCGTTTGCAAACAGGAAAAGATTTCGAACTTTGTGACCCTGAAAGCGACCCCCGCTATAAAGATTACTGGACAACATATCATTCATTAATGGAGCGCAAAGGTATCACACCATCTGATGCGCGTAACGTTGTGCGGACAAATACAACTGTTATTGGGGCGTTGATGGTTCACAAAGGTGAAGCCGATGCCGTTATTTGCGGAACACTTGGGCAATATAATAAACATTTGAAGCACGTGAATGACATTATTGGACTTAAACAAGATGTCGATACAGCCGCTGCGATGAGTATTTTAATTCATGATAAAGGTTCACTGTTTATTTGTGATACGCACGTCAACCCTAACCCTTCATGTGCCCAAGTTGTTGAAATGACATTATTGGCTATAGAGGAAATCAAAAAATTTGGTATCACACCAAAAGTAGCCCTTGTTTCTCATTCGAATTTTGGAACACATGACACACCGCGTTCACTGGTATTGCGTGAGGCATGTGAAGAGTTAAAAAAACGCGCGCCTAATATTGAAATTGAAGGTGAAATGCACGCTGATTCAGCATTGTCTGCCGATGTTCGTCAAAACATCATGCCTAATTCCATTTTAAAAGGTGAGGCAAACTTACTGATTATGCCCGATGTCGATGCAGCTAACATTTCGTTTAATCTTATCAAGATGTTGACTGATGGTGTTTCTATTGGTCCTCTGCTTCTGGGCTCAGCAATGCCAGCACATATTTTGACACCTTCTGTTACAGCGCGCGGGATTATCAATGTCACTGCACTTGCAACCGTTGGTGCACAAGTCTATGAAACCGAAAGCGAAAGACAAATTCTGTCACAAGGTGCGCTATAAGCATTTAACTTTAGAAATCTAATACAACAGGAAGGAGTAAGCTCATGGCTAAAGATAAGACGCCAAAAGATACGAGTAAAGACAAAGACCTTCCTACTCTTGCTGATGATTTTGAAAATGAAGTTGAAGAGTCCCGCTTTACAGGGCTTCAAGACGAAACTATTTCTGAAATCCGCGAACGCCTTGAAGAAAACAAAACTTCTGATGTTGAGCTTATCTTTGACGAAGAGCTTAGCCCTGCTGACGCTGCTGACTTCTTCTCCAAAATTAGTCCTGAAGACAGAGACCGTTACTTAGAAGCCTATAGCTCTCTCGTTCATCCAGAAACATTCCTGTATTTTGAAGACTCTTTACAGAAAAAACTTTTAGAAGTTCTTCCTCCCAAAGCGATTGCACAAATCCTGACTGAGCTAGACAGTGATGATGCCCTTGATTTGCTTATTCCTCTCAATGAGGAGAAGCAACAACAAATCATCAAACAACTTTCTGCCAAAACGCGCGCAGCTATACAGGAAGGCTTGAGCTATCCAGAAGAAAGCGCGGGTCGTTTAATGCAGCGCGAGGTTGTTGCTGTGCCACAGACATGGACAGTTGGTAAAACGATTGATTATCTGCGTGCTGCTGCTACCGAACTACCGACCGACTTCTTTGATATTATCGTAATTACCCCAACCTACCATGTTGTTGGTGAGATTCCACTGAACAGGCTTGTGCGCTCTGTGCGGAAGGAAAAGCTTCAAAACCTTATGCTGGATACCGTCCACACCATTCCAGCAACGATGGACCAAGAAGATGTAGCGCGCGTCTTCCAGCGCGAAAATCTAGGTTCTGCACCTGTCGTAGATGAAGATGACCGTCTTATTGGTGTGATTACCATTGACGATATTATCGATGTTATCCGTGATGAAGCCGAAGAAGATATCTTGAAACTCGGGGGGGTTGATCAAGGGGATTTGTCTGGGGCTATTCTTGCAACCACACGTTCACGCTTTAACTGGCTTATTGTAAATTTATTTACAGCCATATTGGCCTCAATTGTTATTTCATTCTTTGATGCAACCATTGAACAGATCGTGGCTCTTGCTGTCCTTATGCCGATTGTTGCCTCTATGGGTGGTAATGCTGGTACACAGACTTTGACCGTTGCTGTGCGAGCTCTAGCAACCAAAGAACTATCATCCACCAACGCTGTGCGTGTGATTTGGAAAGAGACAATCGTTGGGACACTCAATGGTATCGCTTTTGCGTTAATTATTGCCTTCGTAACGGCTCTATGGTTTCAAAGCATGGGGCTTGGCTTGGTTATAGGAACAGCCATGATTGTTAACCTGATTGCAGCAGGATTTTTTGGAGCAACCATTCCTATTATGATTAGTCGCGCAGGTGCTGACCCCGCACTTGCCTCTACTGTATTCTTGACAACGGTCACCGATGTTGTTGGCTTCTTTGCTTTCTTGGGACTAGCCGCCCTCTTCCTTTTATAGAAAAAACAGCTAAATAAACCTCATGTCCGCATCAAAACTTATACGTCCTGATACTGCTTATAAAAAAAGCTACATTGAGGCTGCCTATGAATATATCGAAGATGGACGTTATACTAAATCCTTTGTTTCAAATATGGAGGCAGACTTTGACGCTTATGTTGAAAAACTCCGCACTGAAAAAGATGTAGCACATCAGAAGTATCAGGAATGGGTGGAGTCAGTACCAGAAACGGTTCTGTGGTTAGTTAAAGATGATTTGTATATTGGTAGTGTTTGTATCCGTCACCGTTTAAATTGGCATTTGGAAAAATGGGGTGGGCACATTCATTACACCATTCGCCCAAGTCTGCGCGGCAAAGGCTTTGGGAAAAAAATACTTCGAAAATCTATTCCTGTGGCCGCACATCTAGGTATAGAAAAAGCTCTTTTGACAATCATTCCTGAGAATGAAGCAGCTGCTCATATGATGGATGCATTTGGAGCAACTTATTGGGATACAACACCCGAGACAGAACGGTTCCCATCCCGCAAACGCTATTGGCTTGAAACGCAATAAGTGATTGCAAAAATACCTATTATTCTTTAAGAGACAGCATGGTTAAAAAATCCGAAGCAAAGTCAGCCAAGAAAAAGTCTGCGTCCGCAAAGAAACAAAGTTTTTCAGGCTTTGTTTTTAAGTGGCTGTTTATATTTGGTGTCTTTTTTACACTGATTATTGGCTCTGTTCTTTTGTGGTATGGTAGCGACCTTCCGCGTATTATGCGCGAGGCTCAATTTGACCGCCGTACAGCAATCACTGTTCTTGCCAATGATGGTTCTGTTATTGCGCGCTATGGTGATCACAAAGGACAAAACCTCTCTGTTGAAGATCTTCCTGAATATCTTCCAAATGCGGTTATTGCCATTGAAGATAAACGCTTTCATTATCATTTTGGCGTAGACCCAATTGGTATTTTGCGCGCAATGTATGTCAATGCATTTAAAAATGATGGCGTTCAAGGTGGATCAACCATCACACAACAATTGGCTAAAAACCTCTTTCTGACACGTGATAGGAAGCTCGCACGTAAAATTAAGGAAGCTATGCTCGCTGTATGGTTAGAAGCAAAACTTAGCAAAGATGAGATTTTAAGTGCCTACCTTAATCGTGTTTATTTAGGTGGTGGTGCGTACGGAATTGATGCCGCCTCTCGTGTTTACTATAATAAACCCGCCTCAGAATTGACTTTACTTGAGTCAGCAACAATTGCAGGGCTTTTAAAGGCTCCTTCTCGCTATTCGCCTAAAAGCAACCCAGAAGCCTCTAAAAAACGAGCAAATCTTGTTCTGATGGCAATGGAAGATCAAGGGTATATAACCAAAGAAGAACTTAAAAAGGTTATGAAAGAAGGTGACATGCCTACTCCTGACCGCAAACCTACACCTCAAAACGATGAGCGTTTCTTTACTGACTGGGTTATTGAACAAATTGACGGTTACACAGGACAACAACGTGAAGACATGATTGTCGAGACAACACTTGATCCAAATGTACAAGATGCAGCTTCCGAAACAATACTTTCAATTGTTCGCGCTAATGGTGAGGAAAAAGGATTTTCTCAAGGCGCCGCAATGGTTTTACGTCCCGATGGTTCAATCGTTGCAATGGTCGGTGGTGTAGATTACGGGCACAGTCAATTTAACAGAGCCACGCAAGCACTACGCTCTCCCGGTTCATCATTTAAACCAATTGTTTATCTAACTGCCCTTCGTCAAGGTTGGAGTATGGATAGCATGGTTGTTGATGCGCCTATCCAACGTGGTAAATACCAACCTCGTAATTTTGGCGGTAAATATTACGGAGAAATTTCTCTATACGGCGCACTTACTCTTTCTTTGAACACAGTTGCCGTAAATCTTGCCAAAAGCGTTGGCATAAACAATGTTATTGAAACAGCAAGGTTGATGGGTGTCACTGCCGATCTTATGCCTAACTTAAGTACAGCATTAGGAAGCAATGGCGTACCGATGATTCAAATGGCAAGTGTCTATGCCTCAATTGCCACGAATGGTTTGGCTATTGAACCCTTTGGTATAAAACGTATTAAAACTGTTAAAGGCGATGTCATTTACGAACATGAAAATATTAAACCTCCACAAGTAATTCCTGGATATCCAGTTACGCAACTCAAAGAAATGATGAATAGCGTTGTAAGACAGGGAACTGGTACAGGTGCCAACCCTGGATTTTACGCAGCTGGTAAAACAGGTACAAGTCAGGAATATCGTGATGCTTGGTTTAATGGATTTACCAATTCGTATGTTGCAACAGTTTGGTTTGGTAATGATGACAATTCACCAACTAAGCAAGTGACTGGCGGTAGTTTTCCTGCGCGCGCTTGGCGACAAATTATCGTTGCTGCTCATAATGATCCAACTCCATCTCAATACACACAAATGATGGGATCTGGAACAACGGGTGGTAGCCTTCTTACACGGATATTTTCCTTTGGAGAATCATCCGAAAATTTAGAAAGAATTGAACCTGCCAATAATAATTCAAGACGGCCATCAAATATCCCCGGACGTGACGATCAATCCACTTGGGAGAACGACCCTGAAACAGAATCTTATAAGTATAATGACTAAGCGTCGGTAAGCTCTTTATCTTCTTCAAATGAGTACTGGTATTGGAATGCAGGAAATCTTTTTTCACCAATTTCTGCCCAGTGTTGATCTAAATCTTTTAAATGATTGCTGGCCGAGCCAAAATCCTGATCAGAGCGCACAATCGCACTGTCTGCATAATCGAGGTAGCTGGCTGGTAACGCAAAGCGTGGAGCCCTCAGCCCCAAATCAACAAGCACCTTAGTAACATGTGCCTCACTATTTGCTGTCATTGTTGCTACAAACTGGATGGCTGAAAGAATTTTAATCTCATCCCTGCTATGTGGAATGATGCGAAGATGGCGCATAAAGCGTGTATAGACATCCATTTCCAAGTGTTGTTCTTTATCTTCAGGAGGTAATGGATAGACGATCCTCTCGTGTGTCTGATTATCGTTAGCTTTCATGATACTGCTCCTTTGTTTAAACCGAGATTGTTTTCAAAGGTTGCCTCGGCTGTACTATCAGGATTCCCCTGATACAGTTAACAGACGATTAACAAAGCAAAAAGTGCCATAGAAAGCCCCGTTTAGCTTGTGGATATGTGGATAACTATTGAGATTTGAAGCTTTGGGAGCGGTTTCTAGAAACCGTCTGGAGAATCGATTCCCCGCCTTGCAAGCTCATCTGCGCGTTCGTTTTCAGGGTGTCCGGAGTGTCCTTTCACCCAATGAAATTGAACATTTTTATTAGAGAGTAAGGCGTCCAACTGTTCCCAAAGATCACGGTTTTTGAGTGGTTTCTTACCAGCTGTTTTCCAACCTCTAGCTTTCCAACCTTCCAACCATTCATTAACACCTTTTTGGACATAGGTGCTGTCCGTATATAAATCGACAGGTATGTCCTTCTTAACACTTTCAAGAGCCTTAATTGTTGCAAGTAGCTCCATACGGTTATTGGTGGTATCTGGCTCACCACCATAAAGTTCCTTTTCATGATCTTTCCAGAGCATTAATACGCCCCAACCTCCAGGGCCTGGATTTCCACTACATGCACCATCCGTATAAATCTTGATACTTTCACTCACGCAACTTTCCCCTTGGCCTCACGCAAAACGCGCGGGATATTAAAGACAACCTTTTCATCTGTATGAGTGATTTCTTTAAGGCTAACATCGAAAAACGACTTCAAACGCTCAATAACACCTTGGATAAGAATATCTGGTGCAGATGCACCTGCGGTTAAGCCCACAACACCAACACCCTCAAACCACGTCCTATCCAAATCGTTAGCATCGCTAATAAGAATAGCTTTTGGGCAACCATAAGATTTTGCCACCTCAACCAAACGGTTAGAATTTGACGAGTTAGGTGCACCAATCACCATCATGCCATCACATTGCTCAGCAATATATTTAACGGCCTCTTGCCTGTTCGTGGTGGCATAACAAATATCCTCTTTATGTGGGATAGCTATTTGCGGGTACCTCTCTTTCAAGGCATCAATAATTTCTATCGTGTCGTCTATGGAAAGCGTTGTTTGCGTACAATATGCTAAGTTTTCTGTGTTTGATAATTCCAATTTTTGAACGTCTTCTACAGTTTCAACCAGTACAACTGCACCTTCTGGTAATTGTCCCATTGTACCTATCACTTCAGGGTGACCTTTGTGTCCAATCAATATAATTTGGCGTCCCTGCTTATGATGGCGCTCGGCTTCACGATGAACCTTACTTACCAGAGGACAAGTTGCATCAATGTAAAACATTTCACGTTTTTCAGCGGCTTCTGGAACGGCCTTAGGCACACCATGCGCAGAAAAAATAACTGGCTGGCCATCATCTGGAATTTCATCCAATGTCTCGACAAACACCGCTCCTTTGTTTTTCAAACTCTCTACAACAAAGGCGTTATGAACAATTTCATGGCGCACATAAACAGGCGCACCATACTTCTCAAGAGACTTCTCAACAATTTGGATGGCGCGATCCACTCCAGCACAAAAACCTCTAGGCGCAGCCAATAATATTTGGAGTTTTTCCATTTTAGTCTTCATCCTTCTTCACCTGAAGAATATCAACTTCAGAACCCTCAATGACAACAGCACTCAATATGCCTGTTTCAAAATACCCTGTATCTATTCCAATCCTGTTATTCAAAATCTCAGGCTCAAACGAAATACTATGACCGTGAACAACCCTATATTCATGCAAGCCTTCGTGCCTCAAAAAAGGATCGCGAATTGACATTAGCTCTCTATCTGTTTGCTGCGCTAATGGTGTCTCCGGACGAATACCAGCGTGAACAAACAAATAGTCACCACTGAGGTGGTACATCACAAGATTTTCACAAAATTCCTTATGGTGCTTAGGAAATTTTTCTTTCAGTTGAACGGATAATCTTTCCATCTCGCCAGGAAGTATAATGGTATTTTCAACCTCAATACCATAACTCTGTAAAGTTTGAATGCCTCCAAACTTTAACCAGTACTGTCCTACACTTACTGGATCTTCTAAAAAATCCAGTATTTGCTGTTCATGGTTGCCGCGAAGAAATACACGAGTGATGGCATCGTCTATATTTTGCATACCCGATAAACGTTCTAGAATTTTAGCGCTATCAGGACCACGATCTATATAGTCACCTAGATAAACAATTGTCACATGGGCATGTGGGTTTTGGTGAATATGTTCATCAATAGCAAAATGCATCTTGGCAAGCGCATCATAATACCCATGAATATCACCAATAGCATAAACTCTTGTGTTATCTGGCAGAGTGTAGTTCTTTTGCTGGGAGGTAGAGGTTTCCATGAGCAACAGAATATACACACACCCCTTGTTTTTCCAACATGAAATGGG
>JBBKVR010000105.1:0-10026 GCA_037968575.1 Bdellovibrionales bacterium | reverse complement strand
ATCGACCCTGTCGGTGCTTGTGTTGGTATGCGCGGAAGTCGTGTTCAAGCTGTTGTTGGTGAACTACAGGGCGAAAAAATTGACATTATTCCTTATACAGACGACCTTGTAACTTTGGCGATTAAAGCTTTGGCTCCTGCCGTTGTTGCTCGTGTTGTTGTCGATGAGGATGCAAAACGTATTGATGTTGCTGTTCCTGAAGATCAGCTCAGTCTTGCAATTGGCCGTCGCGGTCAAAATGTTCGTTTGGCTTCTATGCTTCTTGGTTGGGATATTGATATCCTTACAGAGGCAGAAGAATCAGAACGCAGACAAAAAGAATTTGCTACGCGTGCAGCCGT
The DNA here is from genome assembly GCA_037968575.1 of Bdellovibrionales bacterium. GTDB lineage: Bacteria > Pseudomonadota > Alphaproteobacteria > Micavibrionales > Micavibrionaceae > UBA2137. The sequence continues at coordinate 9,685 of JBBKVR010000105.1, read as the reverse complement.
CTTTATGGAAGGGTTGGATGTTGATGAAGTTATTGCACATCTTCTTGTTGCTGAGGGCTTTACATCCATTGAGGAAATCGTTGAAACACCTCTCGAAGAATTCAATCAAATTGAAGGTTTCTCTGATGAGATTTCTGCTGAACTTCAAGAGCGTGCAAGAAACTTCCTTGCTGAAAAACAAAAAGAGCTCAAGAAGAAGCAAAAAGAGCTTAAAATTAACGATGACTTAATCGAGATGGAAGGCGTGAAAGCTACTTATGCTATCAAGCTTGGTGAGAATGATGTGAAGTCTAAAGAAGATTTGGCTGATTTAGCCGGAGATGAACTTCTTGAAATTCTTGGCGAGGATATGATTACTCTTCCAGAAGCCAACGCTTTGATTATGAAAGCGCGTGAAGATTGGTTTGCTGAAGAAGATAAAGCCAAAGCCGATGTGGAAGCCGCAGAAGCAACATCAGAAGATGAGCAAACAACTGAAGACTCAAAAGAAGAAGAGACTTCGGAAGATAAAAAACCTGCTTCAGACGATGAATAGTCTGAGGACAAATGAAGGAGTATGCGATGCAAGATGCAGTCTTAACTGCCTCTTATCAGCTAACGTTACCACTTTCTAGAAACTCTGTTTTTAGAAAGCAGCTTCGCATACTCCAAACCACCCTATTCTCAATTTTTAAAACTTTAGCTGACTTCACCATGTTTTTTGGTGAAACGCTTGCTTATAACTCTAAAAAAATGCACTCTGTGCCGTTGAAAACCCTAGGAAACAAATAAATGAGCGATAAAACAGCAAAAAAAGACGAAGACAAAGAGGAAGAAAAAACTGAAGAGAAGAAACCTCTTAGTCTTGGCGGCAAAGGTACGCTCAGCCTTGGAAGCGCTGCGTCTGCTAAAGCCAAACAAACTCTTGGCCACGGATCTGGTGGTGGTGTTGCTGTAGAAATTCGCCGTTCACGCCGTTCAACTCCTCCTGCCCCCAAGCCTGCCCCTGAAAATCAGGGCAAACCACAAGGTCCAAATGACGGCCTTACATCTGATGAGCGTAATGCTCGTATTGAAGCACTTCAAAAGGCTATAGAAGACGAAAGTAATCGTAAGGATGAAAAACCAGATAATTCCAATGTTGGAAAGCCTGTTCAGCCGTCAAAAGATGACGCACGTCAAAAGGAATTAGAAGAACTTCAAAAAATTGAAGCTCAGGAAGTTGAAAAATCACAGCGTGAAAATAAGCGCCGCGAAGAACAATCAGACAAGTTCAAAAATAGTCGTGATGCTGTGCCTGCTGATACCGAAAGTTACCGCGACAAAATGAAAAAGGCACCTCCGCGTGCTCGTGTAGCTGATACAGCGCGCCGTGGTGGTAAGATGACGGTCACACAAGTTTTAAATGAAGATTATAACCGTGACCGTGGGCAATCTTTAGCCGCTCTTAAGCGTGCAAGAGCAAAAGCAAAAGCAGCTCTTGGGCCTCAAGAGGCAGCTGTTAAAGTCAGACGTGAAGTTGTCGTTCCTGAAATGATTACTGTTCAGGAACTTGCCAACCGTATGACTGAAAAGTCAGGTGATGTGATCAAAGCACTTATGGCTATGGGTACAATGGCAACAATAAACCAAATTATTGATGCTGATACTGCTGAACTCATTATTGAAGAGTTCGGCCACACAATTAAGCGTGTGACAGAAGCAGATGTTGAGGTTGGCCTTGATGGCACTGATGACAACGAGAAAGATTTAGTTGAGCGTCCACCAGTTGTGACAATTATGGGTCACGTTGATCATGGTAAAACCTCTCTTCTCGATGTTATGCGTTCCGCTGACGTTGTTTCAGGAGAGGCTGGTGGAATTACACAGCATATTGGCGCTTACCAAATTAAAACTAAAGCAGGCAATAAAATTACATTCCTTGATACACCTGGTCACGCAGCCTTTACCGAGATGCGCGCACGCGGTGCGAATGTAACTGACATCGTTGTTGTTGTTGTGGCTGCTAATGATTCAATTATGCCTCAAACTATTGAGGCGATTAACCATGCCAAGGCTGCTGGGGTTCCTATCATTGTTGCCATTAACAAAATTGATTTACCAGATGCCAATCCTGCGAAGGTGAAACAAGATTTGCTTCAACATGAAGTGGTTGTTGAGGATATGGGTGGTGATGTCTTGTGTGTTGAAGTATCCGCCAAACAAAAACAAAACCTAGATAAGCTTGAAGAAGCAATCTTGTTACAATCTGAAATTCTTGACCTGAAGGCCAATCCAAACAGAGAAGCCCAGGGTTCTATTGTTGAGGCTAAACTTGAGCAAGGTCGTGGCTCTGTTGCAACTGTTTTAATTACACGCGGTACATTAAACATTGGGGACATTTTTGTAATGGGTTCTGAATGGGGTCGCGTTCGCGCCCTCATTAATGATCAAGGAAAACAAATTAAAACAGCAATCCCAGGTCAGCCTGTTGAAGTTCTTGGCTCTAACGGCACACCTGAATCTGGTGACTCTTTTGTTGTTGTAAAAAATGAAGCACGTGCGCGTGAAGTTGTTTCCTATCGTCAACGTAAGAAACTTGATCAAAAATCCGCAATGGCATCAGGTTCAAGTTCACTTGAATTGATGATGGCCGCAGCTAAAGAGCAAGGCTCCCAAACGACACTTCCCATTCTCATTAAAGGTGATGTGCACGGTTCAGTTGAAGCGTTGGTGGGCTCGCTTGATAAAATTGTTGAAGAAAATGAAGGTGTCGCCATCAAAGTTCTGCACTCTGGAGTTGGAGGTATCACAGAATCAGATGTCACGTTAGCTGGAGCATCAGGTGCATTGATTGTCGGCTTTAATGTCCGCGCCAATGCTCAGGCGCGTGATCTTGCCAAGCGTGATGGTGTGGATTTGCGTTACTACAACATTATTTATAACGTCATTGACGATGTGAAAGCTATTCTAGGCGGCATGCTTGCTCCCGTCCAACGTGAAGAATATCTTGGACAGGCTGAAATTCGTGAAGTCTTTAATGTCTCCAAAGTCGGTAAAGTTGCTGGCTGTATGGTGACAACGGGTATGGTGAAGCGTGGCTCCCATGTTCGCCTGCTTCGTGATGATGTTGTTATTCATGAAGGTAAACTGAAAACTTTGAAACGCTTCAAAGATGAAGTGAAAGAAGTTCGCGAAGGCATGGAATGTGGTATGGCATTCGAAAACTACGATGATGTAAAAGAAAAAGACATTATCGAATGTTTCGATGTCACAGAAGAAAGCCGCACAGTCGAGTAAACCCTAATGCAACCCTCTCAGAGACAGCTTCGTGTAGCCGAACAAGTTAGACATGTATTGTCTGAAACCCTTTTACGCGGACACTTCCACACTGAAGGACTTCTAAACGCTGCCCCTAGTCTTTCCATTGCAGAAGTACGCATCAGCCCTGACCTCAAAAATGCAACAGCATATGTTTCCTCTTTGAAGAATGAAAATATCGATGAATTGATTGAAGCTCTTAATGAAGAATATTATGTTTTTCAAAAAGAAATTGGTTCACAGGTGCGTATGAAATTTACACCGCGTATTCGTTTTAAATATGATGAGAGTCAAGAACGCGTCAGTCGTCTTGATGCTCTATTTCACAACCTTCCTGTTTCCCAAGATAACGAAGAAGAATAATTTTCAGTATGGGTGCAAAGCGCAAACATCTCGCCCCCGTTAATGGATGGGTTAACTTCTTCAAACCTGTTGGTATGACATCCACACAAGCTGTTGGAAAAATTCGCCATCACATGAAAGCCAGAAAGGCCGGTCATGCAGGAACGCTTGATCCTTTAGCATCTGGTATTCTTCCCATAGCTCTTGGTGAGGCTACAAAGACAATTCTATATATTCAGGACTCTTTCAAAACATATCAATTCACGGTTCAATGGGGACAAGCCACTACAACAGATGATCAGGAAGGTGCCGTTTGCAATCAGTCTGATGCCAAACCAGCACAATCTGATGTAGAGGCTCTTTTAGAAAACTACACAGGTGAAATTGAACAAACACCACCGCAATTTTCCGCCGTTAAAATTGATGGCCAACGTGCCTATGATTTGGCGCGCGGTGGGCAGCAAGTTGATATAAAATCACGTATCGTATTTATCGAAGAGTTGAAGGTTCTTAATCATGACGAAGAACTCAACCAGACAAGCTTTGAATGTTATTGCGGTAAAGGTACATATATCCGCTCTCTTGCACGTGATATGGGCGAGGATTTAAGCTGTTTTGGGCATATCGTTGCCTTGAAGCGGACACAGGTTGGCCCATTCACCGAAAATAATGCAATTTCACTGGACATTATCGAGAAAATCGGCGATAACACCGCCACTGGCGACGTGCTGTTGCCCTTGGAGAGTGCGCTAGACGACATCCCGGCCCTCTCATTAAGACAAGATGAAGCAGCACAGCTTAGGCAGGGACAGGTTCTTTCCTTCATTGCCAAGCCCGATGTAACCAGACTTGAAGATATAGGTCTAACACCGGGTCAAAGTGATGAAGAAAATACTGTTCTGGCAGTTTTGAATGGAGAGCCTATTGGTCTTGTTTCAATCAAAAATGTCCGCGTTAAGCCCGCTAAAATATTTAATTTATAAAAAAGGAGTAAACGATGTCGGTAACAGCAGAAAAGAAAAAAACTCTGATTTCAGATAATCAGACAACAAAAACAGATACAGGTTCGCCTGAAGTTCAAGTCGCTATCCTGACTGAGCGTATTACAAACCTGTCCGAGCACATGAAAACTCATAAAAAAGATTTAAGCACACGTCGCGGTCTCCTGACTATGGTTGCACGTCGTCGTAAACTTCTTGATTATGTTCGCTCAAAAAGCGTTAAACGCTATGAAGAAATCATCAAGAAACACGGAATTCGTAAGTAATTCTAGAGTTTATAAATTTTTAAGAGCGGCTCTTTTGAGCCGTTTTTTATTTACTGCTAAACGTATAAAAGCGATTACCTATGAAAGATAAAACAGCCATCAAAGCTACACCTACAATTTGTGCGTATGTAGCGTAAACGTTTAGCGTTTCGACTGAGAAACTCACTACGGCAAGTTGGACAAGGTAGACAATAAAAAACACAGCAAGAAAGCGCACAAATTGTCCCTCAGTATTTTGTTTAGATATATTTCTAAATGTTATTGATTTGTGAAGTATATAACCTGTAATAACAGCTAAGCCGTGCCCTACTATATTCACGAAAAGATAATGAAGATCTGTTAGTTCCGATAAACCAATCAGAAGAATAAAACTGATAGCTGTGTTTAAAAGCCCTACAAAGCAAAAGGTTATAAAGTCTTTTGCCAGTTGTTTGGGCATTATTTTGTTCCGCCAATAATATCTCGGACAATATAAAGTGGTCGGTCTTTAACTTGCATATAGATACGTCCCACATACTCGCCAATCAAACCAATGCAAATAAGCTGAAGTGAGCTAAAGAACGTCACAATACATGCCAGTGACGGCCAGCCAGGGACAGAACCTCTTGTGAAATAAATGGTGAATGCGTAGATACCCAATCCCATAGCTAACAAAGCCCCGAGGAAGGCAAAAGGAATACACAGCCTTAACGGTTTAATAGAGAAGCTGGTAATCGCATCAACTGCGAATGCTGCCAAACCAGTCAGCGTATACTTGGTTTCGCCTGCAAAACGTGCATCACGGTCGTAAAGAATGGGTTCCTGTGTAAACCCAACCCATGAAATCATGCCTCTCACATAGCGATGACGCTCTGGCATATCAAGAAAATGATCAACTACTCTGCGCGACACAAGGCGAAAATCGCCCACATTTTCAGGAATAGGCACATCCGATAGATAAGATAAGGTCCGATAGAACAATCGTGCTGTTGCCAGTTTAATCCATGACTCCCCTGCTCTCTTTCGCCTTTGGCCGTAGACAACATCACAACCTGTTTTGGCTTTCTTCAACATATCAGGCAGAAGTTCTGGCGGATCTTGTAAATCAGCATCCAATATCAAGACATGCTTACCCTTACTTTGCGCCAAACCCGCACTTAGTGCCATTTGCTGGCCGTAATTCTTTGCCAAATCAATGACGACAAGTGCCTTTTCTTTTTTCGAGAGTTTTTTAAGAATAGAGAGACTCTGGTCAGTTGAACCATCGTTCACAATGATAATTTCGTAAGATTTTACAGGTGCACTCACGCAGGATTTTTTGACACGAGCATAAAGTTCGGTCAGCGTTTCTTCTTCGTTATAACAAGGAATGACAACTGATAAATCCATTTAAAGAAAACGCCTATTTTTGAATTTCATATCTTCAACATCAAAAACTAGAGGCTTACCTGTTGGCATTTCAGCCTTGTTAATTGTCTCTGGTGTCTCGGCACCTAAAATAATCAGCATCGCACGCAATGAATTACCGTGAGCCGCAATAAGAACATTCTTACCTGCCTCGATTTCAGGCTTTATATATTCCTCATAATAAGGTCTTACGCGTTTTTCAACGACATCTTGCAGACATTCTCCACCAGGTGGCGGCACATCATATGAGCGTCTCCAGATGTGGACTTGCTCATCTCCAAATTTTTCACGTGTTTCGTCTTTGTTTAACCCCGTGAGGTCACCATAATCACGCTCACGCAAATCATCGTGCCTAGTCATTTGAAATGAACCATCAGCGTTTTTAACTTTGTTTGCAGCTTCACCTGCATTTTCCAAAGTGATTTCGGCGGTATGGTTGGCACGTTTTAATGTACTGGTAAAAACGACATCAATATCAATTCCAGCTTCCTTAATAGCGATTCCTGCTTGTTTTGCCTCTTCGCGTCCTTTGTCGGTTAATTCAACATCGGTAAAACCCGTAAAACGGTTTTGTAAATTCCATTCACTTTGCCCGTGACGTAGTAAAATAAGGGTATTGCTCATATGTAATTATCTCTTTTTTAACCAGTAGAAATATATGGATATTGTTTGACTTTGAGCTGTGATAATGCCATGTCTATCACTGCGTTGCAAAGGGCATTTCAATAGTTCGGCGCGGCGGTTGACTACAGACAGTAATAAACTCCAAAAAATTGCTGTCCGCTGTCCACCGGTGCGGGCACGGATGAAGAAATATCCCTTTCAATGCTTGATTGAAATATGAAGACAAATCGAAAGGAAAATTCATGTTTAACGTTTATCGCAAAGAAATTGACTTTGCAGGAAAAAAATTAGTCCTAGAGACAGGTAAAATTGCCCGTCAGGCGGACGCTGCTGTTGTTGCCACTTTAGGTGAGACAACAGTTCTATGTACCGTAGTTGGTGCTAAATCAGCTCGTGAAGGGCAAGACTTCTTCCCTCTCACAGTGAACTACCAAGAAAAAACTTATGCTGCAGGTAAAATCCCAGGTGGATTTTTCAAGCGTGAAGGTCGTCCAAGTGAGAAGGAAACTCTAGTTTCTCGCCTTATTGATCGTCCTATTCGTCCTCTATTCCCTGATGGTTTTAGAAACGAAGTGCAAGTTGTTGCAACAGTGATTGCACACGACATGGAAAACGACCCTGATATGGTTGCCATGATTGGGTGTTCCGCAGCGCTTACGCTTTCAGGCCTTCCATTTATGGGTCCTGTTGGCGCTATTCGTGTTGGTTACAAGGATAAGAAATTTATCTTCAACCCAACAGCAACTGAATTTGAAGGCTCTGAACTTGATTTGGTTATTGCAGGAACAAAAGAAGGCGTTTTGATGGTTGAATCAGAGGCCAATGAGCTCTCTGAAAAAATCCTACTGGATGCTGTTACTCAAGGTCACAAAGAATTTCAGTGTGTGATTGATGGTATTATTGATTTGGCTGAAATGTGTGCTAATGAGCCTTGGGATGTCGCAGAAGAAGATAAGTCTGTGACTGCTCTTAAGAAAGATATTGCCAAGAAATTCGGAAGCAAAATTGCAAAAGCTTATGAAGAGCAAGTCAAACAAGAGCGCCAAGCTAAAATCAATGCCGTTAAGGACGAAGTTGTTGCAGCTTTCTTGGACGAAGATAAGGGCTTCACAAAAGAACTTATTCTTGGTCTTACGAAAAAAGCCGAAGCAGATGTTGTTCGTGGATCAATCTTGAAAACTGGTAGCCGTATTGACGGACGCGACACAAAAACTGTCCGTGCCATCGTTGCAGAAACTGGTGTTCTTCCCCGCGTCCACGGAAGTGCTTTGTTCACACGCGGTGAAACACAGGCTCTTGTTGTAACAACACTTGGAACTGGTCAGGACGAGCAAATCATTGATGCGCTTGAAGGTGAACGTAGAGAAAACTTCATGCTTCACTATAACTTCCCACCATATTCTGTTGGTGAGTGTGGTCGCATGGGTTTCACGGGTCGTCGTGAAGTTGGTCATGGTAAATTGGCATGGCGCGCAATCCGCCCAATGTTGCCTTCTGCGGAAGACTTCCCTTACACACTTCGTGTTGTTTCTGAAATCACGGAATCAAACGGATCATCTTCTATGGCAACAGTATGTGGTACATCACTTGCCCTAATGGATGCTGGTGTCCCTTTGAAAAAACCAGTAGCAGGTATTGCTATGGGTCTTATCAAAGAAGGTAAGGACTATGCAGTTCTATCTGACATTCTAGGTGACGAAGATCACCTTGGTGACATGGACTTTAAAGTAGCTGGTACGAAAGACGGTATCACGTCCCTCCAAATGGATATTAAAATTACATCCATTACCAAAGAGATTATGAAGATAGCCCTTGATCAAGCTAAAGAAGGTCGTGACTACATCTTGGATGAAATGGCTAAAGCTTTGACCGAAGCCCGTTCAGGTGTTCGTGATGGTGCTCCACAAATTCACCAAATCAAGATCCCTGTCGATAAAATCCGTGATGTTATCGGTACTGGCGGTAAAGTTATCCGTGAGATTACTGAAACAACAGGCGTGAAGATGGATGTAGAAGATGACGGTACAATCCGCGTGGCAGCTTCTGAGCAATCAGCCATTGATGCTGCGGTTAAATGGATTAAAGAGCTGACTGATGAGCCTGAGAAAAACAAAGTCTATGACGGTAAAGTTGTTAAAACTGTAGACTTTGGTGCTTTCGTTAACTTCATGGGTGCAAAAGATGGTCTGGTTCACATTTCTGAACTTCAAGACGCACGCACTGCGAAAACAACTGATGTTGTGAATGAAGGCGATGAAGTGAAAGTTATGGTTATCGGTTTTGATGATCGCGGTAAAATCAAATTGTCTATGAAACGTGTCGATCAGGAAACTGGTGAGCCGATTTCAAAAGATGACAATGAAGATAAGCAAGCTGCTGGTTAATTATCCTTTAAATTAGCTTTAACGTATATAAATGGCGGGTTTTCCCGCCATTTTTTTATTGACTTTCACTTGTTATGTATATAGTTATGTCAATAATTTAAAGGTTAAATATAATGGCTAAGAAAAAAATTCGCTATAATTGGTCCGGTTATGATTGGACAACAGTAGCCCTCGGTACAGTTGGGCTAGGCATTTCTCTTACTGGAGATTTTAAAAATCATAGCGTTAACAATATCGACAGTTCCCTAGTGCAGTTCGGAGAAAATAATGGGAGCATGGAAATCGCCAATCAGCTGGCTGGAAAAGGAGAAAAACACCAATCTTGCTATAGCCAATCAACCTCTGAACAAGAACCCGTACAGCATCATGATCATTCTGTTCAAATTACAAACTTTGACGCAGC
>JBBKVR010000104.1:0-5966 GCA_037968575.1 Bdellovibrionales bacterium | reverse complement strand
TACTTTTCAGAAACGTTTGATATTGCTGTCGATGGGCAAACAAAAACTGTTGCCGCATTTGTTGCCCCCACCAAATCAAAATACAGAAGCAATATCTTTCTTGTCGGTGTTATTGATATAGGGCGCCTGTTTGAAACGACTTTGCAAACTGATGAAAATCCTATAAATGCGCGGATTTTGAAAGTCACACCCGAAAGCGAAGTCCTAATTTATGAGAACTACGAAAAAGAAAATGAGCGTTTCTTTAGTACGGTTGCTAGTGGCGACTTTGGAATCCGTAAATTTGAACGTGCACGGTTTTTTGAGGACTATGCTTGGAAAATTACGATTTTTTCATCTCCTAAAGGTGCCGCCTCAAACTTAGGGCTTTTCCCATGGATGACTTTATTTGGTTTGTTGGCTTTAACCACTTTGGTTGGTTACATCGCCTTCCGTATCACAGTTGAGAATGTGCGCATCCAACATATTGTTGCCGAACAAACCGAATCTTTGCGTGACTACACACACACTCTTGAGGAGCGTAATCGTGACCTAGATGATTTTGCTTATATTGCATCTCATGATTTGAAAGAGCCCTTGCGCGGTATTTATAACTATTCCGAATTCTTGATTGAGGATTATTCAGACAAATTACCTGACGAAGGTAAAGACATGCTAGAGACGCTGCGTACTCTGTCTCGACGCATGGAAACACTCATTGACAACCTTCTCAAATATTCAAAACTTAGCCGTGAAGAAATGAAATTCTTACCTGTTAACCTCAAACAGGTCGTGGATGATACTCTAGAGACTTATTCCATTTTCATGAAAGACAATAATGCCAGCGTGACAGTTGAAAATGACCTACCAACGCTCAAATGTGATGCAGCGATGGTTGGAGAAATTTTCCGTAATCTTATAGCCAACGGCATTAAATATAATGATAAAGCAAAAAAGAAGATTCACGTTGGATCTTTCGAGAAAAATAAAGAAACGGTTCTATTTGTAAGAGACAACGGCATTGGAATTCCCCAAAAACACCATAAATCTATATTTAAGATTTTTAAACGTCTCCATTCACGTGATGAATATGGCGGAGGGACGGGTTCTGGTTTAACCATTCTTCGTCGTGCAATTGACCGTCATCATGGTCACATCTGGATTGAATCTAATGAGGGTGAAGGCACAACATTTTATTTCACATTAGGGCAATGATGAAGGAAAGCAGAAATGGCAGATAGACAATATTGCTGGCTTGTTGTTGAAGATAGCCCGGAAGATTACGAAGTCCTGCAAAGAGCTGTCAAAAAAGCTGAAATTCCTGTTAATCTTGTGCGCTGCGCAGATGGAGAAAGCGCATTAGAGCTATTGGAAAATTTTGGCAATACGGAGCATGGTTGTAATACGCTCCTACCAGAACTTATTTTACTCGATTTAAACTTACCAGGCACGGATGGTTTCGATGTTCTGGAAAAAGTACAAGCCCACGAGAACTTTAGAGTGATTCCTGTTGTCATACTATCGACTTCATCTAATCCAACCGATATCCAAAAATGCTATAAACTGGGTGCTTCATCTTACATTTCAAAACCGCCCGACATGGGCAAATATATTGATATGGCAGAGGCTCTCAAAATCTACTGGATTGAACACGTACACCCGCCAATTACACGGAAAGACCATGCAATTTGAACAAAAAGTAAAGGGTCTGATCTCACTTCTCGTTTTAGAAGATAATCCAGAGGATGTCGCATTGTATGAAAGGAGGCTTGCGCGCCAAAGCAACGAATATCAATTTGATGTTACCCATTGCGGAACAATCGCCGAAGCTAAAGAATCAACAAAGAAAAAACAACATGACTGTTATGTTGTCGATTACAAGCTCCCCGACGGCGAAGGAATGGATTTCATTCACCACTTGAATACAATCACTGACCCATCCAACCCTTGCGCCATTTTGATGATTACTGGGCAAGGAAACGAAGAAGTAGCAGTCGAAGCTATGAAAAGTGGCGTCCATGACTATCTGACAAAGAAAAGTATTAGTGAGGGGTATTTTGTTAGACCCCTATTGAATGCCTTACAACGCGCGATGCTCTCTTCTGAGGTTGATTTCTATCAAAGGGAATTAGAACGTTCTAACAAAGAACTTTCGGACTTCACACATACAGCATCACATGATTTGAAAGCGCCAGTGAGGCGTATTATTGCCTATTGTGAGATGCTTGCAGAGGATGCTGGGGGAAAGCTCAATGAAGATGAAAATGGTATGCTTGAGCGTATGAAATTGAACGCTACGCGCATGCAGTCCCTTATCAATGATTTATTGATGTTTTCAATGATACGCACGGAGAAAGAACATCCAAAAAAACTTAATATAAGTGGTATTATTGATGATATTCGCGAGGAGATGAAGGATCAACTGGACGAGCACGGAACAGAAATCATAATGGATGATTTGCCTGAGATGAATGTTTATCCTGTCAGGTTAAAACAGCTCTTCACTAATCTTTTTTCAAACGCATTGAAGTATAAAAGCGAACAAGCACCTATTATCCGTATTTCATGTAAGCAAAAAGATGGTGAGTCCACCCTTTTCTGTGTCGAAGATAATGGCCTTGGTATAGCAAAAGAGTTTCACGAAGATATTTTCGAAGAATTTAAGCGTCTCCATAACCAAGAAGATATTGAAGGAACAGGTCTCGGCCTTCCTATTTGTAAGAAAATCATAAGCAAGCATGGTGGGGAGATTTGGGTCGAGTCAGAATTAGGGCAAGGCTCAAAATTCTTTTTCACGCTAAACAGTGTTAGCGACTAGTGAAGCGTATCGTCTGGAGCCTCTTTCCAGCAGGCTCCTTTATCAAAAACAGCATAAATCTCTTTTAAATGGCCTTCATTTAAAGGCTTTGAGAGAAAAGCATTTGCGTGGTTTTTATAAGCCTTGTAAGCCATATCCAAATCATCATCACCCGTGAGAATAATGATTGGTAAATTATCGGTTAGAGGGCTTGTTTTTAGTTGTTCGAGAAGAACCATTCCGTCAATTCCTGGCAAATGGACGTCCAACAATATCACCGAATTCGGAGTGTTGTGTTCAACTCCTCTGTTGAGATGATTATGTTCTAAAATCTTGAAAAGGTGGGCAGCATCTCTACAAGACACGACTTCACCTATGCGCTCAGAGGGCTCAAGGATACGCCGCGCAAGCATGTCATCGTCTGGATTGTCTTCAACCAATACGACTGTCCATTGCCTATCAGAATCAGAGCCAGTACGTGCTCTTCTTTTATAACTCAAATTTGATTGCATTTATTATGCCTCCCGAACAGTTTTTTTTACCACAGAGCATTTGGTGGCCATTTCCACGCATCCTGATAAAAATTATCAAGCATTGAGGCTTTCAAAGGTTTACGAAAGACGCCGTTCGCACCTAATTTTTTAGACTTTTCAATCTTGCTTTCCGAGTCTGTACCGCTGACTACGATAAGCGGAATATCTTGCAAAAATGTATCTTTTTTCAACTCTTCAATAACCTGAAACCCATCTTTTTTTGGCATTTCCAAATCAACCAGAATAAGCATAGGTTTACTTAAAAAAACCGAACGATCCGTATAACCGTTTTCTTTCATGTATTTGGTAAGCTCTTCACCGTCTTTGAAGCAAACAATTTCCGCAACATTTTCTGACTCACCTAGCTCTTTACGCGCCAGCATGCGATCATCATAATCATCTTCAATAAGGAAGACTGTGCAGGGCTCTTTAACGACGTTAGATTCACTGATATTTGAAATATCCAAGGCAGGCTCTGTCATTGGGTACTCCTTATTCAAAGGTTAAACTCAGAAATTAAAACTACTTGCCCGCGGATTCGATGACCCAGAACAGGTTTTTTGCGGTGTTCGCGCAGTCTTAATCAAACTTTTAATGCTTACATACAGCATACCATATGTACGCAGTCACGGTCTACAAAACATACATTTGAGTGAATGATAAAGTTCCAAATTAGTTTACATTCTATTTTCCATAAACTTTTATCTATATTAACGAAATCTTTGGACGCGATGGCAACGATAAGCTCTATGGCGGCGATGGTGCAGACACATTTATTTTTGATGCTGTTGATGTTGGCACAGGTGTAGACACAATACGGGATTTCAAAATTAGTCAGGGCGACATTCTTAATTTATCCGATATTCTTGATGGCTTTACTGTTGATGCAACAAATATCAATGATTTTGTGAACATTTCAACTGATGGGACACATTCAACCATTAGCGTTGATGCCGATGGCCTTGCAAACGGCTCTGTATTTCAAGACGTTGCAAACTTGAATAATATAACAGGATTAGATGCTGTTACTCTTCTAACATCAGGGAATATCGTCGTTTAGAAAACAATCAAACCACTGAAATTTAACAGAATTTTAAATATTTTTAGACATAATATTTTAAATTGTATTATTATAAGTTTGAAATTAAGGAGATAATTATGGGTGATCACCTCTCACCAGAGCCAACTTTTCAGGAACAGATTGAAAACTACATGCAAGAACTTGATGGATTCACACGAGTTGAACCTGGCGAAGATGCCTGTGCAGCTCCAGGGATTATGCTAAGTGCAATCTCTAAAATTGATGATGTAAAAAATCTTATCGCTACAAGGATTGAAGGGTTAACGGTAGAAGAGGCTTCTGCTTTAAGGGATTTACGAGGCTGGCACGCTGACCACGAGAGCGTGGAATTTGGACATCTTATTGACCAGCATGGAATAGAAGTGCTTAGAAGTATGAATGAAATTATAGGGGCAGAGAAGATGGTAACTACTATGGATGAGATGATAGATACTGGATTCAACGGTGAGCTACCTAGCGTAGCCGAACTAACATCATTGGTTGAGGAAAGATTTGATGTAACGTGCCCAGCGCGAGTCACTCCATAGTGTTTTTAAAATTAAGCAAAAGAAAAGGCCCAATGAAGGGCCTTTTCTTTTGAATATGGTATTCAGCTTATCTGAATGAGATATGCTTACTCAGGTTTGTACCTTTATCTCTGTGATGACCACCCATTGTGGCAGCCCACCAAGCGGCAACTGCACCTAATAGAGATGTTGCACCAGCACCGAAGGCATAAAGGATAGCAATGTTTTTATCTGTGTCGGTAAATGTATCGACAAGATCAACACCGACATCTGTTGTTGTTGCAAAGGCTGCAGCTAATGCCGCCATAATGCTCACAACAACCAGACCCGTTGCCCAAACTGCCAGACCATAGATACCATCACGTGTTTCACGCTCATGCGCTTTGACACCTTTGACAGGTGCACGCATGTAACCAGCGACATAACCGCCAGCAAGTGAAGCCATAAGCTGTATCCAGATTAGCCAGAGACCGATTGTGAGAATGCCCCAGCGTGCGAGTTCTAAATTTTCACTCAGAGGCTCATCTGCTGTGAGGCCGATAATTGTACCAAACTGTGCAAGGACAATCGAAATTGCGCCTGCGACAACTGCACCTGCAATCACAACACCCCATTCAAACGAGGCAGAAGTTGTTGTTGTTGTAGCAACAGCTGTAACGGTTTTTTTCTTTGTAGCCATGTTTTTTCTCCCCTTATGCTAAGCCAAGGAAAGACAAAATAGCCATGACCACGACGATCAGACCAACAAGATAAATAATACTATTCATGATAAAATCCTTTGTTAAAAAGTTAAGGTTAGGGTTTTCTGAAATCTTACGAAATCAGGTTACAAAACTAGTAGTATGATAAGTATGACTACGATTGGTAGCCCCATAAGCCACATAATGAATGCGTGCATGACTCATCCTTTCTTTAGTTAGTGGACGAACGAATCAATTATACAGAATTTTGTTGCTTTTCAAAGCCTTGGATTAAAACAATACTTCTTCGTATCGAAAATAAGACTATTTTTTTGTGGTTTTGTAAGTGATTTGGGAAATAAAATATTATGAGGATTAACTAACAGGTGT
>JBBKVR010000103.1:0-14634 GCA_037968575.1 Bdellovibrionales bacterium | reverse complement strand
AACAGATTTGGTAGTTTTCTAAAATGCACACTTGCCCCAGATTTGATGGAACGTATCAAAGAATTGCATATTTTTTACTGGAGCAAATGCAAAAAACTAATTTTGGTAATATTATAAAGGAACGATTAAACCAAGGTGCTCTGTACATTGGCTGTAGCGCGGGCAGTGTCGTCGCTTGCCCTAACATTGATTTCATTGAGAAAATGGATAATCCCTCTGAATCTGACTTAAAGGATTGCTCAGGTCTTGGTTTGATAGATTTTTATGTGATGCCACATACGGATCACTCAGAATATGGCTCGCAAGCACGCAGTATCCTTAAAGATATGGAAGAAAATAACTACAACGTAGTTGGTCTTAAAGATGACCAAGCACTCTTTGTTAACGGAGATGAGAAAAAAATCTTATAAAGACTCAACTAAAAAAGTAAAATAATGGATCAATATACACTTTTTGCCATCGCAGTAGTTCTTCTCGCCAGTGCAAGATATGGAACCTACTTCTGGACAATATATAAGGGTGAAACAACACCCCACGCATTTAGTTGGCTGTTATGGGGAACGGTCACCGGTGTCGGGACATTGGCACAATTCAGTCTAGGCGGTGGACCATCAGCATGGGCGCTTGGCTTTGTTTCGGCAAGTTGCCTTCTTATCGCAGGAATATCTTTCTTCATCGGAGAAAAAGAGTACACGAAGAGTGATTGGTTAGCCCTGATAGTCGCTCTACTAGCTATTCCTGTTTGGAAAATCACCAATAGTCCGTTGGCAGCACTATTTATCGTGATGTTGATTGATATATTGAGTTATTGGCCAACACTCCGAAAGTCCTTTCATAAACCCCATTCAGAACCACCTCTATCATACGGTATGGCAGGCGCGCGTTATTTCTTGATGCTATTTGCCGTGCCAAATCCAACATGGGAAAGTCTGATGTATCCGTTCTTTTTGATGACCATAGACTGGGCTTTTGCCATTTACATTGTTATTCGACGTTACCAATTAGGATATCCCTTGCACGAATATGCGAAGAAAGTCATTCCGCGCTAAACCTTTTGATATATGTAAATTTTATTGACATTATTTGCATAATTCTCTAAATATTTGAAGATGCTGTGTAAAGAACAATATATTGAAGCTTGGAAAAATGCTGTCGGCTACATGAAAGTCTGGCCAATATACCAATTAGGCTTCTTAGATACCGAAAAACCCCACCCCAAAGCTAATGACCTCCATACTCTCACTCAAGGAAGTGATGAGGATATTGCCGAAGCCGCCCGTATTTTTCAGAGCATAGATGTCAATGCTTTAGATACAGTTTTAAAACGTTCAAAAGAACTGGAGGAACTTACACGAGCAATACGTGAAACCATCCGTAGTGGTGGTAAAATTTTCTTTTATGGCTGCGGGGCTACGGGGCGCCTCTCTCTCTCAACTGGTTATCTCTGGCGCTATATGTTGGATGAATTTGAGAACCTCCCATTGGAAGTCAAAAATCAGTTTAAACAGCATATAGAAGAGCTTACGCATGGTACCGAACTAGAATGCCTTCCTCTCTCTAAGAAAATTGAAAACCTAAGAGGTCGTGTGGTTGATTTTATGACAGGCGGTGATGTCGCTCAGGTCAACTCCATAGAAAATGCAGAAGATTATCCTGAGCTTGCCGTAGCTCAACTCAAAGCACTTGAGTTTGGAAAAAATGATTTGGTTGTGGGCTCAACGGAAGGCGGAGAGACACCTTCCGTCCTAGCTGTTGTTCTTGAAGCTGCTGAAATTTCCAGACACAAACAGTTTCTGACTTTCTGCAATCCCACAGATATTTTAATGGACATTGAAAGGTCACGCAAAGCAATAACACATAAAAATATCAACACGATTTGCCTTGATAGTGGGCCTATGGCTCTTGCAGGAAGTACGCGCCTTCAAGCCACAACCATGCAGGAGCAAGTTGCAAAAAGTGCACTATTAAACGTTGGCAAGAGTGAACTTGAAAAATTCCGTAAATATGCAGAAGAGACTGATTTTTCTTTCTTAGTACCTTTCATAAAGAAAGAGGTAGAGGTAAATCAAAGAACCAAACAGGCAAAAAACAAAGATGATAAGGAATATATCCGCTACCGTGTAAGTCCAAACATCTCTAATGTCGTTTATACAGATATCACCGAGAGAAACCCCACTTTTTCCTATCCGCGTCTTAAAACTCTTGAAGAGGAAAAAGAAAATCCTGCGCCTACTTACATTGTAGTTAAGGACACAAAAACAGGTGAAGAAGCTCGATACGCTATGACACGCCGCTCTCCAAATACATTAGATGACTGTGATATCAGTCAGGTTAATGAAGATGATAGAGAGACACTTGAAAGGATTAAGGAAAAAGGAAGTAAAAAATCTTTACTAGCTTACGATTTTTCAGAAAATGCAAAATACGCAGGTGTTGATCCTCAGCAGGTTCACATGTTTGATATATCTTTAGATGAAGGTGGCGTGTTGCGTATGGAGTTTGAGGAATGTGAGCATGAAATTGATCTGTCGCATCTACACCCTGAATCTCAACAACTCTATATTAAGATGATGATGAACATGCACTCAACTTTATTCATGGGAAGGTTAGGGCGTTTTAAGAACGGATATATGACGTATTGTGCTCCGACTAACAACAAACTTTTCGACCGTAATTATAGAGAAGCAGATCACAATCTTAAACTTGAAGAGATTGATCATATTTCGTACGAAAAAATATTTTTTGTTCTTTTTGAAGAAGCTGCAAAATTTGAACAATCCGTAGAAGAACAGGAAAACGAGCAAGTTTCCCAAGAAGTTGTCCGTCGACTTATAGAAGCAAACAATAATGATGAAGATGTTTTTTCTGAAGGAAGATCACTCGTTGGCTATGGACCTGAAGAGCTGAAAGTAGCTTAATTATTCTCATGAAACCAGAAAAAATCGTCATTGTTGGGAGTCCTGGCGCTGGGAAAACAACAATAGCTTCAAGACTTTCCCAAGAACTCAATTTACCTCATCATCAGGTTGATCATGTAGCCTACATGCCCAGTTGGAAACGCCGACAAAACGACGAAATTATCAAACTTGCCACAAAACAGGTTAAGGGTGAGAAATGGATTAGTGATGGGATTTACATTAAAACCATTCCTGCGCGCATTAAGAATGCTGATTTAATTATCTATGTGAAAAGTAATCCTGTTGTTTGCGCGTGGCGCGTGACAAAGCGTTGGGTCAACGGCGGATCTTATCAAGCTCCAGGCTGCCCCTCCAAAGTCGACTACCCATTTCTCAAATATATCCTTTGGACATATCCGTTCTTTCATAAGAAACAAATTTTGAATATGTTAGACAAACAAAATCAAGCACCAGTAATTTCTATTAAAACTTATAATGAGATTGAAAATTATATAAATGAACGTTGAAAAAGAAATTCAAGAGATCAAAGACCGTAATGTGCGTGTTGAAGCTGATAAAGCTTGGGAAACCAGTCGCTTTCGCAAAGTTTCCATTATTCTCGTTACTTATTTCCTTGCATGTCTTTTGATGATTATGACTGGAACACCAAAACCTTATCTCAATGCTCTGGTTCCTACTCTTGGCTTTTATCTTTCCACTCTGACCATTAGTTTTGCCAAATCACTTTGGGTAAAAAAATTCTATAAAGAAAAGTAATCTGGTCTTTCGACTTCATTTGACCTATGTAAGTGCAAATGATTTCTTAGGAGGCTATCAGTGTCTAAATTTACCAATATTTTTGTTCTTTGCTCTTTTGCACTTTTGTTTTTTACAACAAACTCTAATGCACAAGATAATGGTATTTTCAATGGGTCTAAATTGACCGTTGGACTTCCTTTGTACGTCACCCATTCGGATGATCGCCCAAGGACACGTGACTGGAATGATGGTTGGCTTGAAAATGAAGGCATTTTTGCAGACTTAAGCTGGCCTGTTTATGCCTTCAACCAATCTACGATGTTGCGTGCGGGTGTAACAGGTGGAGTCTTTGATAATTCAATATTCAGAACATCCGTATTCCTCGGCGGAATGGCTGAAATAGAAACATTCGCCACACAAGACTTATCCTTTAATATAGGAACATACGCTGGTGGTATTACAGGCTACGCACATAGCCTAAGTCCTGCTGTTGCGCCTTATATCGGAACAGCTTACAGCGTTACAGATAAAATAGATTTAGGGCTGCGTGGTTTGTGGTTGCCCGCAAAAACCTTTGCAGGCGGAGATATCGCCGAAGCAGACGCCTATGTCGCTACCTTTACTATCGGCACACGGTTTTAGTTTTAATATTCCTACAAAACTCGTTGTAGAAGATTCTGAGCACCAGATTTAAGGGAAGTGGCTAAGTTTGAAAAACCACCTTCCACATTCGCTTGGATTTTCGCATATGCACTTGAAAACCAAGCATTGGCAATAACAGGTAACATTTCACCTCCAGAAATACCCCCCGCTGCGGCAGTTGCTCCAACACCCGCCGCAAGCCACATAAACGGTTTGGAAGTATTTGGATCATAATCAAACAAAGCATTTCTTATAGCCAATCCACCCCCAATAACCGTAGGTACGTAGGTAATTAAAGATGTTGGTAGAGTTCCATCCAAAACAGGAATTTCAACACCTGCTGCACCGGCAGCCATATATGCGGCGACACCAAGACCTGCTGTATAATATGTTTCTGCTTGTGTCGCTATTTTTGAAGCAGCTTGGCCAAAAACATTTGAAAGTTTTTCCCTAGCCCATTCAAAATTATCTGCTACGCTAAAGTTACCCATTGCAAATGATAGAGAGGCAGATGCTGCAAGCATATCACCCTGAGAAAGAGAATAAATACCAATCCCTATAAGAGATGCTCCAGCAATATTCATTGCAGTATTCGGACTACTGATAAGATTATTTGGATCAGAAGAAAACTCGGAATAGCCTTTAAGAGAAGTCGCCGCGATAGCCGCGCCTGCTGAAATTAACTGGGGGACATCTCCTCCTGACCAAAAAAGACAGGCATTACCTACAGAGAACTGCACACCCGGATCTGTAAGCACATTAAAGGCCTTAGCCACAAGGGATATCGACTCTGTATTCTCTTCACATTGTTCCATGACAAATAAAATACTCTCTTTTATGTATTATGTCAATTAATTACTAGTTTATCAACTTGTGTAAACTAATCAACTAATTGAAATAATTACAATATATTCACTGATTTGTAATAAACACTAAATATACTTTAAAATTATGTAAATAATTAAGAGAGAAGTATGACTAACTCTATTGCCATTTACTGCGGTGAAAATGAAAATATGCACCCTGACCATGTTATGGCGGCTTCTTTAATAGGAGAAGCGCTTGCTAAAAGTGGGGTGAAAATTGTATATGGCGGAACACGTCACGGTCTCATGGGTGTAATTGCTAGATCTGCTCTGAAGGCAGGTGGAGAAGTCGTAGGGGTAGTCACAAAAGCAACATCTGAAGATCGTTACCAACCTGACCTTACGGAACTTCATGTAGTCGAAGATTTAGACGCTAGAAAAAGACTTATGACAGAAATATCAGAAGCCTCACTAGTCTTGCCGGGTGGCCACGGAACAATGGACGAGTTTGAAAGAGAACTAACATTGGTTAAATTCGGCCAAAAAAACGGTGAAAATACTGATAGAAATATTATTCTATTCGATCCCAACGGCTTTTTTAGTGATTATCAAAAATTTGTTAGAAAAATGGGTGAGATTAAAGGTGATTATAAAGACTCATATTTATACACCACTATCAACAATGATGTACGCAGCGTCTTAAACAAACTCGGAATTATGAGTGACGAAGAATATGAACGTAAATATGCTCATACAGGAATGTACGGCTCTATTCCTGTAACTAGAGAGGCAATTGATGCTCACTCCGCACCTATTTCCTCAGAAGAACGACAAAAACAACTTGGTAAAGGTTATAAAATTATGTTTGCTGGTGCTGCAGCATTTACTGCTGGATGCGTTGCCTCCGCTGCACCTATTACTGTACCACTCTGTATTGTGGGCTTTTTCGCATTTGCAGGAGGAAATGCACATAATGTTGAAACTTACAGCCGGCCTATTCATGAGCCAGCATTGCCTGAGGCTGTTTAATATACCAATCATCTTTTGACGCTAGCCTCTTAAATCTGTTATAAATAAAGAACTTCACTTGTGATGCTCCCCGTGTCACTCTCACGTTCAAATTTTTAAGAGATTTCGACAATGACCATTCGCATTGCCCCATCTATATTATCTGCTGATTTCGCCAATCTTGGTGCGGAAATCCGTGCCGTTGATGAGGCTGGAGCCGATTACATCCATATTGATGTGATGGACGGGCATTTCGTACCAAATATTACGATTGGTCCTGATGTTGTGAAAGCCTTACGCCCACATTCCAAAAAGACATTTGATTGTCACTTAATGATTGCTCCTGCTGACCCTTACCTTGAGGACTTTGCCAATGCAGGCGCAGATATCATTACCATTCACCCAGAATCTGGGCCTCATTTACACCGTTCCCTGCAAACTATTCGCGGACTTGGTAAAAAAGCTGGTGTGGCTCTTAACCCTCATACATCTGTATCCGTATTAGAAAACTGCATGGATTTGGTCGATATGGTTTTGGTTATGACTGTTAATCCAGGCTTTGGTGGTCAGAAATTTATTCCACTTCTTGATAAAATTGCCAAAGTACGTGAAATGATTACAGCAACAGGCCGTGATATTGACTTGGAAGTCGATGGAGGCATTAATCCTGAAACATCCAAACAAGTTCGCGAAGCAGGCGCCAATGTTCTTGTAGCTGGAAGCGCCACATTTAAAGGTGGACCAGAGGCTTATGCTGACAATATCAAAGCATTGAGAGGGTAATGTTTGATGTCACTGACAAGCGTGCCTATTTTTGAGAAAGTCTTACATCCTTTGAATGAAGGGTTTGTAAAAATCTCACGTCTAGCTCGTTCAGCACATCTTCCCAGTTTCAATCTTAGAAAATATTTACCTCTTAAAACAACTCAGGAATTTCAAACATTACAGACTTGGACAGGTTACCCTTGGCCTGGTTCTTCGGATAATGGCTCATGGCTTGTCAGCGGGCTAAACCAATATCCGGGCGGTTTGGAAGGTGCAATTACAGCTTTTTGGGCACCCGTTGATGCTCCGGGTCGGCATTGTTTTTCATGGCTTGCAGACTTGCGTGCTTGCGGAGGTGACCAGCCAAGACAAACAGCGCGTTATTTGATTGCTAGCTGGATTGAAAAACACGGACAAAAGCAAATAAAACCTGTTTGGAGCACACATTGTGTCGGGCAACGTTTGAACTCCATTGTCCTCCTTTACGATTTTCACGGCAGTAGCGCTCATGAATCGTATCAGGCTCTGATTGGTGATTTGGTCTGTAAACATGCTGACTATTTATATCGCACTCTTCCTGGAACACGTCAGAATAAGGACACTTTGGAAGCTGCTAGTGGTTTAATTGTTGCGGCTCTCGCCATTACTGAAAAAGCTGAGTGGCTGGATGTTGGTGAAAAAGCATTAAGTAAGAATCTAAAATACCAGATTTTACCAGATGGTGGGCACATCTCTCGCTCCCCACAACGACTGGCAAAAACCTTGAAACTCTGTCTTGATTTGAAGCGTTTCTATGCCGAAGCAAAGAAGCCATCACCTAAAGTCTTACAAACCAGTATCGACCGTATGGGCGATGCGTTGCAGGTTTTCCGCTATACAGATAAGAAATTAGCTCTGTTTCATGGTTCTCAGGAATATGAGGGTGCCATGCTCGATTTGATGACCCATCAAACAGGCATCAGGCGTAAAGCTCTCCGAAGCCTGCCAGATACAAAGTTTGAACGTGTAACACAAGGACGCACAACCGTACTCTTTGACGCTGGTGGCATTCCCGACTGGCCTTATGATAAAGACTCCTGCGTAGCACCTCTATCATTTGAGATGACCTACGGCAAAGAACGCATGATTGTGAACTGTGGTTCTCATCCGTTCAGTCCTGAATGGCAGGATGCTCTACGCGGAACATCTGCACACAATACGGTGACAATAGACCATCGTAATGCGGCAGAGATTAGAAAAGACGGACATGTTGGACGCAAACCCCGCAAGGTGAATATCAATCGCGTTGACGGACATGGGCACACTTTAATTGAAGCTAATCATAACGGATATTTTCCGCTCAATGGTATTAACCATGCAAGGCGTCTGTATTTAACAGATCGCGGACAGGACTTGCGCGGTGAAGATTTACTAATTTGTGATATTGCGCCAGAAACACCCCATGCGTTTGCTATTCGTTTCCATCTCCACCCCCGTGTCAAAGTCTCTCTTGTAAAAGAGGGGGCAGAAGCACTCCTCAGATTACCAAGTGGAACGGGTTGGCGATTCCTACAGTCTGGCGGAAATCTTAAACTTGAGGAAAGTATTTATCTCGGCGAAGGAACATCTCCTGTCAAAACGCAACAAATTGTCGTTGAGGGGCTTGTTGAATCTGAAATAACCCAAGTGGAGTGGGCATTACAACGCGAAGGTAACTAATTCTTACCTATTCTTAAAAATCATTTGTTCTTATTATGTTCTCATGCTAATTTAGAGCATGGCAAAATCAAAAACCTCTTATGTCTGTCAATCTTGCGGGAACGTTACCAACAAATGGGCTGGTAAATGCGAAGCCTGTTATGAGTGGAACTGTATTCAAGAAGAGATGATTGAGGCAGGCCCACCCAAAGGCATAAGTGCTTCATCACGGGCCAAAGGTAAGGCCGTTGCCTTCTCCAGTCTAAAAGGGACAGACCAAAAGAAAACTGACCGCATGACAACGGGTATTACCGAGCTTGACCGCGTCACAGGTGGAGGCTTGGTACAAGGCATGGCACTCCTCATTGGTGGTGACCCAGGTATCGGAAAATCAACGATTCTCTTACAAGCCGTTTGTGCTCTTGCCAATAAAGGCGTGAATTGCGCCTATATTTCAGGTGAAGAATCCATTGACCAAATCAGCTTGCGTGCCGATAGACTTGGGCTTTCAGATGCGCCTGTAAAGTTGGCATCAGCAGGGAATGTCTCGGATATTCTGGCCACAATTGAACGCGATGAAATTGACTTGGTTGTTATAGATTCCATTCAAACCATGTATGTCGACACAATTGAAAGCGCACCCGGTACGGTGACACAAGTCAGATCCGCAGCTCAAGAATTGATACGTGTCGGAAAACGCAAAGGTATTTGTATCATCCTTGTCGGACACGTTACCAAGGAAGGACAACTTGCCGGTCCGCGCGTTTTAGAACATATGGTTGATACCGTTCTTTATTTTGAAGGTGAGCGTGGGCATCCATTCCGTATATTACGCGCCGTTAAAAACCGTTTTGGTCCAACAGATGAAATTGGCGTGTTCGAGATGTTGGAGAGCGGATTACAAGAAGTCTCTAATCCATCTGAGATTTTCCTCTCTCAACGCCAAGAAAATGTCTCAGGCAGTGCCGTGCTTGCTGCTATTGAAGGGACGCGCCCTGTTTTGGTTGAAGTGCAAGCTCTTGTTGCCCCAACAACTTTTGCAACACCACGGCGTGCTGTTGTCGGATGGGATAGCGGTCGATTATCTATGATATTGGCAGTGCTTGAAGCGCGTTGCGGTCTACAATTTGGTGATAATGATGTCTATCTCAATATTGCTGGAGGTTTACGCATTCAAGAACCTGGCGCTGATTTGGCAGTCGCAGCAGCTCTTATTTCTGCTCTAACAAACGCCGTTATTCCTGAAGATACCGTTTTTTATGGTGAAGTTGGCTTGGCAGGTGAAATTCGTCCTGTTTTACAAATGGATTTACGCTATAAAGAGGCTTCAAAATTAGGCTTTAAAGAAGCCATTTGTCCAAAAGCTACTCACACGAAGCGCTCCGTCAATAAGGGGCAAAGCGGAACACCCCTTACGCATATTGACCAGCTTGTTCAACGCCTGCAAATGGAACGCCGTGGCTCTGTGACAAGCATGACTGGTTAAAAATGAACTTTTTAGCTGTTTCCTTGGTTTGTGTATTATGAAACTGGAAATCAGACATCCTTATATTGCATTGCTATCGTTTCTTTTAGCATTTGGCTTGCACATAAATATAGAAGCCAAGGCTGATGTTGAAGAGCTTATGATGAAAGACCTTCAGATGATGAAGACAGTTGAAACATCTTCCCCGCAAGCACAAAGTCTCCCAAAATCAACACCTGTTGTCGTTACTGAAGAGATTGAAATTCAAGCCGAAGAAAACGAAGAAGTTGACGGTACAGACGATATTGATGATATTGAGACAACGAATAAACTAGGGATAAAGCCAGCACAACAAAATCAATAAAAAACCCGCTCGAAAGCGGGCTCTTTCAAATTATTTATCAAATTTTATTCTGCTGCTGGTATAGCAGGAGCGTTTGCAGCTTCTGCATCAGCAACTAGCTTAGCTTCATATGCTGCTAAAACCTCTGGTCCAGCTTCTGCCGCTGCTTCTCTATAGCAATCATTTTTTGCTGTGTCACGAGCTTCTGAAATCTGGCCTTCAACACTTTCATTAAAACGTCGTCTTGCATAGTATGCATCATAATCATTCATACCTGCTGCTGAAAATTCGCCCAACTCCGCTTCTTTTTCTACTTCCGCTCTGTCGGCTGCTCTTCCGCAAATACCACGTTGCATGGTGTTGCTCATAATAGAGTCAACTCTTTGTTCTGGTGTTCTGGTATCAACTGCTTCTGCAGGGGCATCTTCTGCTCCTGAACAAGCTATAAGTGTTAATGGTGTAGCAACCAAAGCAAGTGCTAGTCCTAAATTACGCATTTATTTATCCTCTTTTTTAAAGTTTTTAGTTTTATTTCTCTGTCATATCTAAACCTTTAATTTATTACGTCAAGTTTTTTATCATGCATCTTTCATTTTTTACTTGAGTCTGCGGATAAAATCCTTATAACAACGCCTACACCCCTCGCCTGTAACTGGTTTATAGGCTTAGGGCTTTTAAGAAAAGCCGTTAACCCACGAGGAGACACAAGATGGCCATTTATGAAACCGTGTATATCGCACGTCCTGACTTGAGCACAAAACAAGTCGAAGAACTGACAAAGAAGTTCAGCGACCTTCTAAGTGCTAACAAAGGCAAAGTATTGAAGACTGAAAATTGGGGTCTTCGCGCTCTTGCCTACAAAATCAACAAAAATAAAAAAGGTCATTATGTTTTGATTGAATGCGAAACAGATGCACCAACTTTGCTTGAAGCTGAACGCTTAATGCGCCTTGAAGAAGACGTTATGCGTTTCTTAACACTCAAGCTTGATCAACCAACAACAGATGAGTCTGCTATGCTTCGTGGTAACGACTCTTCTTACGATAAGAAGGAGGCTGCATAATGGCTGACGATAGAGATCAAAAGAAAACATTCTTCAGACGTAGTAAATCTTGTCCTTTTACAGGCGAGAACGCTCCTAATATCGACTGGAAAGATGTTAAATTGTTAGAACGTTTTATTTCCGAGCGTGGAAAAATTATGCCTAGCCGTATTACGAATGTTTCACAGAAGAAACAACGTGAATTGGCAAACGCTATTAAGCGCGCACGTTTTATGGCTCTTATGCCTTACGTTCAAATCGAAACTGATAATTCACGCAGACGCTAATAGCTGCTGTAAAAAGAAAAGGACAAAATCATGTCACAAATTATTCTTTTGGAACGCGTAGATAATCTCGGCGATATGGGTGACGTTGTCACTGTAAAGCCTGGTTATGCACGTAACTTCCTATTGCCTCAAGGTAAAGCCTTGCGTGCGACAAAAGACAATGTTGCTTACTTCGAATCACAGAAAAAAGATATCGAAGCCAATAGTGCTAAGCATAAGAAAGAGGCCGAAGCCACTGCCAAGAAATTGGACGGTACAAAGGTTGCTCTTATTCGCCAAGCTTCAGAACGTGGTCAACTATACGGATCAGTTTCTGCACGCGATATCGCTGACGCAGTTAATGAAAAAGGCTTCTCAATTGAGCGTAATCAAGTTGCTATGCTTCAAAACTATAAATTGATTGGTCTATTTGATGTGCCTGTCACGCTTCACCCTGAAGTAAAAGTCAGTATCACAATCAACATTGCACGCTCTAAAGAAGAAGCTGAAATCCAGCAGAAAACGGGTAGAGCCCTTATTGCTGGCACTGATGAAGATGATGCAAAAGACACAAGATCAGAGCAAAAAGAAAAAGTCGAAGAGCGCACTGATGATATGAAGCAGGATCTTCTTGACGATACAGCCCTTAAAGGTGAAGAAGTAAAAGCCAAAGCTGAAGCTGAAGAAGCCGAAAAAGAGCGTCGAAAAGAAGAAGCTAAAGCCAAAAAAGAGGCTGAAACCAAAGCTAAAGCCGAAGCTGAAACAGAGGAAGAAACTTCTGAAAATTCTGATAATGCAGAGACTTCAACAGAAGAAACAGCAGAAACAGAAGACGAAGCTAAATCATAACCTAAGCTTTAGTATTAAATACCAAAAAGGTCGGACATTTTCCGGCCTTTTTTATTGACATATCAAAATTTACTGCTAATTTAACGCTAATTTATTATTCATAACATCATAAAAGGATAATTATGACACAGCCTGATAATCTCTTTATTTTACCTGGTATCGAGCATACTCACATTGCCAAATTTTTAAGAGCCATTGCCAATGATAACCTGCATTTTACAAATGGTACTTATGCGTATCCTGCAAAAATATGCGTTCCTACCTCTTTAGCAGGCTTTCAGTACATTAAAGAACAACACCCATCCGGTGAAAATACAATTGTTATAGCTATTAATTCACATGAGAGCATGCTCAACATTTTAAGAGAAAAAAATGTTTCAGAAACGCAATTTGAAGCACTTGAAAGTGAAATAGAAAGAGCAGAAAAAATTGGTATTCCTCTTGCTCTCCAAAACCCCGATACACCAGTAATTATAATATATTACGATGATCCAACACCTACCCCTCTATATAACTTTCTTGCAAAACAAGGGTTTGAAATGTCTTCATTGCATAAATGGGGATATGGGTTAGATCCAGACGGTCCAAAAATTGAAGGAGCACATAACTTTGATAACGTTTATGCGTTTCCTACTCCAAATGAAGCGCCTCCTGTCTGCCATGATATTACTGATAAAGAAGACCAATCTCTCGTAGTTAAAGTAAGAAACCTAATGGAAGAAATCGGTTATCACGGAAAGCCTTATTTAAGCACAGATAATAAAGTGATGTTTCCCACACCAGCAGAAATTTCTCAATATGGCATACCGCAAGGTAACCCTCAAAACCCTGCTCTTGGATAAGATATAGAAAAGTCGGTTAATCCGGCTTTTTTATTGACCTATTTTCGTAAAATGTGTTTATTCTGGTGCTAGATACAAATCAACAAGGCATCCCCTTTGACAACACAAAAAAAACATCTCCAAAGCGTACAAGACGGGCTTGTTGTTGAACACCTTTCCAAAAGCTATCACAAAAAACCTGTTTTGCGGGATATGTCCTTTCATGTGAGACCAAAGGAAGCCGTAGCTCTCCTTGGTCCAAATGGTGCGGGTAAAACCACATGTTTTTATATTGTCACAGGTCTCATTAAAGCCGATAGCGGTGCAATTAAACTCGATGGTGTGAATATTACCCATCTGCCCATGTATCAACGTGCACGTTTAGGCATTGGTTATCTTCCACAAGAAGCCTCCATCTTTAGAGGATTGAATGTCGAAGATAATATCCGCCTTGTATTGCAAGGACAGGATATGCCTGCCCCCCGCGCAGAAGCTTTACTCGAAGAACTCCTTTCTGAATTCTCTATTGCACATTTAAGAAAAACACCTGCGGTTGCCTTGTCAGGTGGGGAACGGCGCCGTTGCGAGATTGCCCGCGCTCTGGCTGCACGTCCGCGCTTTATCTTACTTGATGAGCCTTTGGCAGGAATCGACCCGATCGCCGTGAATGATATCCGTGAACTCATTGGGCAGCTCAAAAATCGTGGGATTGGTGTTCTCATTACCGATCACAACGTTCGCGACACATTGGATATTGTTGACCGTGCCTACATCCTTCATGACGGTGTCCAGCTTATGGAAGGCACACCTGAAGACGTCGTTAACAATGAAGACGTGCGTCGTGTTTATCTCGGTGAAGGGTTTTCTCTACAAAACTTTGGCGACCATGATAAAATTTAGACCTAGCTTCTATAAATAGAAGTTCAATTTTGTTTAAATATAAAAGGAAAGGAGCAAGTTATGAGGCATGAAGGATATGCACAAGCATATTTGAATGCTGAATACGCCGCCTCATTTCCTTTTATATTTAAACCTGTCCAGGCGCCGTCTATTTATGTGTCTGTTTGTTCAAACCCTTTGAAATTAACTGTCGTTAGTCTCTACAGGCTTTTCACAAACATTCATCGGAAATATATCTGGCGCAAAATGGACTTTATTTATAGAAGCTAGGTCTTGTCATGAACAAACCCAAAGGCCCTTATTTAGACCTTAAACAGTCTCTTTCCCAAAATCTGGTTATGAACCAGCAAATGCAGCAAGCCGTTAAATTGTTGCAACTTAATAACACTGAACT
>JBBKVR010000102.1:0-15763 GCA_037968575.1 Bdellovibrionales bacterium | reverse complement strand
AAGCGGATACGTTGTGACTCACCACCTGAGAGTGTTGCTGAAGAGCGGGAAAGTGTCAGATAATTCAATCCAACATTGTTGAGGAATGTTAAGCGTTCATTGATTTCCTTGAGAATACGCTCGGCGATTTCCAGTCTTTGTTTATCAAGTTTTTTGCCAACACTGCCAAACCAGTCCAATGCCTCACTAATCGAGAGTTCACTCACTTGCCCGATGTGGCGTGTATCAATTTTAACGGCCATTGCTTCGTCTTTGAGGCGGTAACCTTCGCACGCTTCGCATGGAGAGGATGTTTGATATTTTGCCAAATCTTCACGCACGGAATTGCTCTCGGTTTCCAGCATCCGACGTTTGAGGTTATTAATGACACCTTCGAAAGGCTTGTTACTGTTCCATGTGCTGTCATTTTTGCTTTGATAGATAATCTTGATGATGTCTTTACCAGAGCCATGCAAGAATTTATCACGGTCTTTATCGTCCAAGTCTTTCCAAGGCTTTTTGGTGTCTATCTTATAGAATTTGGCAACGGCCTCGAGAGCTTGCATATAATAAGGAGCAAAATTCTTTGACCAAGGCTCGATAGTGCCTTCGGCAACAGATTTACTTTGATTGGGAATGACCAATTCTTCATCAAAATAGAGTTTCTTGCCCAAACCATCACAAGCAGGGCAGGCACCATGCGGGCTATTAAATGAGAAGAGGCGAGGCTCAATCTCGGCAATGGTAAAACCAGAAACAGGACAGGCAAATTTTTCGGAGAAAATCAGTTCTTCTTCTGTGTCAGCATTTTGAACAATGAGAAGTCCATCTGCGAGCCTCAAAGATGTTTCAACTGAGTCCGCTAAGCGATTGCCAATGTCATCACGCAGGACAAGACGGTCAACGATAACTTCAATGTCATGTTTATATTTCTTATCAAGCTCAGGAACTTCATCTAACTCGTATACAGTGCCGTCGACACGAGCGCGCTGGAATCCTTTGGCTTTAAGATCAGCAAATTCACGTTTGTATTCACCTTTTCGTCCCCGAACGATGGGTGCCATCAAATAAAGGCGTGTTCCATCACCCAACGCCATAACACGATCAACCATCTCGGAGACAGTCTGACTCTCAATAGGTTTACCTGTCGCAGGAGAATAGGGAATACCAACACGTGCCCAAAGTAGGCGCATATAGTCATGAATTTCTGTAACTGTCCCGACGGTTGAGCGGGGGTTTTTAGATGTTGTTTTTTGTTCAATAGAAATGGCGGGTGATAAACCTTCTATGGAATCTACATCAGGCTTTTGCATCAACTCCAAGAATTGACGTGCATAAGCAGAAAGAGACTCAACGTAGCGACGTTGTCCTTCGGCATAAATTGTATCAAAGGCGAGGGAGGATTTTCCTGAACCAGACAAACCAGTAATCACCACGAGTGAGTCCCGTGGAATATCAACATTTATATCTTTGAGGTTATGTTCCCGTGCTCCTCGCACGGATATCGTCTTAAGCATAGTCTATATATGTTTCTTCTCACTCAAATAACAAGTGAGAAAAAAAGTTTCTTATGTATATTTAATATGATAAAAACTGACTTATGAAAAAAGTAGCTATCATAGGCGCAGGCCCGGCGGGGTTAGTTGCCGCCAAAGAATGCCAGGAAATCGGCATGGATGTAGAGATATTCGAGCGTTCCTCAAGGCTAGGTGGCGTATGGTCGGATGGTGAAGCTGGAATGGTCTGGTCCAGTTTAAAAACCAATATATCAAGACACTCCTGTTGTTTTTCAGATTTTGCTTGGCCTGAAGGGCAAGAAGATTATCCAACGGCTCAAGACATGGGGCGTTATCTCCAATCTTATGCCTCACATCATGATTTGGATAGAAAGATTAGATACGAGGCTGTAGTTGATGGGGCACAACACCATGATAATGGTGTATCTCTCAAAATAAGGGGGCATGAAGATGTCATTGATGCCGATTATATGGTCGTTGCTTCAGGATTTTTCAATAAAGCACTCTATCCTTTTCCAGATTTACAGCAGGCAAAAGAAAGTTTTGGTAAAGAGATACTGCATGCTGCTGATTATAAGAATGCAGAAGACTTCAAAGGTAAGGACGTTGTTGTCATCGGAGGAGCTTTTGGAGGCATAGATATTGCCGCATCTCTGGCAGGGACAGCGTCATCTGTGACGCATCTATTCAGATCTGCTCCGTTTATTGTTTCAAGATATCCTGATGGTTCTGGTGTTCCATTTAATCTTTTGCATGGCTCAAGAACGTCTGAATATAGTTCTGACGCCTCTCGTTCAGAGAAAAACAAAATGGCGAATGAGGGCATAAGCTCTTACACCAAACAAAATATTATTCATCGCGAACTCTATAGGTCAGGTGCGAACGATGATTTTCCGCACTTGGCAATATCGGATACATACCTTGATTTGGTCAGTAGTGGCCACATTGTGCCTCAGAGAATTTCTGGTTTTTCTGGGTTCAGTAAGGGATTGGTAGAGTGTGGAAACCTTGCCTTTCCTACAGATACTGTAATCTTTGCTACTGGATACGCTCCTGATATTGAGTTTTTAGACGAAAACATGAAATCCACTCTGCAATATGACGCTAATGACAATTATCTTCCTATCCTTGCCCACCAGGCAACTTTTCACCCTGACCTTCCTAAACTGGGCTTTGTAGGCTTCTACAAAGGTCCTTATTTTTCTGTGATGGAGTTACAAGCAAGAACGCTTGCGCAAATATTTAGTGGCAATGTCGATATAGAAGAGTTACGTCCAGAAATAGAGGAACATCTGTCCGATAAATGTGCTTTGAGAGACACAAAAAAAAGGTCTCAGTTTCCTTACTCTCATATCTCTATGGCAGATAGTCTTGCGAGGTTATGTGGCGAGCTACCTGATTTAGAAAGCCTTCCTCTCGATATGCGTAAGGCTTTCATGGAGACAACCGTTGTTCCTGCTCATTTCAGGTTAAGTGACCCCTTACATAGAGACAAAGCCATTAAAGAGTTGAGAGATATGCCTAATTTGAGGTAATACATCTTTATGGCTGAAATTAATCCTGAACCCATTTTTAATGCTCTTGTTGGTCGGTGGAGCATATCCCGTATTTATAAAGGGGTAGGTATTCCCAATGGCGAAGCAACGTTATCTGGTAGGGCTGAATTCTCAAAAATAGATGGCAAAGACAATGTGCTTTTATATGAAGAGTTTGGCAAATTAGTTGTTGGAGAACAGTCTTTAGAAACTGAACAGCGCTATCTTTACAGCTATGACCCAGTTGAAGAGAAAATCAAAAAGTGGTTTTTTGGACAAGAAGAAGAACGGTTTTTCCACGATGTAAGTTTTTCAAAGGACTACAGCAAAGCCCAAGGTTCTCATAAATGTGGGGAAGACTTTTATCGTGCGGATTATGTGTTCAAGGAAGGACTGTTACAGTCTTTGAAATATGCTGTGACAAGTTCATCCGAGCAGAGAATATCAAGACAAAAAGACTATGTGATTGAAACGGCTTTCACGCCACAAAACGTATGAAACTTTATGGTCCAGATGGACCTTCTATAACTTCCAAGCAACCATCAATTTTAGGAAAAATCTGCGTTATCTCCCCATTACTGTTTGTTACAGCAAAGCCATCATAGGTATTACCATCATCAGAAGTCGCTATAACGGGCGTATAAATTGCGTCATTCTGCTGGTTGCATGTGTTAAAATTATCTGTGCAATTGCAGGTTTCAGGGTAAGCTAGGTTGGTCATTTCATTAAGGAAACTAAAAATATTTTTTCTTAAGTTGGCTTCATATTGATGTAAATGAGGATTGCGCTGAAAAAATTCATAAAATTCGCGGTCGGGTGTAACAGTCCTATTTCCTTTTGTTAGTTCTTCTAAATCTAGACGCTGGATGACTTGGGAGCTGTAAGAGTCATATGTACCCTGATGTAGAGAAGAGTATATATCTGCGATTTCAAGAAAAGGTATTCCTGTTTCTTGTATGTATTTTTCTGTAGCGTTTAAAAGAAATGCACAAACAGAAGAACGAAAGGAATTGTGCTGGGATATTATGGGGTCATGGCAAAAAGCCTCCAGTATTTCTGGACAATAATCCATAGCGTCTATAATTGAGAAGAGTTGATTATAAGAAGCTATATGAGGCGATATAGACGGATTCCCAGCGTAGTTTTCTGTCATGTTCAAATTTCCCTGTTTGTAATATAATTACCCTTATTGGGCTTTTTTTATAATTAAACAGTAGACCAGAAGAATCGTTTTATGTCTAGAAAAATATGCTGGTGATAGTCCTCAAACAGGCTTTGACATTCATATTTATGGGCATATAGTCAGTAATTATTACATCATTTTTAAGGAGAGAATTGTGGCAGGATCAGTCAACAAAGTCATATTAATTGGAAATTTGGGCACCGACCCTGAAATCAGAGCAATGCAGTCAGGAGACAAGGTTTGTAATCTGTCTATTGCAACATCTGAAAGTTGGAAAGATAAAACAACTGGCGAAAAACGTGAAAATACACAATGGCACAAGGTTGTTGTCTTTAACCAAGGTATTATGACTGTTTGTGAAAATTATCTGAAAAAGGGCTCCAAGGTCTATATTGAAGGTCAGCTGGAAACACGCTCATGGGAACAAGACGGTCAAAAGAAATACACAACTGAGGTTGTTCTTCGTCCCTACCGTGGTGAGTTAACCATGCTGGATTCACGTGCAAGCAACGAGTCTGCTGGTGGATACTCTCCTGTGCCTCAAGCCCAAGCAACGGGTACAAGCCAAGCACAACCTGCTACCGCTGCCAATACGCAAGTAGATGAATTGGAAGACGAAATTCCGTTCTGAGAATTGCTAAAATTTACACCTCTAAAACTGTCCCCAAGCCCTTAATTTGACTTGCTTTGAAAGCTTGTGAGAGGGCTTGATATTTGCTAAGTTTTAACCACTCAAAAAACACTTAAAAATTAACGGAAAATATTATGGCTGAAGCCCCCGCAGAACCAACCGATATTGAGACAATCGCTCTCGAAGACGAGATGAAAAAATCTTATCTCGATTACGCGATGAGCGTGATTGTCTCGCGCGCTTTGCCTGATGTGCGCGATGGGTTAAAACCAGTTCACCGCCGTATTTTCTTTGCGATGCGCGAAGGTGGTTACACCTCTGATAAGGCTTACCGTAAATCTGCACGTATTGTCGGGGATGTGATGGGTAAATATCACCCACACGGTGACTCTGCAATTTATGATGCGCTTGTGCGTATGGCACAGCCGTGGTCATTGCGTCTTCCTATGATTGACGGTCAAGGTAACTTTGGCTCAATGGACGGAGATTCTCCTGCTGCTATGCGTTATACTGAGGCGCGCCTTGCCAAAGCTGCAGAGGCTCTTCTTGAGGACATCGACAAAGATACGGTTGATTTCCGTGCAAACTATGATGAATCCGAGCACGAACCAGTGGTATTGCCTGCACGAATTCCAAACCTGCTTGTAAACGGAGCAGGGGGTATCGCTGTTGGTATGGCAACAAATATCCCACCACATAATTTAGGTGAAATCGTTGATGCTTGTCTTGCGATGATTGATAATCCTGAAATCACTACTGAAGAAATTATGGGTATTGTTCCTGGTCCTGACTTTCCAACTGGTGGTCAGATTTTGGGACGTAACGGTATTTATTCTGCTTACACAACAGGTAATGGCTCGGTGATGATGCGCGCCAAGGCGGAATTTGAAGAAATTCGTGAAAACCGCCAAGCTATTATCGTTTCCGAAGTGCCTTACCAAGTGAACAAAGGGCGTTTACTTGAGCGTTTAGGTGAAGTTGCGCGCGAGAAAATCGTTGAGGGTATTGCAGCGGTTCGTGATGAGTCTGACAGAGATGGTGTGCGCGTTGTTGTTGAACTGAAACGTGACCAGCAAGCCGAAGTCGTTCTAAACCAACTCTTCAAATACACACCACTACAAACATCATTTGGCTGTAACATGGTGGCACTTAATAACGGTCGCCCACAAATCATGATTTTACGCGATTTTATCCATCATTTCTTGGTGTTCCGTAAAGAGGTCATTACGCGCCGTACGATCTTTGAACTCAATAAGGCCCGCGACCGCGCCCACGTCTTGGCTGGTTTGGCTGTGGCTGTTGCCAATATTGATGAGATTATTGCGCTTGTCCGCAGTGCCTCTGACCCACAATCTGCGCGTGAAGCATTGATGACAAAAGAATGGCCTGCAACAGATGTTGCGCCACTTATTGAGCTTATCGATGACCCTGAGCATCCATTGAGCGAAAAGGGCACCTACCAACTCTCTGAAATTCAAGCCAAAGCCATTCTGGATTTACGCTTGCATCGCTTAACAGGTCTTGAGCGTGATAAAATTGCGGGTGACTTAAAAGTCATCACTGACCAAATTGCTGAATTGCTCGCTGTCCTCGCAAGTAAAGAAAAGATGTTTGATGTGATGCGCGAAGAATTGGAAGACGTTAAAACAAGGTTCGCGACACCGCGCCGCACAGAATTGGTTGATGCAGAATTTGAAACCGATATCGAAGATTTAATCCAGCGCGAAGACATGGTTGTCACTGTAACCAATGATGGTTACGTCAAACGTACACCTCTCGATACGTATCGTGCCCAACGCCGCGGTGGTAAAGGGCGCTCTGGCTTGAATATGAAGGACGAGGATTTTGTATCCGACTTGTTCGTGGCCTCAACACACACGCCTATTTTGTTCTTCACAAGCCGTGGACTTGTTCACCGCATGAAAGTTTATCAATTGCCACTCGGCTCTCCACAATCACGTGGTAAAGCGGTTGTGAACCTTCTGCCGATGGAAAAAGATGAGAAGGTCAGCGTTTACATGCGTTTACCTGAGGACGAAGAGATTTGGAAAGATCTTGATTTGATGTTTGCAACATCACATGGCTCTGTGCGTCGTAACAAATTGTCTGATTTCAAAAATATTCGCTCAAACGGTTTGATTGCCATGAAGCTGGGTGAGGGTGAAGAACTTGTCTCCGTCAAAATCTGTAAAGAAGATGAAGATATTATGCTTGCTAGCCGTAAAGGTAAGGCTATCCGCTTTAATGTTGATGCAATCCGCGTGTTCTCTGGTCGCAGCTCAACTGGTGTGCGCGGTATTAGACTTGCTAAAGGTGATGAGGTCATAGGCATGTCAGTTCTCAAGCGTGAAGCTGAGGATGAAAAAGGACAGGCGATATTATGTGTTTCCGAAAATGGTTTTGGGAAGCGCACATACGCGTCTGAATACCGCACAATTGGTCGCGGAGGACAGGGTGTAATCAATATGTCTGTGACTGAGAAAACAGGCGAAGTTGTTGCGACATTCCCTGTGACAGAAGATCACCAAGTGATGTTGGTCTCTGACCAAGGAAAAATGATTAGAACTCCAATTACCAATGTGCGTTACACAGGGCGTTCAGCCCAAGGTGTGACAATCTTTAAAGTTGGTAAAAATGAAAAAGTTGTTTCTGTGGCTTGGCTCATCGAAGATCATGATGAAGATGAGGATGGCGAAGAAGGCGAAGTATTGGAAGCAGACGCAAATGAAGAAACTGCTGAGACATCTGAGCCTGAAACACTAATAGATGAAAGTGCATCTGATGAAGAAGAGTAAACTTCTATTGCTAACTGCTCTACTTGCACTATTAGTTCAACCAGCATTGGCGTGTCAATCATATGAAGATGCGATGACTGACTTAGAGACCAAATTGCCTCCAGTGCCAGCACCTTCTTCAGGTAACCAACCAAACGATGAGTAATAAATCAGAGGACATAGCTGCTGCTGTTTTCTCTAGCTTATTTGTTTTGCTTGCTTATACATTTTTATGGTCGCTGTTTATAATCTCAAATTTTTATCATCCCAATGAAAATTTAGAAAATTTTGCAATAAGATATTTCATAATTGTAGGATCGTGCGCTTTGCTAACAGGTTTTGGTTTTTGGAAAAAGAAAAATACTCTAGCTATAATTGTAGGCGCACTTCCTTTCCTATTATACTTCGTTCTTTAGGTTTTTAAAAAAACTTAAGTTTCATTTGCCTTGCAAAAGAGTGCTAAAACAGTAATATAGCCACCATGGAAAGCAAAGATTTACAAAACACAGTCAACGCCTTGTGGAATGGTGATAAGCCATTGGCCACAACCTTCTGGGGCTATTACGTTCTTGTTTGGATTGTTATTCGTTTGTTCGGGGCAATGCTGGCAGGATTGATGTACCCAGTAAGTGCTGTTTTGGCACTAGCTTGGTCAGCGTTTATGGTTGTTCCCATTTGGCGTTCAGCCAGTAAATACAAAGGGCCTGAAACCTTTGCAATTCTTGCTAAGATCTTTGTCATTTTAATGGCAATAAATGTTCTTCTCGAACTATTCCTTTAGGCTAACCTCATGAGTATGCAACGCATAGGCATCTATCCGGGAACATTTGACCCGATTACCAAAGGTCATTTGCACATTATTCAGCGTGCTTCAAAACTGGTTGATAAGCTTGTGATTGGGATTGCTCCTAATACGCGTAAAGCGCCGCTTTTTACACCGCAAGAGCGTATTAAAATGGTAAGCACAGACATTGAAAATATGCATGTGAAACATTGCGAGATAGAGGTAGAGGCGTTTGATGAGCTTCTTATTCACTATACGAAAAGCAAGAAGGCTCAATTCATCTTTCGTGGACTTCGTGCAACATCTGATTTTGAATATGAATTTCAAATGACAGGCATGAACGCACAGATGGAGCCTGACATTGAAACCATCTTTCTGATGGCGTCAGATAAATGGCAATTTGTTTCATCTTCCTTCATTAAGGAAATCTATGCGCTGGGCGGGGATGTCTCCAAATTTGTGACACCAAATGTACTAGAAGCACTCAAGAAAAAAAATAAGACCACAGCCTAATCAATACTTGACGTTTACGGTCAAACTCCATATGACTGTTGCGTTCTAAAGTCCTGTTCATATGGACTTGAAAAATGACCGCGTAGCTCAGTTGGTAGAGCAACTGACTTTTAATCAGTAGGTCCGGGGTTCGAACCCCCGCGCGGTCACCATTTTCTCTTAAAACTGATGTATCAACCCAACTCTTGCACTTGTATTGTCGGTACTAAAGTTGTGCCCAACACCTGCCGTGCCTCTCCAGCCATCTCCAAAGTTATGAAAGACACTGGTTTCGGCAACGGGTTCACCATTTACAAGACCTGCCGCAACCTGCCAGTCAGTTTGCGTTGAAAGAGGTGTTATTGCTGATGCAGTTAAGCTATAGCGATCAGTTGGGTTACAAATGTTATTAACGCAACGCTCGCCTGTTACACCTTCGGCATATAGCCTGAATTCTGTATCACCGCTATTTGTTACCAACTCGGCATAGCCGTAATAATCCGTACCTGATGGATTAGTGTCATCCTGAAAATCAATAACTTCGACACCTGCATTGAGTGTCACATCCCCAAATTCCTGTGAAATATCAGCGCCTGCAAAAAGGACACGGTCAGCAGATGATCCAAAACGCTCCAGCCAGTCAGGCTTAGTGCCAATACCACCATTCAAAGTGATGTTTGTATTTTCATCGGAGTAGGCAACTTGATCAACTTTTACGGCCAATATACCACCGCGAAGTGCGTATTGGTCGTCAACAGCGACACCGGTAAACCCTCGTGTAAGAGGATAACGGGTTAAGGCAAATGGAGGTAGAACGCCAGCAGTAAATGTTGTGCCAGTTTCATCACTTAGGCCTGTATAACGGACATTTAAGAAGAAAAGTCTTGCATCCTGATTACCTAAAAGATTGCCGTCTACATTATCAAGCTTAATTGCTCCACTTACCCGTAGGTCACCAGAATCTAGGTTTACAATCAGATTAGGTAATTTTTGACTTACACCATCTGAATCAAAAATAGTGTTCATACGAACAATACCACTTATATCCAGATTATTTGTTTCTTGCGCTTCAACAGGCGCAGTTTCTGTCTCTTGAGCTATAACAGGCGATGTTGCCAAAGCACTAGCCATTAAGAATGGAATGGAATATTTACGCATAATTTTCTCCCTATTTACATATTTAAATTATGATTTGTAATTTACAGAAAAAAATTGCATAATGCAAATGAGTGTCACGACAATTCGACAACTATTGTCGTAGTATTCCGACAACACAACGTAAGTTAGGTAAATGCTACAAGAGATATTTGAAACTTTAGGGTTTAAAGAAGAGGAGATTAAGACTTATCTTTCTCTTCTTGATGCGGGACCAAGCTCAGGTGGTGATTTGGCAAAGAAAATGGGTATGCCTCGACCAACAATTTACGGCTACCTTGATAAACTCGTAGCAGGTGGGCTTGTCGTTCAGGCTCTGCGTAAAAGCGTAAAGATTTACGCGGCCGAACCTGGCGAGCAATTGCGCAAGCTTTATCGTCGTAAAATTGATGATTTACGTTCCAAGGAAAAAGCTCTTGATAACATTATTCCTGATTTGGAAAAAAGAGCGGGGCTTAGCTTTATGCGCCCACGTTTCCAAATTTTTGAGGGACGGGACGGTATGGAAACAGCTCTGCAAGATCATCTGTCTTACGAAAATATGGAGATGTTGGCATTTTGGTCTATCAAAGCTGCCATTGAGGCGACTTCTGAAGAATTCTTTTGGTATATGAACAAAGAGCGCATAAAGAAAAACATGTTTCTCAAAGGCATATGGCCTGTTCAGCAGTCGGTTGATGTTAAGCGCTATCCTTTTATGGGCGTGGGTCCTGAATTTAAACGCGAAATTCGAATAGCTCCGCAAGGAGTCCATGCATCTATGGGGTATTGGATATATGCGAACAAAGTGTTGTTCTCGTCATCGAGTAAAGAAAGTGTATGTTTTATCGTCGAGAGTGCTGAACTGGTTGAGATGATGTCTTCTCAACATAAAGTGATTTGGGACATGTCCGAGCCCATCCATCCAAAACCACAAGACATGAAACCATTCCTTGATGATCTTTATGCAGATGATTGATGCATAAGATGTAAAGTTTTTATAATGGTCACCATTTTCTCTTTGTTTTCTTCTGTAAAATTGATAAGTAAATAAGATGCCTATTACATCTTATTATAAAATTGTTGCCGTTTTACCTCTTGATAACGACCAATCGCAAAATGCCTCGTTGCTACCTTACAAAGCAAGAGAGGTATGCTCATCTCTTAATCCAATTATTGAATTGTTCCAAAAATCAGACCCCATAGGTCGCACAGGTGATTATACAGGCGTTTTTGGGCTTAATTTAAGATCAGGCGGTTATGTCGCTGATGAAAATGCTAACCCCCAAAAAGGGCAAGTAGGCAGTTCTGAAGAGGGACTATGTTACGAATTTATTACTTACGCTCGGGGTGATACAGAAATTAAAACTATCGAAACGTTTGCGGACAAATTAGCCGCGTTACATCCATGGGAACAGCCTACAATAGAGATTAGTGCAATTGATAATTGGGAGCCTGCTTAGTCTCTCCACTTGATTGAACATCCCATGCTAGGTGTTTGATCCTTTGGGCCTTGTCCTGTTTCTGCAATTTGATACATAGCGTTGAGAAGTTCTGGTTTACGGTTTGAAGCATCACCGCTTGTGGCATCATCTAAGCGTCCGCGATATTGTAATTCACCATCTGCGTTAAGACCAAAAAAATCAGGTGTACAAATAGCACCGTAAACCCTGCCGACTTCCTGCTTGTCATCGACCAGATAGGGGAATGTCAATCCATGCTCCCGTGAGAATTTTTTCATGTTCTCTGGGCTGTCCGCTGGATAGTCCTTGTAGTCATTTGACATGAGTGCAACCACGTTAATACCTTCGGATTGTAATCTCTTTGCGTCAATGACAAGACGGTCAATAATGGCTTGGACGTAAGGGCAATGATTGCAGATAAAGGCAACCAACAGACCTTTTTTACCCATAAGATCATCATAGGAGTGTACAAT
The DNA here is from genome assembly GCA_037968575.1 of Bdellovibrionales bacterium. Lineage (GTDB taxonomy): Bacteria > Pseudomonadota > Alphaproteobacteria > Micavibrionales > Micavibrionaceae > UBA2137. The sequence continues at coordinate 3,798 of JBBKVR010000102.1, read as the reverse complement.
GCCATCTGGGTCAGGGAGGTCAAATGATGGGGCCTTCCAACCAAAGTCACAAATTGGTGTATTGAGGAGCATTTTTAAAATCCCTTTATTTTTTTATTTATCGGGTTATCTTAGAGACCATGACTGAAAAAGCAATATTAGCTGGTGGGTGCTTCTGGGGCACGGAAGATTTGTTCCGCGAATTCCCGGGCGTGCTTGATACACGCGTAGGTTATATGGGTGGAACGCTGGATAATCCAACCTATGATGATATTTGTCGTGGTGACACGGGACATGCCGAAGCTGTAGAGCTTATTTTTGATCCTGAGAAGACATCATTTTCCGAATTACTTATTTTCTTTTTTCAAATTCATGATCCGACCACAGTCAATAAACAAGGCAATGATGTTGGCAGTCAGTACCGCTCTGCTATTTTTGCGCAAAATAAAGAGCAGGAAGAAACAGCCAAAAAATTAATGGCGCAAATTGAAGATACAAATATTTTTCCGGCACCTCTTTCAACAAAGCTTGAAGATGCTGATACTTTCTATGAAGCTGAGGCTTTTCATCAGAAGTATTTAATCAAAAACCCAAATGGTTATACGTGCCATTATGTGCGTAAAGACCTCGATTTTTCAAAAATAGCAGCTTGATTTAAGCAGGTAGCGGAGCAGGTTGCCCGCCGTTATTTGTTTCTGGTGCTTTGACACCGTCAATTTCAAACAGAATGACGATATCTTCATCCTTAAGAGATGTTTCTTCGGGAGGTTGGAATTGAAGCTTACCGCTCCCACGAATAACACCGATGATTTTGGCTTCACCATCTTCTTTTTCTTGCAAAATTTCCGCAAGGTTGAAGTTTTTATCAACGCGGGTTGTTTTAAAACGCCAGCCTTGGCGGTAAAGCTTGGCAATATCCCAGTAAGTTAATTCTTGAGAAGCAAAAGTCCGTCCACGAATGGTCTCAGTAATTTGTTTACGCTCATGCTCTCCATCATCTTGCGTACCCAATTGAAATACGCGCTCGCGGCCAAATTCGTGGGCAAAATGAGAACAGAGAAGAGTGTTGTACTCTGCATTATCTGTGGCAGCCAGAAGCTTATTATAACGTGTTAGTTCGAGGTTATATTCGGTTTCTTCCGAGAGAACCTCGCCATAATAGACAGGAATATCTGCAAGGCGTGCTGTTTTGAGAGAATGATAATTTCTGTCGGCAATCATTACCGAAATATTATGCTTCTTTAAAGTTTCTGCAAATTGTACTGCCCAATCGGAGCCACTAACGATAAGCAACCCGTCCACGCTCTCATAAGCAAGTCCAAGAAACTTTCCGAGAGGTCTGGCTGTAAAACCGTGTAAGAAAACAGTTATCATCACAATCGCAAAGGCGAGGGGAAGAATTTGATCTCCATCTGCATAACCGTCCGCAATGAGAAGGGGACCCATAATTCCTGCAACAGCCGCACAGACAATCCCGCGTGGCGCAATCCAGCCAGTAAATACGATTTCTTTCCAGCTCATCTTCGTTCCCATGCTGGCACAGAAAACAATAAGAGGGCGGATGATAAAAAGTAGAGCAAGAATGAAGAGGATGCCTCTCCAATCAATGGATAGCAAAATAGCTGGATCAAGTTGCGCTGTGAGAACAACAAAAACACCTGAGACCAACATAATGGTCATGGTTTCTTTGAAACGCTTAATTTCTTCAATACTGGTCACTCCTAAATTAGCCAAGGCAACACCAAGGATTGTCACACCAATCAGTCCTGATTCATGCAAAATAAGATTACAACCGACAAACAGGAGAATAACGGATGAAAGGATAAAAGCAGGCTTCAAATATTCAGGCACCCAACCTTTATTCAGAATTTTACTCAAGATAAAACCCGCGGCGATACTCCCGATAACAACCATAATTAGAGCCGAGGCTATATGTGTTGCAAACATAGAGCCTCCCATGTCCCCGACATGAGTTAGGTGAAAATATTCATAAGCCAAAACGGCCAACACTGCGCCAATAGGGTCATTGACGATACCTTCCCATTTCAGGATGGAGCCTGTGCGTTCATCGAGGCGTGCATTTTTGAGAATCGGCATAATCACTGTTGGACCTGTAACAATCAGAAGAGCCCCAAAGGTTATCGCAACAGGCCAAGATAGTCCTCCAATGTAGTGAGCCGCACTCGATGTTATGAACCAGCCCACTGGCGCGCCAATAATCACAAAATGGCGAATGGCAGCGCGTGCATGCCTGAGTTCTTTAAAGTTTAAACCTAAACTGCCTTCAAAAAGAATGATGGCAACAGCAACGGAAATTGCAGGCTGGAGAAGATCGCCGAAAAGTGATTGAGGTTCTATAAGACCTAAAATAGGTCCTGCTATAAAACCAGCTGAAAGCAGGAAAACAATTGATGGAGTTTTGAGCTTCCAACCAAACCACTGACCCGCAATTGCAAAAAGGGTAATGATGGCAATCTGTATGAGTGGGTCAGGCATGGAGCTAAGATAGTGTGCGAAGTCGTACAAGGGAAGAGAAGGATTGCAGTTTTCCTAGGATAGATTATAGATATTGACCATGAATGACGAGAACCCGCTAAAAAACCTCCTTGCATCTTCTGGAGATACTCAGAAAGAAAAGACTAGCCTGTTTGCGCGGCTACGAAATTACTTCATTGCAGGGATGTTGGTAACAGCCCCAATTGCCATCACACTTTACGTCACGTTATGGTTTTTGAACCTGATTGATAGCCGTGTGCGCGACATGCTGTCATTCAATGACCCTTACGATAAAGGCTATGCAGTTCCTGGGTTTGGGATTGTCGTTGCTGTTGTCTTCTTTATTGGTATTGGCTGGCTAACCCGCAACTACATGGGTCAACTTCTCTTAAGGATGTCCGAATATGTTTTGGCAAAGATGCCGATTGTGCGCACGATTTATGCGGCACTCAAACAAATCATGGAAACAGTGGTAACCACTAAGAACCGTGCTTTCCGTGATGTGGTGATGATTGAATATCCACGTAAGGGGATTTACTGTCTTGGGTTTTTGACGGGGACAACGGCTGGTGAAGTCGAAGAATTAACAGATGAAGACACAATCAATGTGTTTCTGCCTACAACACCAAACCCGACATCTGGGTTCTTGTTGTTTGTACCAAGAAAAGACGTTCAATTTCTGGATATGACAGTTGAAGCAGGTATTAAGATGATTGTCTCAGCAGGGATTATCACACCTGAATATTTGCCCAGGAAAAAAGTTGAAGATAAAAAAGTTGAAAGCAAAACGCCTGCGAAGAAAAAAGCAACAATCTCAAAGGCGAAGAAAAAGTCCTAGCCTGACTTCAGATAGCCAATCGCTTTGTCGCTCTGGAAAAGATAGAGCAGTGTTCTGAGATTTTGTCCGCGTTCCGATTGTAAATCAGGATCTTTCCCAAGTATCAGTTTCGCATCATCTCGTGCAATAGGGATAAGATGCCCGTGAGTCTCAAGTGAGGCAATGTGAAAGTCAGGTAATCCGCTTTGCTTTGTTCCTAATACATCACCACTTCCGCGCAACTCCATATCTTTTTCAGCTATCAAAAACCCATCTTCAGTATCACGCATGATTGATAAACGTTCTTTGGCTGAACCTGTGAGCGGTGTTTTATAAAGTAAGAAACAGTAAGATTTATCTGCGCCACGCCCTACACGTCCGCGTAACTGGTGCAGTTGTGAAAGCCCGAAACGGTGAGCTTCTTCAATCACCATGATTGTTGCTTCAGGGACATCCACACCAACTTCAATCACCGTAGTTGCTACCAAAATATCAATATTGCCTTT
>JBBKVR010000101.1:0-6322 GCA_037968575.1 Bdellovibrionales bacterium | reverse complement strand
TATCTGGATTATTTACAATGCTAAAATCTCCAGAATCAAAACGGTCGTCGTCAGCGCGCACATAACCGTAAATAGCTTGATAATTTGTCGGACCTGCCATGGTCGTATTTTTAATTCTTCCAGGAGTTGGCCACGCTTGATTACAAAAAGCATCATAGCGACTAGTCTTTAGACCTTCGATATAATTTCCCCAACCCACCTCTTCTGTCCAAACGATTTCAAGGTCAAGTTCTTTACCAATTTCAGCCCATATATCTTTTTCCAGCCCATACAATTTTCCAGAATTTGGGTCTTTCTCTAAATTCGGAGGTGACATTGCGTAACCACAGCGAATTTTTCCACTCTTTATAACCCTGTCATAAGCTGTTTCCTCAGCCATAGCAGGCAGTGCGATGACGATTAATAAGAATATTAAAATTAGTTGTTTCATTGGAACACCTCTCTATTTTGCCTCATGCATAGACGGATAAATTCCGTCTTTCCTGTAAGGTTGGAGAATACGCTTCATATCTCCGCTAACTTGTAACGTCTCTATGGCTGCATCAAGCATGGCTTTTAGATCATGTTCACCACTTTGCACTGCCATAGAATCAGGAAACATACGAACGGGTTTTCCGCCTAATATTTTTTTCAATTTTTTATCATTATTCTTGTTATAGTTTTCCAAGATTTTAACACCAACAAAAGTCACATCTGCCTTTTCTGTGACGACACTTAAGATATATCCACCACTATCTATATCCGAGGGCAATGCTAACTCTTTTGATTTTGGAAATTGTTTTTTACGAATAGCTTGTGTGATATCGCCATCAATTACAGCCACAGTAGCGTCGGGGCTATTCAATTTATCGAGACTCTCATCGAAACGATTATCATCGCTTCTCGCGACACCTGTCATTCCCTCGTAAAAAAGTGTTCTTGTGAGTAATCCCATTTTCGCGCGAACGCCCGATTTCCACACGGCTGAGCATAAAGCATCGTAGCGATTGGTTTTTAGCCCTTCGGCAAAATTACCCCAGCCAACTTCTTCTGCCCAAACAATTTTTAACTCTAACTCTTCTGCTATGGCATCCATGATATTGATAATCATGCCTGATTTTTTAGCTGTATTTGGATCTACTTCGATGTGCCCCGGCCACGGAATATAGCCACAACGAATTTCACCCGTTCTCATTACCCGTTCGAAAGCGGACTCTTTTTCTGCAAAGGCAGGAGAGGACAAGACACACATTAATATTGTTAAAATTAGCTTTTTCATTTTTTCACCTCATACGGTTTAGTGATACGATAATACCCGCCTGCCACATCGTCATACTCATTCAAGACTCGATCAACATAGCCGCTGTAAATTAACTGAAGCAACGCTGCATCCAACATATTCTTAAGCTGTGGCTCGTTCATAGGTAAAGCAATTGTATTTGGGAAAACTCGTATCGGTTCTGTGGGACGGAGAGCCTTTATTTTTCCTGGATTGTTGTGCATGTACTCTATGCCCAACGCAACATCAACAAAGGTTACGTCTGCTTTTTTATTAGCAACTTCTATAAGTTGCTGTGAAGAATCACCGAATTGAGGAATGGCCACAAGTGAAGCCTTCGGAAAATCTTGCGAGGCAATAATGGATGCCATTTCACCATCACTTGTAGCTATCTTAATATCAGGGCTGTTGAATATTTTCAGAGGCTTCTTGTTAAACCTGTTATCATCTTCGCGCACATAAACACCTACTCCACTATAATAGAAGGGCACTGTATAACTCACATGCTTACTACCTGCAGGATCAAGCCAGAAATTTGTGCAAATAGCATCAATACGGTTGCTTTTGATAGCTTCTGGAAACGTTGCCCATGTCAGTTCCTCAGTCCATTCAATTTCTAGATCAAGAAGCTTACCTGCAGCTACCAACACATCGTATACAATTCCACTAATTTCTTCTGTATTTGGGTCTTGTTGCAAAGCTTCTGTAATCACGTAACCACATCTTATCTTTCCCGATTTCATGACACGATCGTAGGCAGAGTTTTGTCCATCATGTGCAAAAGCAGGTAAAGAAATTAAGCAAAGTAAAAAGGTGAGGATTAGGTGTTCTCTCATTTCACGCTTTCTTTTGCCACTGTTGGATATTCAAAAAATCCATCTGGGTCGTGTTTTTCGAATAGCGACTTCAATTCGCCTGATACTGTGTATTGACGCAAGACGTTATTGATAAGGGCTTTATATTCTTCTTGTCCTTTGGCAATCCCAAAACCAACGGCATAACTATATAAAGGTTTATCCAGTTTTGCTTTTCTTAACTTTCCTGGATTGGCTTTATTGAAGTCCTCAAACACAGATGGCAAAACAAAGGCCACATCCGCTTTTCCGCTAGCCACTGTTAGCAGCATTTCAGAGATATTTGAGAGTTGAGGTAAAACTTGCATTTTAGCCTCAGGCAAAAGCTTTTGTGCAGCCGTCGTCGCCCCTTCTCCATCTAAGCCAACAATTGTGACATCTGACCAGTCAACGTCATTAAATGCTTTATCTAATTTCTCATTATCTGGCCTTACATAACCTACCATAGAAACATACGCATAAGGTGATGTGTAATCCATACGCCCTGCACGTGGCAGAGCAAAGATAGAGCCACAAACCATATCGTACTTATTGGCATTTAAATCTTCAGGGAACGTAGCAAAACTAATTTGTTCCTTCCAATTCACTTTTAGATCCAATTCTTTGGCAATCATTTTTGTTAGATCCACGGCCAGACCAGAATACTCACTTGTAGCTTCGTCTTTTAGTGTAAATGGTGGCTCTACAAAGTAACCACAATCAATCGTCCGTTTTTCCATCACACGATTATAGACGGAGTCATCCGCAGCCAAGGCTGGCAGTGAGACGACAATAATTAAAATAGCTGAAAGAAATATTTTCATAATTTTTCCTAATTTTCGGATAAGTTGCGGGTGTATTTATGTTTGAGCCAAAAAGCAAAACCGTTAATCGGTAGACAGACAAACAGGAAGAAAATGCCAAGCGCTGTATAGATTTCAACAGGGCGATAAATTTGCGCGTTAATTCTTTGTGCCACACGGAAAATTTCTTCCACGGAAATCAAACTGGCAAATAAAGTTGTATGTAGCATAGTGACCTGAAGCAATAAAAGTGCAGGAATAACTTCGCGCAATATCAACGGAAGTTGGATTTTAAAAATGGTTTGTTCGCGCGTTAATCCTGTAACCTTGGCTGCCGTTAAATATTGTTTCGGGAAATCATTCAAAACACCACGCGTTAAATCAGAGACGGCAAAAATATTCACAATCGAGAGTGTCAAAGCTGCCGTATAAAAAGGGTCAACAACAATATCGAGCATCGATTGTGCAGGATAATGCAACCAGAACAAGAAGACCAAAATAGGAATACCAGACAGCAAAAATGAAATTAGGCGACTGGGCAATCCAACGCTATACTTAAAGTGTGATCCTGCAAGTCCTAAGGCTGAGCCTAAGAATATCCCACAACCCCAGATAATGGCGGACAATTGTATCGTCACCAGTAGTCCTTTGAAAAAGGCCTGATGGTAATTAATTAAAATATCTAAAACGGACATAAAAGCGTTATACCACTAGAAGTTGAGCCGTACAACGTTATCGATTTGATCGAGCTTAGCGACCTTCTCGAATATCTCGTCAGAAATTTCACAATCCAACGACACCATAGCCACAGCGGAATTGCCATCAGGTGTGCGGCCCAAACGAAAGTCTGAGATATTGCATCCTGCCTGACCAAGTAATGTTCCCACTCCGCCTATCATGCCGGGCTTATCTTTGTTACGGATAAACAGCATATGGCCCTCAAGAGCAGCCTCCACAGGAACACCCTCAATATTGACGATACGAGGCTGACCATTGCCATAGAGAGTTCCCGTAATACTGCGCTCTCTTTGCTCAGACGTTACCGTCAAAATAACGCCAGTCGGTAACACATCACGGCTTTGGGTTTTTGTCTCAGAAATAGTGATGCCTTTGTTTTTGGCAAATTCAAATGCGTTAACCATATTCACACTGTCCGACATAGCGCCAAGTAATTTTGCCAGAATTGATGATGTGAGTGGACGTGTATTAAGTTCGGAAGCCCTACCTAAATACTCAATTTCAATTTTTGAAATCCCGCTGCCTGTAATTTGTCCTGCAAAACTGCCAAGCTTTTCACAAAGTGCAATGTAAGGTTTTAATTTGGGTGCTTCTTCCGCAGAAATCGACGCTGTATTCAATGCATTGGTAATTGCGCCACTTAATAAATAATCACTGATTTGTTCTGCAACTTGTAAGGCAACATTGACTTGTGCTTCTTTTGTAGATGCCCCTAAATGTGGCGTACAAATGACATTCTCATGTTTAAATAGAGCGTTTTCCGTTGCAGGTTCAACCTCAAATACATCCAGCGCAGCACCTGCAACCTTTCCAGAATCGAGCGCTTCTTTTAAATCAGCCTCAACAATTAAACCGCCGCGCGCGCAGTTTATAATCCGAACGCCGTTTTTCATTTTCGCGATGGCTTCAGCGTTAATCATGCCTAGTGTTTTTTCATTTTTAGGAACATGAAGTGTAATGAAATCAGCACGTTCCAACAGGTTCTCCAACTCAACCTTTTCAACACCAAGCTCTTTGGCACGGTCATCTGTTAAAAATGGGTCAAAGGCAATGACTTTCATCTGTAACCCCAGACCTCGAGAAGCAACAATTGCGCCAATGTTCCCGCACCCAATCACGCCAAGTGTTTTGCTATAGAGTTCTGTGCCCATAAATTTGGATTTTTCCCATTTGCCTGCATGGGTGGATTCATTGGCTTGTGGGATTTGGCGAGCGAGGGAAAGCATCAATGAAATGGCATGTTCAGCCGTAGTGATAGAATTGCCAAAAGGTGTGTTCATCACAATCACACCTTTTTCGGTAGCAGATTTTACATCAATATTATCAACACCAATTCCTGCGCGACCAATCACTTTCAGATTTTTTGCAGCATTCAAAATATCGGGAGTAACGTTGGTTGAAGAACGCATTGCCAAGCCATCATACTCCCCAATAATTTTCTTTAATTCTTCGGGCGAAAGACCAGGCTTAAAATCAACTTCACACCCACGTTTTTTGAATGTCTCTTCGGCCAGAACATCCATTTTGTCACTAATTAAAACCTTTGGCATTTTGTCTCCTTAAGCTGCTTTTTGCAGTAATTTTTCTTTGTGCATTTCATAAGCCCACTCCAGCCATGGGAACAAATCTTCAATGTCTTTCCTATCGACTGTTCCCCCACCCCAAATACGGAAGCCAAGGGGCGCGGTTTTATAGGCATTCATATCTTTGGCGGCATTTTCTTCATCAAGAGTTGTTAAAATTTCTTTCACGAAATGTTTTTGATCATCTTCGGGCAGTGCTAAAATTTCAGGGTCGATAATTCGCAGGCATAGCGCTGTTGATGAACGAATGGTTTTGTCTGTTGTCAGGAAGTCTATCCAATCGATACCCGCAACCCACTCTTCAACTGCGTGCAAATTATCTTTAGAACGCTCAATCATTCCCTGAACACCACCAACAGATTCAACCCATTTGAGTGCACTCAAACAATCCTCAACCGCAATCATAGATGGGGTATTAATTGTTGCGCCTTTAAATAAGGCATCATTCAATTTGCCGTCTTTTGTTGTCATTCTGAAAATCTTCGGCAGCGGTCTGTCAGGTGTATAGTTTTCCAAACGCTCAACTGCACGCGGAGATAAAACCAACATACCGTGCGCTGCTTCACCGCCCAGAACCTTTTGCCATGACCAGGTCACGACATCCAATTTTGACCAGTCCATTTCGTAGGCAAAGATAGCCGACGTTGCATCACAAATGGTTAGGCCCTCACGCGTATCAGAAATCCAATCGTGGTTAGGAATACGCGCACCAGATGTTGTACCGTTCCATGGGAAAATAACGTCACGCGTGAAATCAACTGAACTTAAATCAGGAATTTCGCCATAAGGTGCTTCAAGAACACGCAAATCATCAATTTTCATGTGCTCTTTTGCGTCAATTGCCCAATCTTTTGAAAAATACTCCCACTGAAGAACATCAACACCGCGCGCGCCCAACATTGACCACATTACCATTTCAACCGCACCTGTATCAGACGCAGGTACAATTCCAATTTTATAATCGGCTGGAATACCTAAAATTTCACGATGTTTTTCTATGAGTTCAAAAAGCTTTAATTTTGCATCTGATGAGCGGTGCGAACGCCCTACCAATGCCCCCTCCAGCTTATCCCAACTCCAAGTCGGATTTTTGCGGGTCGGCCCTGA
>JBBKVR010000100.1:0-23123 GCA_037968575.1 Bdellovibrionales bacterium | reverse complement strand
GAACTGTCAGAAGAAGCAAAACCATTTTTTAATGCTATTCATACAAGTGCGCTGCATATGAATAAAATCATAGATAGCCTTCTTGATTTCACAAAATACCAAAACCCGCACTATGAATTTACCTTTGAGTCTTGTTCATGCGATGGAATTATGAGTGATATTCTGGAAATACTTGAAGTCGAAGCACAACAAAAAAATCTCGTTATTATCTATGACAACCCCAACACAAAAGATGTCAGTTGGATTTGCGATGAGTTGCGCGTGAAACAAATCCTCATAAATCTTATTGGGAATGCCATCAAATATACTGATAAAGGGCATATAAAAATTGAAACGTCTCTTTCTGATAGAGGAGAGTTTGTTTGTAAAATAGAAGATACAGGGATGGGTATTTCAAAAGAAGAAATACCGCATATTTTTGAACCGTTTAGTCAAAACACCAATCGTGATACTCATCATAAGACAGGAACAGGATTGGGATTGCCTATCACAAAGCTCTTGGTAGAAAAAATGGGTGGCACCATTACAGTAGAGAGTAAAAAAGCCAAAGGTTCCATCTTTACCATTTCCCTTCCCCTTGAGTTTGCTTCAGAACCAAAAACAGCCTTCGCTTCCTAAAAATTAGATTGTAATTCTCCCGTTTTTCATTCTATATAAAAAGAACAAAAAGGGAACAATATGTTTGAGGCTCCAACCAATCAGATACGCTGGCTTTTTCTTGACCTCAACAGTTACTTCGCTAGTGTTGAACAACAAGAGCATCCAGAGTTACGCGGAAGACCCATTGCGGTTGTACCATCTATGACAGATGCCACATGTGCTATTGCTGCGTCTTATGAGGCAAAAGCCTTTGGCATTAAGACTGGCACCAAGATCCATGAAGCCAAAAAGATGTGTCCTGATTTAGTGTGCGTTCTGGCACGTCATAATAAGTATGTTGAGTATCACCACCGTATTTTGGAAGAAGTTATTAAATATACCCCCATCAATAAAGTGTGGTCTGTTGATGAGTTGTCCAGCAAGCTCCCGCCAAACAAACAAACACCCGAAAAGGCCATAGAAGTTTCTCATAAAATTAAGCAAGGATTAGCCAATAATGTTGGTGTTGCTATCAAATGCTCCATTGGTCTTGCGCCTAATGGTTTTCTAGCAAAGGTCGCCACTGACATGCAAAAACCAGACGGCCTTGTTGTTCTGAAAAAAGACAACATGCCGGGCAAGCTTTTTGATTTGTCTTTACGAGACTTACCTGGAATTAACGTCAATATGGAAGAGCGCTTACGAAAAGGCGGCATTACATCCATAGAAGCACTTTGGAATATTAGCCCCAAACATGCACGTAAAGTCTGGGGTTCCGTAAGCGGGGAACGTTTTTGGTATAACCTTCACGGTTTTGAAGTTCCCGAGACAAAAACAAACAGTTCAATGCTTGGCCATTCACGTGTTCTTGACCCAGCGCATCGCCCACCACATATTGCGCGACTAATTGCACGGCGATTAACGACGAAGGCCGCAGCCAGATTGCGACGACAAGAATTCCATGCTCGTCACTTTGTCTTAGGTGTCAGAACAACAGATGGACAAAAATGGGCAAAGCAACTCTCTTTCCCATCTTCTCAGGATAATTTCACCTTTTTAGAAAAACTGGATCAGCTTTGGAGCCTTATGATTACAGAACTCCGCCCACAAACACTTTTAAAAGTTTCAACAACCTTGCATGGATTGGAAAGTGTGGGAAACAGAACCCCTGACCTGTTCGAAGATTGCCTTGATGAGAATAAGAAAAAGAAAACACAAAATACACGCCTAACTGCTTTAATGGATGAATTAAACAAAAGATATGGCGCTGAAACAATTAATTTAGGAATTTCACCAGAAACAAAATCAGGACATGTGGGAACTAAAATCGCTTTCTCGCGTATTCCAGATACTGCCGAATTCCACGAATAAAGATGATTTCCTACTGGACTTTTACGTACATTTATATAGATGTATTGAAATATAAACTTTCTATTACCATTAAGGGGAAAAAGAACATGTTAAACAAAACACTTTTTACATTGGCAGCAACAGCAGCTGTTATCGCTTTCACACCAGTAACAGCATCAGCACAACTTTCAGCTGACTCAGGCGTTACTGTTGACGTTGATTCAACAATGGACTCTGCTGTTGATACGACAACAGGCGTTATGAGTGATGCAGACGCTATGATGGATACATCTACAACTGTTGAAACTGAAACAGACACAAGTGCAGACGCTGAAATGAATGATGATATGGATAGCTCAACTTCTGTTGAAGTTAAATCAGAAACATCTGCGGATGCAGACGCTGACTGGGATGCTGGTACAGAAACAACAACTGACGCAAGCGTTGATGTTGAAGTAGATGCTGACACTACTGCTGAATAAGCAAGAGCGTTAAAATAAATTTTCAAAGCACCGCTTCTTTATGAGGCGGTGTTTTTTCTTGGCTAAAGCTTTCCAAACCATTATAAAACCGCATGAACAAAATTCTGATCTATCAGGACTATGTGCATAATAACGGCGTTCTCTTTAAAAGCCTTAGCACCCTCTTCCCTGAACATATTGTGACTTTCTGTGATGCTACTGACATTTTGGGCGATGTCCTTGATAGCTCTGTTAGTTTATTTGTTATGCCAGGCGGCGCAGACCTTTATTATTGTGAAAAATTAAACGGTGAAGGTAATAAAGTCATTCGCAAATACGTCGAAGACGGTGGTAACTATTTGGGAATTTGCGCAGGCGCCTATTATGCTTGTCGCGAAATCGAATGGGGCAAAGATACAAACCAAGAAATCATAGGCAAACGAGAACTAAACTTTGTTGATTGTAAAGCTGTAGGCCCAATTTATGAGTTTATTGAAGATGGTGATATTGAGAAAAGTTGGGACAACATCACAACAATAGAAATGGACGGTGAAAGCTTCACCACCCTATACCGTGCAGGTCCTATTTTTTCTGAAAATGAAAATGTCGAAGTTTTAGCTCGCTATTCTAATTTACCTAAAAAACCACCAGCAATCACCCTCTCAGCTGTAGGCAAAGGAAACGTTTTGTTAAGTAGCCCTCACATTGAATTTAATTCTGAAACTTATAACTCAGTTGCTTATGGTAGACTCAATTCCTCTTACAAATGGCAAAAATCAGTTGCAGAAAAATACCAAGACAACGATAACCAGTCTTCTAACGGCCTCCTCGCAACTCTTTTAAAAACAATAAACATTTAAAATCTTAAAATGCGTAGCAAAATTCTTATTTATAGTGACAGAGAAAGCTTTACCTCAACCTCATACTTAGAGGGTGAACTTAGCAGGATGTTCAAGGATATGACCATTCAGCCTTTAAACCGACATCAGCTTGCTGAAATGGATGTTATAAACAATAATACTTTTCTTTTTGTGCTTCCTGGAATTATCGGGGAAGAATGTCTATACCCCGCTCATATTGGCACCAAAGGCTTTTCCAAAATAACTGATTTTATAAATAATGGCGGAGCATATCTTGGTCTCTGTGCAGGAGCTTATCACGCACTTTCAACAATAAAATATGAACCGCCGACAATACTTCAGCCTAAGTTACAGAATAATACCAATAGATTTATAGCTGGCGTCGCATCAGGACCAATAGCTACTCATTATGTTCCAGACGAAGCTGATAATGACTTTAGTGGATGCACCACAATTACTTTACTTGTAGATGGCAGCGCTTCCTTTGAGACAGATATATGCTATGGCAATGGCCCTATACTTTACCCAGCAGAAGGTGAGGATTATAAAATAATTGCCAGATATAAAGATGTTGAAGGTCAGCCTCCTGCAATAATTTTAAAGCAATTTGGAAATGGACTGGTTATAGCATCAGGAGTAGTACCTCAATATGGAGCAGAACCTGTTCTCGTTGAAAAAATGAGGCTGAACGGTCAATCTCCAAAGGCACTAATTGCACTGGCAGAAGAGCTATCAAAACATGAAACTGGTCGCAGAAAACTTATGGGGCTGATTGAAAATGCTCTTAAAGAACATTGGTACACTGTTACAGAACAACCACCCCATAGAGAAATAGCGTCAGGGCAATCACGCCTAGAACCGCCGAGTAGTTTGTTGGCAGCCCGCCTTTAGTAAAAAACCAATACTGGATAATATGGATTGGAATTGCAGCTGCAACAAACAAGCGTGCTGTATACCACATCTCACTGCCTTGACCATTTGGCGGAAACAGTAAGAAGCTCGCAAACAAGACTAAAACCATAATGATGGTTGTCGACTTGTACCAGTTATTGGCATAGCTGGTGAGTGCCCCCACCCCTCGCATAGATATCCAGATGATAGCGGGGATAGACACCCATGCTGCAACTAGAAACGCTAAAAAGTACGATGTTTCATCACCCAACAAATAATTGAAGAAATAAATTCCACTGCCACGTTTCAAAGCAAGGCCAATTACGCACGCAATATAGGTAATGCTTAAAATAGGGAGATAACGATTAAGAAGAATATCGGCAAAAGTTAGACGGCTATCAGGAAATGTTGTTGAATAATGCTCATCATCCGTTTCCAAGTTATCTTTGTCTTTTTTTACTTTGCCTGACATTATTTGCTCTGTTTTTTCAACTGTTCTAAAATAGCAAAAGGTGAGTCCTCGGGTTTAGGTGCAGGTCCTGTTGAAATCATCTGCGGTCCGCTGGGTTTCTTTTTCCCTTTATTCTTTCCTTGGGCTGGTTTTTTCTTTTCCTGTTTTTGGGGTTTCGGCTTGAAATCTTTTTTCTTGTGCGCCTGTCCTTTTTTCAGCCAGAACATATCCAACTCAGGTTTTTCATCTGTAGCCTTAGATTCTGTTTTTTCTTCTAAGGTTTCTTCGGATTTTGTCTCCTCTTCAACCTCAGGTTTTTTACCCTCAATACGGTTATTGCCCATGGCTTGTAAAATGGCATAGAGGTCTTCAATAGAGCAACCTAACCATTCTGCCATTTTATGTTGAGCTCGGAATTGACCATTTTGTGCTGTTTCATAAATCTCATTCAAAACGCGATCAAGCATATCAATACGTATGGCTTTTGGACCAAACACAGGATAGCTCACTGCACGGTAAAACAATCTATCAACTGTTTCAGGATCAATCGCAATAGACACGGAGCCGTCAGGAGGAACCGCCACAGGAAGCGCTTTGTCATTCCACAATGCCCAAAGCAATGCACGTGCGCGCACAGCCTTAGGTTTATTGAGTTCTGGTAAAAACACCAAGATAGGACCAAGTTTAATACGCAATGCACGCAAGGCTTTGCGACCCTCTTCATCCAACTCAGTAATGTGCTTTTCTAATTCGCTTCTGTGAATAACACCCAGTGTTGAAATTAACTCGTCACTAATCGCCTTGGCTGGGGCAGGAATTTTTTCATCAGTCTCAAGTTTTTTTAACGGCTCAAGAGCATCTTTCAAATATCCCTCAAACCATTCTTCTAACCTCTTTTGAATATCTTGCTCCTGAGCACCTTCTTCAGAACACCCATCAAGTAACTTCACATCAGGACACATTAGGGTTTTACCCTTGCTTATCTTGGCAACTGGTTCACCTGGAACTGGGTTGTTCAGTGTTTTTTGATAGGCAATTACGCCCTCATCATTGATTTGGAACTGTGAGGCTTCCGCCTTGAGGATACTCATATTTTGTCCTGTTACCTTATTTAAGCTCAAAAGTGTGTTCTATAATGCCGTTTTTCACCTTTCAAGCCAGTTTTTTCTTTAGAAAAATCACCTTTTTATTTGGTATTGGCTCAAACTTGCCCTAGTTTATGTTCAGATACTAAAAGTCCAGACGATTAAAGGTTCCCAACACATGAAAAAGCTTTCCCTTCTTTCTTTCTTAACCATCTTGATTTCATTTGCGTTTTCTGTCCCTACACAGGCTCAACTGACCGATGAAACAAAGTCTGCTCTCTTACAAGAAATTGAGAGTTATCTTGATATCTCAGGACTAACAATTGTTGATGATAAAGATATCATTATTGAGGAAAAAGGTAGCTACTACGCAGTTGATATCCCACCAATGTATTCAACTGGACTTGAGGGTGAGAAATTACTTCTTGGTGGCATGGGTATGAATGCCACACCTAGCAATGATGAAAATACATGGAATATGACTCTGGCTTTGAAGAAACCTATCCGCGCTGTTGGCAAAGATGGTAAGGAAATTTTCTCAATGGATATTAATAACCAGTTCTTCAAAGGTGTTTGGGATACACGTATTCATAACTTTGCGAAGATAAATGCCAAATACGGTGATACCGCACTAAAATTTGCCGAAAATGATGGCACAATGTTTATTGCCAATATGTCCATTACACAAGATGGCACAGTAAATGGCACTCGTTTGACTGGTCCAAGCCAATTAAAAGCAGAGAAAATTACATTTCAAGAAAAAGGCATTCCCGTTGCGACCGTTCGTGAGCTCAATATAATCTCAAATGTGAAAGGTATGGATTTTGACAAACTTTCATCTTTCCAAAACAACGTTGAAAAGATGGTTGAAACCAATGATCAAAAAGACATTGCCGCAAATTCTTTCTTTTCAATATTTGACGGGATGAGCGCGAACTTTAATGCCAATGACATTACGATTTATCCGCCCAGACAAGAGAATGGTGTTAAGCCAGAGGCTGTTAAAATTGATACTGCACGTTTTGGACTTCGTATGGATGATTTAAGACAGGATAAAGTCCAATTTGGCTTAAGTCTTGGCTATAAAACACAACCATTTGATGTTCCTCTTTCTGCAGTAGAGGCAGTAGACGGCAATCTTGTACCTCACGAAGTCGCGATTGATTTTAATTTTCTCAATTTGCCTGCTCAAAAAATTATTGAGACCAATGCTAATCTTCTAGAAGACACACAAGCCAATCCAATGATGGCGATGATGACCATGCCTCAGACTTTGGCAGAGGCTGGCTCAAGTTTCAAAATTGATAAAATCTATTTTGCTGGAAAAGACTATATCGCTCACCTTCAAGGTTCTGCCGTTGCAAATCAAAGCTCTCCTATGGGAGCAACAGCTGATTTTAAGGGAAAGATTACTGGACTTGATACAATTATGAATTCATTCAAATCACGATCTGGCTCTCTATCACCGATGGAAACCAAAATCATGCAAACACTCACTATGTTGCAGTTGATAGGGCAAAAACAAGGTGACAACGATACGCGCACTTATGATTTAAAACTGGATGACACAGGCTCATTCACTATTAATGGCGCTGATTTATCAGCTCTTACTGGAATGCAATCTGGTCAGTAGAATTGATAAGGTAATCAAGTACAGCGTTTAAACGCAAGCGACCTGTCGTTGTTGCAGAGATGTTGCCGTTTTCTGTTTTAATCAAATCACCATTCTGAACAAGCACAGCTATTCTTGATGCTGGTAGTAATTCCGCACTCACACCTTCTTTAAGACGCAGTCCCATCAATACTTTTTCGTGACTTTGTTCTTCAATGGTCAATGGAAAATTATCCTGTAATCCGTTTCCATTAGCAAAAACTTTCTCCATCCAAATTTGTGGTGCGCGGTGCATACGTGTCGCATGCTTCTGCCCGTCCAGCGTTACACGACCATGAGCCCCCGGACCAATGCCCAGATAATCTTGATATCGCCAGTAAGCCAGATTATGGATGGACATATCGCCTTCCCGTCCATAATTTGAAACTTCATAGGATGTGAAACCTACAGAGTTCATAATGTCTTCTGTGGCGAGGTATAGATCAGCCCCTAATTCCTCGTTAGGAATTTGAAAATCTCCACGTTTGTAACGCGTAAAGAATGGTGTGTTCGGTTCAATCGTTAATTGATAGAGAGAGGCATGATTGCCCATGTGATTAAGGGTAAATGTTAATTCCTTTTGCCATTCTTCAATTGTTTGTTTGGGGCGCGCATAAATCATATCGAACGAGAAACGATCAAAAATCTTTGAAGCTGTTTCAACGGCCTTCAAGGCCTCATTTGGTGAGTGCTCTCGCCCCAAGAATTTTAAATCTTTTTTGTTCAGAGACTGCACACCAACAGAGACACGATTAATCCCTGCCTGCTTAAAACCTTCAAACTTATCCGCCTCAACAGACGTTGGGTTGGCTTCCAAAGTGATTTCACAATCATTATTCACCTGCCACTTCTCAGAAATAAATTCGAGAACACCTTCAATTACATGCGGCTTCATTAGTGAGGGTGTCCCACCACCAAAAAAAATAGATGTGATATTCCTATCACCTGTTTTTTCTGCATAAAACCCAAGTTCACGCCTATAAGCGTCCAACCACATATAATGGTCAATACTCTCTGCGACATGAGAATTAAAATCACAATACGGACACTTCGAAAGGCAATACGGCCAATGGATATAAATGGAGAGATTATCCATTGTTCTCGGCTCTTAGAAATACGCTTAATTCTTTTAACGCTTTCGCACGATGGGAAATTTTACGCTTTTCATCTGGTTCCATCTCCCCGAAAGTCTGACGTTTGCCTTCTGGAACAAACATAGGATCGTAACCAAATCCTTTGTCACCGCTTGGTGGCCAAATCAGGTTACCTTCACAACGTCCTTCAAAAATATGTTCCTCACCATTTGGGAAAACCAACGCCAGTACGGCAATAAAATAAGCTGAACTGTCTTCTGTATCGACAAGCTTTGCATCAAGAAAGCCCATCGCCATTTCAAAATCTCTTTCTTCACCTGCCCATCGCGCAGAATAAATACCGGGCTGTCCATTCAACGCATTGACACATAGACCACTATCATCCGCTAAAGACGGTAGTCCTGTCTCTTCACAGGCAGAGCGTGCTTTAAGAAGAGCATTTGCGGCAAATGTTGTGCCTGTTTCTTCTGGTTCAGAAAATGTGATGTCATGGGCGGACAATACTTTGCCTACATAAGACTTAAGTACATCCGACATCTCGGCAATCTTGCCCTTGTTATGTGTTGCAAGGACAAGCTTTTCCATTATTTAAAAGTGTCTTCTTGAAGTTGCTTGAGTTCACCACAACCTTTTTTCGCCAAAGAAAGAAGAGTCATGAACTCTTCTTCCGAAAATGGTGACTGTTCAGCCGTTCCTTGTATTTCAACAATGCCCCCATTACCCGTGAGAACAAAATTGGCATCTGTTTCGGCAGTTGAATCTTCGTTATAATCCAAATCCAACACTGATGTACCTTGATAAATTCCGCATGAGATTGCGCTGACACTATCAGTTAGTGGTGTTTCAGTCAGAAGCCCCACTTTCATTATATGATCAATCGCCTCTTGAAGCGCAATATAAGCGCCCGTGATAGCAGCTGTTCGTGTTCCACCATCAGCTTGAATAACATCACAATCAATGCGTACTTGTCTCTCACCCAGCTTTTGCAAGTCGACAACCGAGCGCATAGAGCGACCAATCAAGCGTTGAATTTCTTGGGTACGACCAGATTGTTTTCCGCGAGCTGCTTCTCTATCCATACGTTGATGTGTTGAGCGTGGAAGCATTCCATATTCTGCCGTGACCCACCCCTTACCTGACCCACGCATCCAGCCCGGCACTTTTTCTTCAACAGAAGCAGTACACAAAACATGCGTGTTTCCACATTTTACCAGACATGAACCTTCGGCGTGTTTTGAAAATCCACGCTCGAATATAACATCTCTCATTTGTTCAGGGGTTCGGCCAGAAGGTCGCATAAAATATCCTTTTTGTTCATTTTAATTCACCAGCATCAAAACGGAGTGGGAATGAATTGTCAATTCTTGTATCACTGCCCTTGATTGTTTAAGCCTCTCTCCCTAAATATGATAGGGTCTTTTGAGAACAACCAAGCACACGGAATACCAATGAGCGAAAAGCCTAAAGAAGAAAACGAAAACACAGAAGAAAAGAAACCCCCTGCTGGTTTTGATGAACCTACAGGCCCCTTTGCCAAACGCGGTAAGGAAGAAGTGTCTGATGAGGAATCCAATGTAGAGAATTATGCTTCTTATGTAGACATACCTGAGGAAGAGCTAGACGATGCCGAGGACACAGGTGACGATGTTCAGGCACAACTTCTGGAAGCCAAGGAAAGAGTTCTGCGAGCTATGGCAGAGGCTGAGAATACACGTAAGCGTGCTCAAAAAGACCGCGAAGAAGCATCTAAATATGCTATTTCCAGTTTTGCCAGAGACTTACTCTCTGTTGCAGATAATCTTCGTCGTGCATTGGATGCCATTCCCGAAGATAGAAGCGGTGTATCAGAGCACTTCACCAATTTACAGACGGGAATCGAGGCAACAGAGCGTGAATTGCTAACTGCTCTTGAAAGACATGGTATTACAAAACTTTTCCCTCTGGGTGAACCTTTTGATCCTAACTTCCACGAAGTAATGTTTGAAACACCAATAGGTGATAAAGAGCCCGGAACAGTTATTCAGGTTATGGAGCAAGGCTACCTTCTACATGACCGCCTTTTACGCCCTGCTCGCGTTGGCGTTGCAAAGGCCGTTGACCCAGAAGAAACCACAGGTCACAGCATTGACACAAAGGCTTAAAAATTTATCTGTAATTAGGTTCATGTAAGGGTTGAACCTTATTAACGAAACTGCTTTAATCCGTTTCAGTAAAAGTCCCGTATAAGAGTTGTCGGAACAAAAACGCCTATAAAGGGTTTGAAAGACGACAAACCTTATCTTAAGAGCGTCTCAGCTTAAATTAGAGACATCCTCTTAGGGGATTTATGACGGTGCCTATTTAAGGGCTGACATTAATTTGCCAAAGAAAACGAGGAAAAAATGAGTAAAGTAATTGGTATTGACTTAGGAACCACGAACTCCTGTGTAGCCGTGATGGACGGTAAGGAACCCCGTGTTATTGAAAATTCAGAAGGTGCAAGAACGACACCTTCAATGATTGCTTTCACAAAAGACGGTGAACGTCTTGTTGGACAGCCAGCTAAACGCCAAGCTGTAACCAACCCAGAAAGCACACTTTATGCCGTAAAACGTCTTATCGGTCGCCGTTTCAAAGACCCTGCCGTGAAAGACATGATTGATAAGGCGCCTTTCAAAATTGTAGAAGCCAAAAATGGTGATGCCCATTTTGAAGTTGATGGTGAAATTTATGACCCAGCTCAGCTTTCAGCAATGATTTTGGGTAAAATGAAAGAAACGGCCGAAAGTTTCTTAGGCGCAGAAGTTACACAAGCTGTGATTACTGTTCCTGCTTACTTTAATGACTCTCAAAGACAAGCCACAAAAGATGCTGGTAAAATTGCTGGTCTTGAAGTTCTTCGTATTATCAACGAGCCTACTGCTGCTGCGTTAGCTTATGGTCTGGATAAAAAGAAAACTGGTACTGTCGTTGTGTATGACCTTGGTGGTGGGACGTTTGATGTCTCTATCCTCGAAATTGGTGATGGTGTTTTTGAAGTGAAATCCACAAACGGGGACACATTTCTTGGTGGTGAAGACTTTGATCTTCGCATCATTGATTACCTTGCAGATGAATTCAAAAAAGAAAACGGTATTGATTTACGTGATGACAAGCTTGCTCTACAGCGTTTGAAAGAAGCCGCTGAAAAAGCAAAAATAGAATTGTCATCTTCAACAAACACAGAAGTGAACCTTCCGTTCGTGACAGCAGATGCATCAGGTCCTAAACACCTGAATATCAAATTGTCACGCGCTAAACTGGAAGCACTTGTTGATGATCTTATCCGCAAAACAATCGAGCCGTGTAAATCAGCATTAAAAGATGCTGGTATTAAGGCGTCTGAAATTGACGAGGTGGTTCTTGTTGGTGGTATGACACGTATGCCAAAAATTATTCAAACTGTTCAAGACTTCTTTGGAAAAGAGCCACATAAGGGTGTAAATCCCGATGAGGTTGTTGCCGATGGTGCTGCTATTCAAGGTGGTGTTTTGCAAGGTGACGTGAAGGATGTTCTTCTTCTTGATGTTACCCCATTGTCACTTGGTATTGAGACATTGGGTGGCGTGTTTACGCGCCTTATCGAACGCAACACAACTATTCCAACCAAAAAGTCACAATCCTTCTCAACCGCAGAAGATAACCAAACAGCCGTGACCATCCGCGTTTTCCAAGGAGAGCGTGAAATGGCGGCGGACAACAAAATGCTTGGTCAATTTGATCTTGTTGGTATTCCGGGTGCCCCTCGCGGTATTCCTCAAATCGAAGTCACCTTTGATATTGATGCCAACGGTATTGTTCAGGTTTCTGCCAAAGACAAGGCGACTGGTAAGGAACAGCAAATCCGCATTCAAGCCTCTGGTGGCCTGTCGGATTCAGATATTGAGCAAATGGTAAAAGATGCTGAAGCCAATGCTGAAGAAGATAAAAAACGTCGCTCTAGCATTGAAGCTAGAAACCAAGCCGAAGGTCTGGTTCACGCAACTGAGAAAACCTTATCAGAAGTTGGTGGTGACATTCCTGAAGAGGATAAAAAAGCAACAGAAACTGCTCTTGAAGAGTTGAAATCTGTTCTTGAGTCCGATGATGCAGAGGAAATTAACACAAAGATGACTGCACTGCAGGAAGCCTCTATGAAGCTGGGTGAAGCAGCTTACCGTAAGGCTCAAGAAGCAGCTGCTTCTGAAGAAGCTGATAGCGCTGCGACTAATGCAGATAACAGCGATGATGTTGTTGATGCCGATTTCACTGATTTGTCCATGGAGGACGATGATGAGAATGAAGACGAAGACAACAACGCAGAAGGAAAGACGGCTTAAGGGCCGTCTTTTCCCTTTCGAGGGGAATACCATTCCATGAGTGACGAAAAAGACTTTTACAAAACACTTGGCGTTGACCGCAAAGCCGATGGTGATGAGATTAAAAAATCTTATCGTAAGCTTGCGATGAAATATCACCCCGACCAAAATAAGGATGATAAACAAGCCGAAGCCAAGTTTAAGGAAGTCAACGAAGCCTACGATATCCTGAAAGATCCACAAAAACGTGCAGCTTACGACCAATTTGGTGCTCAGGCTTTTTCTGGTGGTGGACCAGGCGGCCCTGGTGGTGCTGGATTTAACCCCTCCGATTTTCAGGGCTTTGGCTCAGCCTTCTCCGATATTTTCGAGGATATGTTTGGTGGCGGCATGGGTGGGCGTGGACACAGTTCAGGTCCCGCTCGCGGCAATGATATGCAATTCACGATGGATATCACTTTGGAGGACGCCTTCAAAGGCAAGGAAGCTAACATCAAAGTGCCCGGCATTGAAAAATGTGGTGATTGTAAAGGAACAGGGTCAAAATCTGATAAGGGCAATCAATCTTGCCCTGATTGTGGTGGTCGTGGACGTGTTCGCGCACAACAAGGATTCTTTACGATAGAGCGTACCTGTCCAACCTGTCAGGGTGAAGGGCAAATCATTAAAGATCCTTGTAGTAAGTGCGGTGGTGCAGGACGTATTCAAAAAGAAAAAACACTCAAAGTTGATATCCCTGCCGGTATTGACCAAGGACGTCGTATTCGCTTAGCTGGCGAAGGTGAAGCTGGTGTCAAAGGCGGCCCTGCTGGTGACCTTTATGTGCTAATCGGCATCAAACCGCATAAGTTCTTTAAACGTGAAGGCTCTGACCTATACGGCCGTGTTCCTGTCCCAATGACGAAAGCTGCTATGGGTGGTTCTGTTGAAGTTCCAACCGTAGAAGGTGCGCGTGCAAAAGTTAAAATTCCTGCTGGGACACAAACAGGACAACAATTTCGTCTTAAAGGTAAGGGTATGACTATCCTACGCTCATCTGCGCGTGGCGATATGTATGTTGAGGTCTTTGTTGAAACACCAAAGAATTTGGACAAAAAACAACACAACTTAATGAAAGAGTTGGACGATACACTTGCCAAATCTGGCAAACACTACGAAGAAAGCGAAGGTTTCTTCACCAAAGTCAAAGATCTGTGGTCTGATTTGACCGAGTAGCTATTTGTTAATACCAGTAAATTGGTGGCTCTGAAAAAATTTATCAATAAATAATTACATGTAATTTCTCTGGAAAAGCTGTCCTTCAGGTATAGCTGTTTTTCTCTCTATAATACTGAATAGTTGGTTATATTCGTCTTCACCATAAAAAGACTGATCTGGATTGTACGGGTCAAAATATCTTCCCAAACTATTATGGTGAATAAAGTTTTCTAATCTATTCTTTATATCAGCAAGTAAAGCATCTACGCTATCAGCGTCAATCTTCATGCAATCATCGTAGCACTCATATGTATCCCAGAACCTATTATGACCAAAATATTTTTCTGCAGCATCAGTAGAATAAAGATCGACTTGGCCATTATCTTCATCATGGCAAACTGCTCCAAAGCGTGTCTGGAAAACACCGCCAACTTTTGGAACTTCTCCACTTAAACTGCTCCGCGCCCACGTAGATCCTAAATTCTGCTTTCGTAAAGCAACAGGTATGGATTCAAGCGCGTTGAAAAAAGCATCTACATCATCTTGAGAAAAAACATAATATCTAGGCATAATAAATTCCCGAAAAAACTAATATATACATAATTAAATTATTTATGTAAATATAATTATTTAACACTCTCAAATCCTAATAACGCGCATTTTCTATCCGTTCCCGAGGCATAATTCTCAACGAGGCCGCTGGCCTGAATAACGCGGTGGCAGGGAATTATCCATGCGATGGGATTTGCGCCCACCGCACTTCCTACTGCGCGACTAGCCTTTGGGTTACCTATCGCTTTTGCAATAGCTTGATAATTGAGTGTTGAGCCCAATGGTATTTTTAACAGAGCTTGCCAGACTTGAATTTGAAAGTTTGTACCGTGCAAATCTAACCTCAATGAAGATTTATCTCCTTTGCCTATAAGCATATCTTGTACTTTTTTAGCGAAGGGCTTTGTTAAGTCATTGTTTTTTTGAAAATCAGCATTTCGCCAATGTTTTTCCATTTTCTGATACGATGCGATGCGATTTTCTTTCATAGAAAAACCAAGCCAACACAAACCATTATCCGTTACCCCTATCAGAACTTCACCGATAGAGGTCGGATGTGTTCCATAAGTAATTGTTAACCCCTGCCCCTTCTTTTTGACCGTTCCAGGCGATGCCGCCTCGTATGTCACAAATAATTCATGCAAACGTCCCTGTCCTGACAGACCAGCCGCATAGGCAGCATCCAATGTCGAATAACCTTCAAGTAGAAAATCGCGCGCCTGACGCATCTTTTTATAGCGTAAAAATTGTGATGGGGTGAGACCTGTCTTTTCCTTGAACAATTTTGTGAAATAGGTTGGTTCATAACCGTATTGACGCACGCGTGTCTCAAGGTTTTCATGCTCCACATCATCACAGATAAAATCATCAATGGCCTTGGCAACAATTTTTAAATTTTCCTGAGTGCTCATACCGCTATTAAGACATGAGCCATGAGGAATAGACAATCCGTTTTTTGCGGTTTAGTTTCTTTTCATGAAAAAAGAAAATGTTAGGGAATTTTTTGTAAGACTTCAAAAGGCGAACCCTGAACCCAAAGGTGAGCTTAATCATGTAAATACCTACACATTGCTGGTTGCGGTTGTCCTGTCTGCACAGGCAACTGATAAAGGCGTTAACAAAGCCACAGAGGCATTGTTCAAAAAGGTGACCACGCCCGAGCAAATGTTGGCACTTGGTGAAGATGGACTGAAAGATTATATCAAAACTATCGGACTTTATAATGCCAAGGCTGGCAATGTTATCAAGTTAAGCCATGATCTGGTTGAAAAGCATGATAGTGAAGTTCCACAAACACGAGAGGAACTCATCAAACTTGCAGGTGTTGGGCGTAAAACCGCAAATGTGGTTCTTAACATGGCGTTTGGGCAACCTACCATTGCCGTGGACACACATATATTCCGCATTGGTAACCGCACAGGCCTAGCAAAAAGCAAAACCCCTGATGCAGTAGAAAAGAAGTTAGAAAAAGTTATTCCCGATGAATTTAAACTCCATGCTCATCACTGGCTGATTTTGCATGGTCGTTATATATGCAAGGCGCGCAGACCCGATTGTGAAAAATGTCCCGTAATTGATTTATGCGGGTTTAAAGAAAAAACGGTTTAGAGTTTTTGTGTAATGTCCGCAGATGCAAACTTGAAGAAGTTTGGGGTCGTATCCTTATCTTTCAGGATGCTTTGCAAACAGTCTCTCTGCTCTCCAGCCTGAGCCAAATCTTGCGCAAAAACTGTTTCTTGTTCAGCAATCACAACGTCACGTGTATAAAAACTGAAAGAGGACAGCTTTGATGTATTTAGGTTTTTGTCTTGACCTAATTTAAAATGGAAATCAGCAACACATACTTCTGATTGATACTGAAGCACAGCAATTTTGCCATCGCGTTTCTCTAAATCAGGCTCTTTGAAAACTGATAAGACAGCGCCACCGCTTAGTCCTGTTGCCTTGTTAGGTTGGAAAGCAATTAAATCTGCTAGTTTACGACTATCAATGTCAATACTCGGCACATTGAGGGCAACACGCTCTGCTTTCAAATCATTAATATCAGCTGCTGTTAGCTCGCTACGGAGAGGTTTTGCGTTTAGTGTCGCTTGCACAGAAATAGCAGTTAGAATAAAGCACGCAACAACCAATACGGCAGGTGAAATCCTATGAGGCAACAGTCCTCGCTCGGATAAACGTCTGTTAGCACGCAAAACTGGCTTGAGAACCAGTAACGAAGTCGTGCGTATGTACTTTTGAATGTTCATACATCCAAGTGTCGCGATTCGTTGTAAAGAATGGGTTAATTTTTGAAAAAACATGAATTTTTATACAGTAAAAGCGCATGGAGCAATGCTCACGCGCTTTTGATAAGTTTTTTAACTTAAAATCCGTACCTTCTGTGGTTACCCTGCTGCTTTCTTTGAAAGCTCTGTTGGTGAGCCACGATTAGCTCCAGAAGAAGACGCATTAATAGGACTTAAAGTTCCATCTAATGTTCCTCCTGCTTCAACTGCAAGTTCTCCGTATGACAGTTTACCTGTCACAGAACCTGACGATTTGATCATTAAACGACCTGAAACGGTGATATCACCTTCAAGACGACCTGCGATTGTAGCCTGTTCGATTTCAACTGTACCGTAAAACGTACCAGCAGCAGAAATTTCCAATACTTTTGCGCCTTTAAGTGCCGCTTCCACTGTTCCTTCAACCAAAAGATGGTCACAAGATTCAATCTCACCAGACATTGTAATGCCCTCACCTATAACAAGACGACGACCATTACCTGCTGATGAAACAGCAGGAGACGAAGACGTACTCGCAGATGAAGTTGCAGACTGTGAAGGTGGTGCATACGGTGTTGGTCGGTATGTACCGTAGGCTCCAGGTGTTTTAGGGGTAGACGTCTCATCCTTTTTGAATGGGCTTGTTGTATTGTCCGATGATTTTGTTTCGGTTGTCTCTGTTTTATCAGCACTCATCGGCTTTGTGTCCTTTTCATTTGAAGATTGTGCAGGAGTAGAAGTGCTTTTATCCAGATCTAACGCTGTCTGGTTTGTATTGGCAACCTTCTTATTGTTGTCTGTTCTTGGTGCTTCTGGCTCTGTTTTCTTTGCGTCAGAAGCATCATTTTGAGTTGTTGTT
The DNA here is from genome assembly GCA_037968575.1 of Bdellovibrionales bacterium. Taxonomy (GTDB): domain Bacteria; phylum Pseudomonadota; class Alphaproteobacteria; order Micavibrionales; family Micavibrionaceae; genus UBA2137. The sequence goes on along the minus strand of JBBKVR010000100.1, from coordinate 5,510 downwards.
TTAGGTCTGTGAAACATGCAAACTCTCTTTTCTATTCAGTTCGGTTAGCTCATATGCACAATATCTAGTGCATGCAACTTGTTTATAAAGCTTTTCTCTCCTGTGAGTGAGCGGAAGTTAGCATGTTTTTTTTGATTTCTGCAAGTTTTTAAGCGGTTTTTTCCGCCTTTTTTATTATGTCTCAAGAATCTCCTTGAAAATACGCACGAATTTTCTCTGCCATTGCCTTTGAAATTCCTTCAACAGACGCCAAATCATCAGGTGAAGCGTGCTCTACAGCTTTTGCAGAGCCAAAATGATGAAGGAGTGCTTTTTTACGTTTTGCACCTATTCCTGGAACATCATCTAATCCCGATTGCGTTAATGCCTTCCCTCGACGTGTGCGGTGTGCAGATATTGCAAATCTATGCGCTTCATCACGCACTCTTTGTAGGTAATGCAAGACAGTATCATTTATAGGGAGTTGAAACGCTTCTTTCCCAGCTTGGTGAAACTGCTCACGCCCAGCATTCCTATCTGGACCTTTGGAAATAGCAACAACCGCTACTTCATCTTCAATATCCAGCTCTCTTAAAACTTCCAGAACACTTGAAAGTTGTCCTTTGCCCCCATCAATCAATAAAAGTGACGGCCAGTTTTCGGTTTCATTATTATCTAGTTTTTCACGGGCACCTCGGAAACGCCTGCTCATCACTTCACGCATCATTCCAAAATCATCGGAGGCCAAAGCTTCTCTTATATTAAATTTACGATAAGCGCTTTTTTGCAAGCCCTCTGGACCAGCGACAATCATTGCTCCGACCATGTTTGTTCCACTGATATGCGAGTTATCGTAAACTTCAATACGCTCGGGTATATCGTTCAAATCAAATAGCTCTACTAACTTTTCTAATATCTCTTCCTGATTTTGTGACTGTTCCACATTACGCGACAGACTTTTGCGCGCATTCAATTCAACAAAGCTAACCAGTCTCTTACGCGCACCTCTCACAGGATTTGATATCTCCACTTTTGCATTTTTTCTATACGCCAAAGCTTCGGCAATGAGTGCATCATCTGTTGGGTTTTCATTCACAAGGATAAGAGCCGGTATAGGTTTGTTCTCATAAAACTGGACTAGGAAAGCACCCAGTATATCTTTGGCTTCCGTATCAGGCGTGTGTCTGGGGAAGTAGCTTCTGTTACCAAAGTTTTGTCCTCCGCGGAAAAAGAAAACCTGCACACAGCTTTTGCCGTTTTTCATGGAAATTGCATGCACATCCGCATCCTTAATTTCACGAACATTAATAGATTGTTTGGAATGAATTGCTGTTAGTGCACGCAATCTATCACGAAACTTGGCAGCTTCTTCGTAATCCAGTGACTTACTCGCATTCTCCATTTTTCCTTGGTAACGTTTTTGAATTTTCTGGCTATCGCCTTCTAGAAAATCTTCTGCTTCTTGAACTTGCTGTGCATATTCATGCGCATCAACATATCCAACACAAGGTGCAGTACAACGTTTTATATGGTATTGTAGGCAAGGCCTGTCACGACTCTCAAACATTGAATCTGTACAGTTTCTCAATAAAAATGCACGCTGTAATGTCGCAATAGTTTTGTTCACCGCTCCAGCAGAGGCAAAAGGTCCATAAAACTCACCCTTTTCTTTTTTAGTACCCCGATATTTAACTACCCTTGGGTAATCATGTGCAGAAGTCAGCCAAATATAGGGGAATGATTTATCATCACGTAAAAGGATGTTGTAACGAGGCTTAAGTTTTTTAATCAAGTTAGACTCAAGAAGTAACGCCTCAACCTCTGACTGCGTTTGAACAATTTCCATACTGGCGGTCTCTGCCACCATTCTTTGTATGCGAACTGTCAGCTTTGTGATGTTGGTATAATTCAGCACCCGTTTTTTGAGTGCCTTTGCTTTTCCGACATAAAGAATATCGCCGTTATCATTGAGCATTCGGTAAACACCCGGTTCATTCCCAAGTGTTTTACAGACAGCACGAATAACCTTCTGCCCTCTCTCAATTGATATTGTTGGCGTTTTATTCATAGACAAAAATGTATGTCGTCCCTGCCCTAACAGCAAGGGTTAAGAAAATTGTTTGACAAAATTTTATAATTTGCTTAATAGTTCAAGACTGTTGATAATATTCAACTATTAATACAAAACAACAAATACAAATGTGGGATTAAAATGAAACTATTTAATGCGTACGGAGCACTGCTCTATGACGAGCAAGCTGTCTCTTTTAAGTCTTTGGTTGAAAAAGCACTCGAAGCTAATATTGATTTAAAGCATGCTGGTTTTTCCAATATGGATTTATCTCAAGCCAATCTAGACGGTCATGATTTCTCTGGAAGTTCCTTCAAAAATACAGACCTGACCGATACAAATTTATCTGAGGCGACTCTCAAAAATTGTCAGTTTCGAAATACACGTCTTTTTGATACATGTTTTTGTGAATCTGATTTTACAGGATCGCAATTTAAAGAGTGTTCTTATGGACGTACTGACTTTGCCTACGCCACACTAGATGAGTGCAAGTTCGAAGGTTCAGAACTTTTTGACCTACATTTACACGAAGTCTCTTCCATGCAAAACGCTGTTTATTATTGACAAGGGCGGCTTTATCCTATGTCCACACCACCTCTTCTTTGCAGAATATCCCAAAAGAAGTTTATGAGTCTTGATGACGCGACCTTATCGCATACCGGACCTTGTAATGATGATATTCACAAAGGCTTCAAACGTCTCAAATCAATTAAGTAGCTAACTTCAGAAAAATATAACTTATTTTACATAAATTAAGTATTTATTAGAATTTTCTAAGTTACTCTGGATTATGGGGAGCAATTATTATGAAATCACTTTACTTCAAATCGAGGGGGATTGGCGCTGTCTTTATTGAATGCTCAATAGTTCTAGGGAAAAAACCATTGTTTTCTCTCAACAAATATAATAAAGAGTGGGTCGTTGACTTACCGTATAGCCAACTTATCTATACACCACCTATATTATTGAGCAGAGAACATGGCAGAAAAACCCAAAAAGCCCGTAACAAAATCCCAAAATCAAACCGGGCTTGAGAACTGTCTGTCTTATCTTAAGGTTTTTCTCAATGTAAATGGAGAGTTTCCATTACACTATATGGTGGCACTCATTGAGATTTCTAAAAATGAAGGCATGTCTCTGACTGAACTTGCTAAGAAAACTCATCTAACACTTTCAACAGTATCTCGTATTGTTGGGGCATTATCAGATTACCGTGCTAATGGTAAACCTTATGAATTGGTGGATTTGCGTCTCTCAAAAACCGAACGCCGTCGTAAAGAACTGCACTTAACCACCAAAGGTCGTACGTTAATTAAGCGTTTGGAAAAAATTTAAGTCTTCCACCTAGGCAATTAAAAACTTCAATGCTATAAGTCGATTTGCCCTGCTCTGCGGGGCATAAAAATATGCGTTGGCCCCATGGCGGAATTGGTAGACGCACACGACTTAAAATCGTGAGTCTTCGGACGTCCCGGTTCGAGTCCGGGTGGGGCCACCATATTTTTGAATTTTATTATTTGAGATTATTCTAAGACTGCCACTTGGCTAAGATTTTCAAGCAACACATCACAAATAGTATCTTTAGAAAATTTGCAGTCTTTTAAGAAGTCTATGAACTCTTGGCAGTGCTCTCTGCACAGCTCACGTTGGTTAAGTTCCTGCTTATAGCTTTCAGCTATACGCTCAGCCTTAAGAAACTCAGCCATAGAAACAAAATCACATATATTTTCGTTTGTGTTCATAACAAGAGAATACAAAAAATAGGCACTTTTTCACAAATATTTAAATTAAATTATTGTAATAAAAAGAAAATTTATTCATTTATAATAGAGGCTTCTACCCCCTTCTCTTCCATTTTTTGTTTGACGATTCCAGCGACTTTCTCAATTAGGAGTTTGTCTTCCGAACGTAAAACAACACTCAATCCAAATGTACCACTTGAGTAGCGCGGATAGCTGCCGATATCGACTGTTGGATTTTCCTCTTGTAGCGTGCGTAATTCATCAGCCATTTTACTCTCAGGCAAATCACAATTGACTGTTATGGAATGAACAATAGTACCCCCTTCAAGCTTGCCGATAACATGATCCATCATTGCCTCCATGATATTAGGGACGCCCGCCATCACATGAACATTTTCACAAATAAAGCCAGCAGCACCAGAAACAGGATTAGGAATAAGTGTTACGCCTTTTGGCATCATAGACATCTTTGTCCGCGCATCAGTCAAATTTTCTTCACCATAGTGATTTAGAAGCGATTGGTAGCCTTCTTCATTACGTTCATAAGGAATACCAAAAGCAAGAGCTACACTTTCTGCCGTAATATCATCATGGGTTGGGCCTATCCCCCCTGTCGTAAACAAATAAATATATTTTTGACGCAATTCATTGACTGTATTGGCAATAACTTGCTTATCATCGGCAATGGTTCGCGTTTCCATCAAGCGAATACCGCGCTCAGTCAATTTTTGTGCAATGTATTGGGTGTTTTTGTCCAGCGTACGTCCTGAGAGAATTTCATTCCCTATAATCAAAACAGCTGCTGTTATTTTCTTTTTAGACTTTGCACTCATAATATGGTTATTTAATCACCTATAAGAGTAATAGCAAGGTTACAAAACACATATGTACAGTGCAAAACAGACAGAAGAAGGTATAGATCTTCACGGCGAAGAAGGTTTTAAAGGCATGCGCGTGGCTGGGAAACTGGGTGCCGAAACTTTGGACATGATTACTGAACATATCATACCCGGCGTGACAACCGAAGAACTCAACACCAAATGTCATGATTTTATTACGAAGGCCGGAGCCATTCCTGCTCCACTCAATTACAAAGGTTTTCCAAAATCTATTTGCACTTCAATCAATAACGTTGTTTGCCATGGTATTCCTGGAGAGAAGAAACTGATTGAAGGCGATATCATTAATATTGATGTGACAGTTATAGTTGATGGCTGGCACGGCGACACCAGTCGTATGTTTTTGGTCGGTGATAAAATTTCAGTGAAGGCGCGTAAGCTGATTGATGTCACTTATGATGCCATGATGAAATCCATTGAAGCTGTGCGCCCAGGTTTGGAGCTTCGTGAAATCGGACGCATTATCCAAGACATTGCCGAAAAAAATAGATTTGGAGTGGTTCGTGATTTTTGTGGTCACGGATTGGGTAAAGTGTTTCATTCCGCACCTTCCGTTCTCCATTACGATGACCCCTACTCCACAACCATTCTAGAGCCAGGTATGTTCTTTACCATTGAACCCATGCTAAATGGCGGTAAGTGGCAAACCAAAATGATGAACGATGGCTGGACAGCGGTCACCAAAGATAAATCTCTTTCCGCACAGTTTGAGCATTCACTCGCAGTCACCGATGACGGGTTTGAAATCTTTACCATGTCTCCTAAAGGTTGGACAAAGCCTCCTTATGAGTGAACCAGAAGAAAAGCCCCATCATTTGG
>JBBKVR010000099.1:0-11090 GCA_037968575.1 Bdellovibrionales bacterium | reverse complement strand
GCTTACAGGTGGCAAAAACCGCGTGAATGCTGGGCTTGTACTTTTACGTGATGGTAAGGCTGATCGATTACTTGTAAGTGGAACCCACAAGGATGTTAAAATCGAAGATATTCTTGAGTTAGAAAATATGCCTGATAAATGGCGGTGTTGTATTGAGCTTGATCCTGTCGCCACAGATACTCTTGGAAATGCCCATGAAAGCGCCAAGTGGATAGAGGAACATAAAATTACCTCTATCATTCTCGTGACATCCTCTTACCACATCAGACGTGCCAGAAACGAGCTTGAACTAGCGCTAAGTCCTAAAGATATAGAAATCCATGAATATGATTTACCCTATGACGCAGATAAATTAAACAAACCACAAAGCTGGCTATTCCTTGTTGGTGAATATAATAAAACCTTACTGAGCTATATTAGGCGCTATTTCAGTCGTGAAAAGGCTGTGGCATGAACTTAATACGCACGCTCCTTTTCAACGTCTTCTTTTATGGTGCCATTGGTGTTGGTAGTTTTTTGTTCATTCCCGTCCTCTTCTTTCCTAAAAAAGCCTGTAATGCTTGCCTTAGAGAATATTTTAAATTCATCTCTTTCTTGGAAAAAACAGTGCTCGGACTGAGTTATGAAGTTATTGGCAGAGAACATCTACCAAAATCAGGCTCATATATCATTGGGTCTAAACACCAATCGGCTTACGAGACTCTAAAGTTCCACGTTCTTGTCGATAATCCTGCCATTATCCTTAAGAAAGAACTTCTATGGCTTCCTGTGTGGGGTTGGATTGCACAAAAGATGGATAATATTGCAGTGGATAGGAAAAGCCGTAAAACATCTATGCAGTCATTGCTCGACGGTGCCAAAATTGCCAAAGCGCAGGGGCGTCCTATTGTTATCTTTCCACAAGGCACACGTGTAAAGGTTGAGGATACAACTGCTACCAAACGTTATAAATGGGGCATTGCCCGTATGGCAAAAGGTGCAGAACTGGATATCGTTCCGATGGCAATGAATAGCGGACTATTCTGGCCTCGCAATGCCTTTATCAAGAAACCTGGTAAAGTGACTTTTGAATTCCTACCCTCTATATCTCATGAATTATCTGAAGAAGACATTATGAAGAAATTGGAAAATGTTCTTGAGGTTAAATCTAACGCTTTGACTGAACAAGCGATTAAAAATCAAAATTTAAAATGAAAATAGCTTTTGGCATTATTATCATTCTGAGTGTTCTCTACACGGGAGCATGGTTTGGAATTGCCAAAACCCTAGATAATCAAATTCAAATTACTTTGGAGAATTTGGAAAAAAATGTTTCCTTTGAGGGCACTATTTCCAAAATTTACGGATTTCCCACATTGTTCAAAGCAGATGTAAATGGCGTTTTAGAGCTTCCCGAGGCAAAAATAACTGGTGGTAATATTCTCATCAACTTTATTCCACTCCCCAAAATACCCTCTGAGATTATTGCTCCTGGTGGTTTTATAATCAAAGCCACTAACGACATTGAAGAGCGCTTTACTTATGGTTATGCGAGGGCGTACATCACTCATTTGTTGTTGGGCAATAGTGAAAAGCAATTACGTGGATTTAAGGAGAAAGATGGCGAATTCATTTTAGAAGAATTGCTCATCAAGCAAGAAAATGCATCGCTCAAAGCAACTGGTGAGGTCAGTCTTGACAGTAGTCTTCAACCCCAAGGTACTTTAGAGGCTCAAATCACAGGCTTTCCAGCCATTATCAGAAAGCTTCGTGAATATGATGTCATTAACTCCGATCAAGCCAATATGGCGTCAATCATTTCTCTAACACTCGCCCGTCAAAATGAAACGGGGCAACCATATGTTGCTGTTCCTTTATTCCTCAATAATCAAGAACTCTATTTAGGACCAATTTTGATTACAAAAGTTCCTGTGATAAATCTTACAAATCACAAGCCAGATTATGATTTAAGTAAAGAACAGAGAGAGCGTATAAGAGCGGAACGCTTTTAATGCTTTTCTTCATTTAATTTATTTCCACTCATAACCGTTTTTCTAATTTTAAATGGGCTTACAGGCACTGCTGAGCCTTTGATTTTAGTTGGGGCATAGATTTGCTTTGAAGCGCGTAGAACCCGTACACCGCCAAGAGCAGGACATAGAACTTGCCCAAATCTCTCCATCTGCCATGCACTTTTATAAATGAATCTATTCTGCCAAGGTGGAAAGAACAGGGCATTCTTTTCTTCTTCGGGAACAAAGAGACAGGCTTGTAGAATTTGTTTAAGCTGCATAGAAGAAAACGGTTGCCCGTGTCCAAATGGTGACCATTCAGCCCTTGCCCACATGCTCATACGGTTGGGAACAACCAGAATAAGTGATGAATTGCTTTTGAGAACACGCCATATTTCTTTGAGTGCATATTCGGGATATTCAGAAAATTCCAAGAAATGAACGGCGACAACCAAATCCAGAGAATTGCTCTCATAGGGAAGTTCAGTTCCAGAGACAACTGCGACTTTGTTATCTCCGTATTTCGGCCAAATATGCCCCCCTATCCCAGCAGGCATAGCAGCAGAAAAATGCTTCGCTTGTTTCTCCATTGCCTCTAAATACGGTGTGGCATAGCCAAGTCCCAAGACTTCGTCGTATTTATCTTCGCCAATAAGTGTTGAGACATGCGCTCTGATAATCTTGCGGATGAGCCAACCGCCACGACTGTGATAAAAGGATTGAAAGTCAGCATTATCAAGAAACATGTTCTGACTTTAGAGATTATCGAGAATTTGTGCAATCAAAGGTAAATCAGCAGGTGGCATGGGAAAATCATATAAATCTTGTGGCTTCGCCCACTTCAACGCCTGATGTTCGTTTGCCTTGACCTCACCCTTCCATACACGGCAGACATATAAAGGCATGAGTAAGTGAAAGTCTTCGTAAGTGTGCGAAGCAAACCCAAGTGGGCTATAGCAACAGGGGCGCGTTTCAATGGAGAGTTCTTCTTCAATCTCGCGCATCAACGCGTATTCAGGCGTTTCGCCCTCTTCCAACTTACCGCCTGGAAATTCCCATAGCCCCGCCAGAGATTTACCCTCTGGTCTTTGTGCTATCAGAATACGTCCATCGGAATCAACAAGGGCTGCGGCCACTACCACTAATAAGGGAAGCCCCGGCTTTTTGGGCCAGGGCTTTTCCAATGCTTCGTAACAGGATTCCCTGTTATTGTTCATCTGTAGTTTCTGTAGGTGCTGGTGCAGGCGCAGCAGAAGGCTCTGTTTTCTCAGGAGCCATTTCTTGCGGTGTACCATCTATATTATAAAGCTTCACATCCGCATTTTTGCGCCAATCTTGCAAAAGAGTTTCCAAGATTTCACGACGCTTTTGAACTTCAAGAAAAGTTTTTACTTCTTCAAAGCTAGGTAGCGGTTGCTTACGTTTATCTTCAACCTTAATGACGTGATAGCCAAATTGTGATTTCACAGCCTTATCAGTCACTTCACCTTTTTCCATGGAAAATGCTTTATCTGAAAATGCAGGAACCATTTGACCTTTTGTAAAGTAACCAAGATCACCGCCATTGGCGCCAGATGCTGAGTCGCTGGACATTTCTTTGGCTAGTTTTGAAAAGTCTACGCCATCTTTAAGTTTGGCTATAATGTCGTTTGCTTTTTCCTCAGTATCAACAAGGATATGGCTTGCTTTAACTTCTTCTTGGCGTGCACCCTCCTGTTGCTTACTAAAATCAGCGTAAGCCGAACGTAATGCATCATCAGTCAACATCGTGTTTACTTTATTCTCAAGGTAAACAGTTCTTACGATACCTTCACGGGCTAGTTTCAAACGCTCTGCAACTTCTGGATCATTGGCTGTACCTTCTTTTTCAGCGCGAATATCAATGATTTCACCAGTGACCAATTCTTCACGCGCCAATGGAAACACTTGTTCCATCGGTTGTTGTTGAAGTTGGGGAATATTGCTTACAAATTCTTCAACTTCACTTCGTGTGATATCACGACCTTCAACCGTTGCAACAACAGTTGAATCAGCTTCGGAAACCGTGTCCATCGCTTCTTCACTCATTGCCATTTCAGTATCGGCTTCACTTATGATTTCAGGTTCATTTGATGTCATTGCCATTTCAGAACCTGATTTTTCTCCAGTCAGGTAGTAACCTGCGATTGCGGCAACGACCAGAAGGATAACGACCAATCCCCATAATTTGCTAGCAGAACCGCCGTCTTTAGCTCTTTGCACTTCTTCTTCGTTGTCTTTCTCAATAGAGTTTTTTGTTTCTTTTTTCATGATGTAAGTGTCCTATTACTTTTAAGATTTTAAGAATTCTTTTCCTAAGCTCATATGCTCATGTAGGTCATTGTGCATAAGAGCAAGCCCTACGCAAGATTTTTTCCACTATAATTCGTGTCCTATGAATTGACGTGACACTTATAGACGCTTATATGGGTAACTCGAAGAAAGGCTTTGAATTTATGATACTTCGTTTAGCAACAAAAATATTAGGCTCCAGCAATGACCGTGAATTGAAACGCATGGGTAGCCATGTGCGTCAAATCAATGATCTCGAACCGGAATTCGAGAAATTATCCGATGAGCAACTCAAAGCCAAAACAGAAGAATTTAGAATTCGCCTTGAAAAAGGTGAAACGGAAGATGATATTCTTCACGAAGCTTTTGCAACTGTGCGCGAAGCTGCCAGACGCTCCTTAGGTATGCGTCCCTTTGATGTTCAACTTATCGGGGGAATGACTCTCCATCAAGGTAAGATTGCTGAAATGAAAACAGGTGAAGGTAAGACACTTGTTGCTACCATGCCTGTTTATTTGAATGCCTTGTCTGGTAAAGGCGTACATGTTGTGACCGTAAACGATTACTTGGCTTCTCGTGACTCAGAGTGGATGGCTGGTGTTTATAATTATCTTGGTTTGACCGTGGGATGCATTACAGCCGACATTACCGACAAAGAGCGTAAAGACGCATATGTCGCGGACATTACATACGGAACTAACAACGAGTTTGGTTTTGATTATCTGCGCGACAACATGAAATACCGATTGTCCGATATGGCTCAACGCCCTTTCAACTTTGCTATAGTTGATGAGGTTGACTCCATTTTAATTGATGAGGCCAGAACGCCTTTGATTATTTCAGGCCCATCCGAAAGTGCCGCAGAACTCTACATTCAAGTTGATAAAATCATCCCTGACCTTGTTGACGAAGATTATGAAGTTGATGAGAAAATGAAGACCGTCATCTTTACGGATGGTGGGACAGAGCATATTGAAGAACTTCTTAAGGAACACGGTATCTTGGAAGATGGTGGACTATATGATGCGCACAACATCACACTCGTTCACCATGCCAACCAAGCCCTCCGCGCGCACAAGCTCTTTACCAAAGACAAAGACTATATCGTCAATGAAGGTAAAGTTGTCATTATTGATGAATTTACTGGCCGTATGATGGAAGGTCGTCGCTTCTCTGAAGGTTTGCACCAAGCGCTTGAAGCCAAAGAAAAAGTTGCCATTCAAAATGAAAACCAAACTCTGGCATCTATTACATTTCAGAATTACTTCCGTATGTATCCAAAACTCGCTGGTATGACGGGTACTGCTCTCACTGAGGCAACAGAATTCATGGAAATTTATGGGTTAGGTGTTGTTGAAATGCCTACCAACGTTCCAATTGCCCGTGTTGATCATGAAGATAAAATCTATCGCTCCTTTGATGAAAAGGTTGATGCAATTGTTGAGTTGGTTAAAGAATGTCAAAAAAGACAACAACCTGTTCTCATTGGTACGGTCTCCATTGAGCGTTCTGAACTTCTCTCGAGCAAATTAAAGAAAAAGAAAATACCGCATCAAGTTTTGAACGCCCGCTATCACGAAAAAGAGGCTGAAATTATTGCACAAGCTGGTCGTCCAGGTGCTGTAACTATTGCAACCAACATGGCTGGTCGTGGTACGGATATTCAGCTTGGTGGTAATTTGGAAATGCGTATGTCTCAAGAAATTGACGAAACCTTAAGCGATGATAAACGCAAACAAATCTTGGAAAAAATTAAGACTGAAATTGCTGAAGATAAGAAAAAAGTAAAAGAGGCAGGTGGTCTTTTCATTATAGGTACAGAGCGACACGAATCTCGCCGTATCGATAATCAGTTGCGTGGCCGTGCTGGTCGTCAGGGCGACCAAGGAGCATCCGCTTTCTTCCTCTCCACTCAAGATGATTTAATGCGAATCTTCTCACCAGAGGCATTGGAATCAGTCCTTTCCAGTAAAGCGATTGGTTTGAAAGAAGGTGAAGCCCTTACCCACCCATGGCTATCAAAGGCACTTGAGCGCGCCCAAGCCCGTGTAGAACAACAGAACTTTGAAATTCGTAAGAATTTGTTGAAATTCGATAACGTTATGAATGACCAACGTAAGGTTATTTACGAGCAACGCCGTGAAATCATGGATTCTGATGATGTTTCTGATTTGGTTGATGAGATGCGCGAGCAAACAGTTGATGAAATGATTTCCAATTGTATTCCTCCAAAGGTTTATGCTGAAGAATGGGATACAGAAACTTTGGAAAATGAAGTTGAGCGCGTTCTCGACCTTAAACTTCCGGTTGCCGACTGGGCAAAAGAAGAAGGCATAGCCGAAGAGGAAATTACCGAGCGTATTTTAAATGCTTCTGATGACTTGATGGATAAAAAGGCGAATGAAGGCGGAACTGTATTTGCTCAAATTCAAAAATCAATGGTTTTACAGGCCCTCGATCAAGCATGGAAAGAACACCTTCTTAACCTCGACCATTTACGCCAAGGAATTAACTTGCGTGCTTACGGTCAAAAAGACCCTCTGAATGAGTACAAAACAGAGGCCTTTGTTCATTTTGAAGGTATGCTTGCAGGTTTAAGAGAAACGCTTGTCCATGATCTTTCTCATGTTGAGATTTCAGTTGATGAGGCAGTCCTTAGACAAATCATCGAATCTCAAAAGGAAACTTTGAAGCAAAAGAACCAAGGACGTCTAGACCCAGCGCTTAGTGGTGAGAGACAAACACTTGATCAGGCTATAGACTCTTCAACTCTACAAGCAACGCCTTATAAAAATGAGTTTGATAAGAGTGATACAAGCACATGGTCTGTTGTTGGTCGTAATGCTCCCTGCCCTTGCGGTTCAGGTAAAAAGTACAAGCAATGTCACGGTAAAATTTAGATTGGTTTAATTCGAATTAAGACAATCTGATTGCCTGTCTTTTTCAAAATGCTAAATTTAAATCCATGAAAGATGAAGGCCTGCCCTGCGTCTGGTAGCGCTTGAGATTCATACAAAATAAGTCCTGCAACAGTTGCGTATTCTTCATCATCAGGCAGTTCCCATTCAAACTCACGATTCAAATCGCGAATGGTGACATCACCTTGAACCAGGATAGAGCCATCTGTATCCATACGTACGCCAGGAACAGTGATATCGTGTTCATCATCAATCTCACCAACAATTTCCTCTAAGATGTCTTCCAAGGTTACAACACCAAGAAAACTCCCATACTCATCAACCACAACGGCAAAATGCTCACGGCGCTGTCTGAAAGACTGTAACTGACCATAAAGCGATGTTGTGTCGGGAATAAACCAAGGGGTATTTGAAACTTCTCTTACGTCAATTTGTAAGGCATCACCCTTTGCTTCTTGTAGAGCACGCAAAAGAGCCTTGGAGTGAATAACCCCAACGATATTATCCTGATCACCGTCATAGACAGGGTGGCGTGTATAGGCACTATTTAAAACATCCGAGACAATTTTATCGGGTGAGTCCTGTACATCAATCATCACTACATTTTTACGATGAGTCATAATTTCTTCAACTTCGATTTCAGCCAAATCAAGTATAGAGCGCAACATGGCACGTTGTGTTTGCACTTCCTCTTCTTCACCTTGGTGAAGCTCAATAGCACCACGCAAGAGCTCAACATGCGAGCCGCTAACCACTTTTGATATATCCGCACCAAATAATTTAAGTGTTATGCGCACGATAAAGGTAATTAACTGTGTGATTGGTGAGAGAACAAAAATCAAAACTTTTATAATTGGAGCAATAAAGCGCGTCATTGCTCCTGCATAATGAAGCGCAAAGGTTTTGGGGAGAACCTCAGCAAAAATTAGTACAAGTAGTGTCATGACCAACGTTGCATAAACAACGCCCGCATCACCGAAGAACTTGATAAATAAGCTTGTGGCCAGAGCAGAGGCAAGAATATTAACGAGATTGTTTCCTAAAAGGAGTGCGCCAATCATCCGCTCTTTGCGCTCCAGAATTGATAATACGGCAGTCGCTTTTTTATCCCCACCCTTCTCTGCCGCACGAAGACGTGCCTTAGATACAGCCGTTAATGCTGTCTCCGACCCTGAAAAGAAGGCCGACAACAGTAAAAGTCCAAAGATTGATAGAAGGATGAAAATTATCATAAATTTATAAAAGAAAGGCGCTTTTTATCGCTAAGATTAGAAGTTATACTTTACCTCATACCCTTGCGTGATGGGCATTACCAGAATTTTCTTTTTAAAAATGATTTTTTCATAAGAAATAATTTTGTCCCCAATTTAGTGAAAAACAACAGAATAACTTACATAAATATTATGTTAAGCTTATTTAAGGGCTAAATACTTCAAAAATATGTGTACAATCCGTGATTATGAAAATATTTTTTACTTGACTTGGCTATTTTAATTATGTAATGCCTAGTAGTGATTTTTAATAATTCGAAAGAATCGCTACGCTTGCGGCGTCTTGTACCACTGAGGTCATACTATACGATGCAAAGCTGATACTGAGTTTTTGTTTATTAGTTAGAGAGATATTTAATTTTAAGGAGTATAAGAAATGGCTAGACCAGGTCGCCCACCACTAGAGAAACCCCAACTATCAAGTCGGGTGGATTCTTTTATTGAAATGTTACTGACAGAGCGCGGTGCTGCATTAAATACACGCCAAGCTTACTGGCGTGACCTTGCTGATTACAGCGTATGGCTTCGTGCCAACAAGTCTAAGGAAGTTGAAGCTGCCTCTGCTGCAGAGGTTAAAGCTTACTTGAAAGACTTAGCTCAAAAAGATCATGAAAAAGGTAATAAGAAATCTCAAATCACAAGCCGTACAGTTGCAAGACGCCTATCAGCTCTTCGCCAATTCTACCGTTACTTGATTTCAGAAAATGTTGTCAAAGAAGACCCAACAACAAATATCGAAAGTCCTAAGCAGAAACGCACACTTCCTAAGACATTGACTGAAGGTGAAGTTGATCTTTTGATTTCTACTGCTGGTCAAAAAGGAACAGCGGAAAGCACACGTCTCGTTTGCCTGTTGGAAATGATTTACGCAACAGGATTGCGTGTATCCGAGCTTGTCGGACTTCCCATGTCAGCTATCGGTGAGAACGAGCAGTTCTTGATGGTTGAAGGTAAGGGTGGACATGAACGTATGGTTCCTGTTTCTGACAGCGCACAAAAAGCTATTAAGTCATACCTTGATGTTCGTGGTAAATTCGTTGGTGAAGACAATAAGACTACAACTTCACAATGGTTATTCCCTTCAAAGACCTCAACGAGTGGTCACTTAACACGTCAACGTTTTGCTCAACTGCTAAAAGATTTGTCTGCTGCGGCTGGTATGGAAGACGGTAAGGTTAGCCCTCACGTTCTTCGTCACGCTTTTGCGACACACCTATTGAAAAATGGCGCTGATCTTCGCTCAGTTCAGAAAATGCTTGGACATGCAGACATTGCAACAACGCAAGTCTACACACACATCATTGATGAACAGAAGCAAAAGACAGTCGAAGAAAAACATCCTTTGGCAAAAAAGTCTAAAGCGTCTTAATCAAACATACATAAAGTTTTATAATGGGCAGGTTCTTAATAATAGAGAACCTGCCTGTTTATTTTCATGAGCCTACGTGCTAAATATCTTCTCTTACGTAATAACACACGGATGAAACATGCTCGATTTCGAAAAACCTATTCTTGAACTCGAAAATAAAATCGTTGAACTGCGCAAAGTGAACAGCAACGAAAATGGAATGAATATTGCGGATGAAATTGACCGCATGCAAAATAAGATTTCCCGTCTTCTTGTCCAAACCTATTCAAAATTAACGCCTGTACAGCGTGTAAAAGTGGCTCGTCATCCTGAGCGTCCACATTTTAAAGATTATATTCAACATATGATTACCGATTTCACGCCATTGGCAGGAGATCGTGTCTTTGGGGAGGATGAAGCCCTTATCGGTGGTTTAGGGCGTTTTGACGGACAGAGCGTTGTCATTATGGGCCATGAAAAAGGTCGCGATACAGCAGAGCGTGTTCGTCATAATTTTGGTATGGCACGCCCTGAGGGCTACCGTAAGGCACAGCGCCTAATGAAAATGGCCGAACGATTTAAACTACCTATTATTACACTTGTTGATACAGCTGGAGCATACCCTGGACTTGGCGCAGAAGAACGCGGCCAATCAGAAGCGATTGCTCGTTCTATTGAATCCTGTCTGTCAGTCAAAGTTCCATTTATTTCGGTAATTATCGGTGAAGGTGGATCAGGTGGAGCAATTGCGATTGCTGCTGCTGATAAGGTTTATATGCTTGAGCATTCTATTTATTCGGTTATTTCACCTGAAGGCTGTGCTTCAATCCTCTGGAGAAGTTCCGATTACGCCAAAGACGCTTCTGCTGCACTGAAATTGACTGCTGAGGACTTACTGAAGAACAGACTTATTGATGACATTATTAAAGAGCCTTTGGGTGGCGCGCACAGACAAAAAGAAAAAACAATAAAGCGTGTTCAGGCCAAAATTACCGAAGGTTTGAATGAATTAGAAAGCCTCTCAGAAGATAAGCTTGTTAAGAAACGCCATGAAAAATTCTTGGCGATGGGTCGCTCCTGATTAGCTTGCTGTTTTTCTGATTTCTTGAAGTTGTTTGATACGCACCTTCATATTATAGATATTACCGTGACCTGCCTTTAGGTGCCCCTCTTCGGTACTAGCCGCTTTGAAATACAGCATTAAAAACACACGAATAGACGCCGTAAGGGATGAAAGTTCCTTTTTACACAA
>JBBKVR010000098.1:0-3180 GCA_037968575.1 Bdellovibrionales bacterium | reverse complement strand
TCACCAATAGCATAAACTCTTGTGTTATCTGGCAGAGTGTAGTTCTTTTGCTGGGAGGTAGAGGTTTCCATGAGCAACAGAATATACACACACCCCTTGTTTTTCCAACATGAAATGGGGAAAAGTCACCCAGAATCACCCAAAAGACTGCATGTTTTGCAGGATTTGTTTGAAAACACGCCTGAATATCAAAATATTCTGACTGAGCCACCAACTGATTTTGATAAGAACATTCTTCTCAAAGCACATACACAGAGCTATCTCGACATCTTGGAAGAGTCTGTTCCTGAAGAAGGTTTAATGCCATTGGATGGAGATACATCTCTCACCCCTCACTCTCTCGAAGCTGCAAAACTGGCTGTCAGTTCAGCTATTGATGCTGTGAATTCAACTATTGAAGATGGGGCACAACATAGCTTTATTGCTGGTCGCCCACCCGGGCATCACGCCGAACCTCATAAAGCTATGGGGTTTTGCCTTCTTAATACTGTTTATATTACTGCCCAATATGCCAAAACCCAAGGATTAGAACGTATTGCCATTGTTGACTTTGATGTTCATCACGGCAATGGCACAGATGTAATGATGCGTCAAAATACAGATGATGAATTTCTATTTATTTCCACGCATGAGTGGCCTCTTTATCCGGGAACAGGTGCGGCTGAAACATCCATTGAAAACCGTATTTTGAATATTCCACTACCTTCCTTGTCAGGCTCAGGAGAAATGCGCGAAGTTTATGAAGCCCAAGTCTTTCCAGAACTGGATGTTTACAATCCTGAATTACTGATCATTTCAGCAGGCTTTGACGCGCATAAAGATGACCCTCTCGCCTCACTTCAATGGGTTGAAAACGACTATCATTGGCTTGGACAGCATTTCTCGAAATACAAAACCATTTCCAATTTAGAGGGTGGATATAATCTCGACACTCTTCCATCTTGCGTAGACGCTTATTTAAAAGGCTTATTTCAGAATTGAGTCTTGAGAAAATTCCCCTTTCGACATACACTCTTGCAGATTTTTAAGGAAGAATAAGATGTCTGAACCCAAAAAGCTGGATGCATTGTCATTTGAAGAAGCTCTTGTTGAGCTTGAGACTATTGTCAAATCGCTTGAATCTGGCGATATACAACTTGAGGATTCAATCAAGGCTTATGAGCGCGGCGCATCACTAAAGGCACATTGTGAAAGCAAATTGAAATCAGCTCAATTAAAAATCGAGAAAATTAGTGTGACGCCAGATGGCAAGGTTGAAACACAACCATTTGACACAGAATAAAAACTAAAACGATAAAAATAATAATAAGGACACCGTAAAAATGGCCCCTTCCCTACGTGACGCTAGTCCCGAACTTCAAAAATTGATGGACACTACAGCTGAAGCTGTTAACAAAACAATCAAGCGCATTCTGCCTGTGACAGATTTACCTGAAGCCCCTCTATTCGAAGCTCTCCGTTATGGAACACTGAATGGCGGTAAGCGTCTGCGGCCTTTCATGGTTATTCAATCTGCCAAATTATTTGGTGTTGACGAAATGTGTGCACGCCGTGTTGGTGCAGCCCTTGAGTTTGTACATTGTTACTCTCTTATTCACGATGATCTTCCTGCTATGGATAATTCAGACACTCGTCGTGGTAAACCCTCTGCTCATAAAGAATTTGATGAAGCCACAGCCATTTTGGCTGGCGATGCTCTTCTGACACTTGCATTTGAAATCCTAAGCACACCCGAAACACATGAGAGCCCACGTGTTCGTATTGAACTTGTAAATATGCTCGCCGTTGCCTCAGGTGGTCACGGTATGGTCGGCGGTCAAATGCTCGATCTCATCGGTGAAGGCGAGGAATTTGATTTGGGTACAATTTCGCGTATGCAGCGGATGAAAACAGGAAAGCTAATGGCATTTGCCTGTGAAGCTGGCGCAGTTTTGGGTAAAGCCAGCGAAGCTCAACGCAGAGCCTTGAGAAGTTTTGCCTTTGATCTTGGTTTGGCTTTTCAGGTCACTGACGATATTCTCGATGTCGAAGCTGACCCTTCTATTCTCGGTAAACCTGCCAATCAGGACGAGGCTGCTGGTAAGGCAACATTCGTATCTACAATGGGTAAAGAACAAGCAAAACAACGTGCCGAAATGCTCATTAATCAAGCCGTTGGTCACTTGCATGCTTTTGACAAACGCGCCGATAATTTGCGCGAGTTGGCTTATTATGTTCTTGAACGCAGAGCATAGAGGAATAAGTCACTCCTATGCCTGTCACTCAACCAAAAACTGAAACCAAACAAGAAGGCACGTCCCTTCTCTCTCAAATCAACACACCAGATGATTTGAAATCACTTTCTGATGATCAACTTCATACTGTTGCAGATGAGGTCAGAACATATCTGGTTGATACTGTTGCCAAGACAGGCGGACATTTAGGCGCAAGCCTTGGCGTTGTTGAATTGACAGTTGCCATACATGCTATTTTTAACACACCAAAAGATAAATTGATTTGGGATGTTGGACATCAATGTTATCCGCATAAAATTCTGACAGGTCGTAAAGATAAACTTCACACTATCCGCCAAGGCGGCGGATTATCAGGCTTCACAAAACGCTCCGAGAGTGAATTTGACCCGTTTGGCGCGGCACATTCATCTACGTCTATTTCTGCTGGCTTAGGCATGGCAACGGCGCGTGATTTGGCCAAAGGTGACAATGATGTGATTGCCGTTATAGGTGATGGTGCAATGTCTGCTGGTATGGCGTATGAGGCAATGAACAATGCAGGCGCGCTCGGAAAGCGCCTTATTGTAATTTTGAATGACAACGACATGTCGATTGCTCCGCCAGTTGGGGCGTTAAGCAATTATCTCTCACGTATTGTCTCGTCCAAGCCCTATATTAGTGCGCGTGATATTGCCAAGCAGATGACAAATTATTTACCACGCGGATTGCAAAAAGTTGCGCAACGGGCAGAAGAAACAGCTCGCGTTGCTATGGGCGCAGGAACATTATTCGAGGAACTTGGTTTTTACTATATTGGTCCAGTCGATGGTCACAATCTCGACCACCTTCTCCCTCTCCTTCGCAATATCAAGAACAGTAATCGTGAAGGTCCTATTCTGCTTCATGCCATTACCAAGAAAGGTAAAGGCTATGCACCCGCCGAGAGTTCAGACGACAAGATGCACGG
>JBBKVR010000097.1:0-6706 GCA_037968575.1 Bdellovibrionales bacterium | reverse complement strand
GTTGTTTTATGTTTTTCAGACGTGAATTCCCATGGCAAATTGCGTCCTGTGTCTGTATTGAAAAGAACTGTAATTTCTCTATCCAAAATAGTATCAGGCGCAGAATCTGCAACCTGTGTTGTTCCACCATAGCCCGTGACCTGACAAAAGAGCTTGTATAGGGGAACAGTGGCAAAAGCCATACCAACCATTGCAATAACAACTACAAAAATAGTTAGAAGTGTTGTGGTATTTTTGTTCATCACAAAGAATTAAAACCAAGACATTTTGATAATAGCAACGGCGAAAATAAGCGCGCACCACGCAACGATCAAACCCAATATAATAAAATTGGATTTCTTTTTAGCTTCATGTACGGGGCTTCTGCTCATAGGATATATATGGCCTTTTTAAATTCCCTTATCAATGACTAAAGCCAAAAATAAGGCAAAGAGATAGAAAACAGAATATCCAAACATTGTCTTGGCGTATTTAAGGTTGTCATTTTTTAGAGTTACCAAGGCAGAGATGATAAAAAGAATGTTGAGAATTGCTGAGGAGATAAAGTAAATCATGCCTGTTAGTCCAAAGAACCAAGGAAGAAAACAAATTCCTGCAAGCAATAGTGTATAAACCAGCATCTGTATTTTTGTTGATTTTTCACCTGCTACGACAGTCATCATTGGAATGCCCGCGCGTTTGTAATCTGCATTGGCAAAGAGAGATAAAGCCCAGAAGTGTGGCGGCGTCCAAAAGAATATAATGGCAAAAAGAAGTATGGGGAACAGAGTAATATCACCAGTAACAGCTGCCCAGCCAATTATCGGTGGAAAAGCACCTGCTGCGCCTCCTATAACAATATTTTGTGGTGTGCGAGGTTTAAGCCACATTGTGTAAATCACCACATAAAAGAAAATCGCAAATGTCAGAAGCCCAGCTGCAACCCAGTTTGACGCCAATCCCATAAGTAAGATGGCTGCAAGAGAAGCAAAAATTGAAAATCCTAAAGCGTTATCTGCGAGCATCTTCTGTAGAGGGAGAGGGCGGTTCTTTGTGCGGTTCATCAACGCGTCTATATCGCGTTCATACCACATATTGAAAGCACCAGCTGCACCAGAACCTAATGCCAAAGCGAAAATGGAAATGATGGCCAGTATGGGATTCATCTCATCAACATTTGGAGCAAGCCAAAGCCCGACTGCACCTGTAAAGACTACCAAAGACATCACGCGTGGTTTAAGCAGTGCGAAGTAGTCCATAAGACTCGCGGGAGCTTCGGATTTGGGAACGTCCATTGATAAGGTCATGTTCCTAATCGTTTACTTTTGGCTGGATATCAAATTGGTGGAATGGGGGAGGCGACGACAATGTCCACTCCAATGTCATGACCTGTGGCTGCACATTCCAGTAGTTGCCCTCGGCTTTACGTCCAAACAGTAAGGTATAAAACACAATAAAGACGAAGAAGAGCGTGGCAATCCCTGTGAGGTAGGCACCATAGGATGAAATAGCATTCCAGCCTGTGTAGGCATCAGGATAATCAGGATAACGCCTTGGCATGCCCGCAAGCCCAAGGAAATGTTGTGGAAAGAAAATCATGTTCACGCCAATAAATGTCATCCAAAAATGAATTTTACCCATCCACTCGGGGTACATACGTCCCGACATTTTTCCAATCCAGTAGTAAAATCCTGCAAAAAGAGCAAACACAGCACCAAGGGAGAGCACGTAATGGAAGTGGGCAACAACGTAATATGTATCATGCAAAGCAATATCCATACCGCCATTGGCAAGAACAACGCCTGTTACGCCGCCAAGCGTGAAGAGGAAGATAAAGCCAACCGCCCACAGCATTGGGGTTTTAAATTCGATTGAGCCACCCCACATTGTTGCAATCCACGAGAAAATTTTAATCCCTGTGGGGACAGCAATAATCAGTGTTGCAGCTGTAAAGTAAGCGCGTGTGTCAACGGAAAGACCTACGGTAAACATGTGGTGTGCCCACACAATAAAACCAACAAAGCCAATTGCAACCATCGCATAGGCCATGCCCAGATACCCAAAAATAGGTTTTTTAGAAAATGTTGAAACAATATGCGAGACAATACCAAAACCTGGTAAAATCATGATGTACACTTCAGGGTGACCAAAGA
The DNA here is from genome assembly GCA_037968575.1 of Bdellovibrionales bacterium. Lineage (GTDB taxonomy): Bacteria > Pseudomonadota > Alphaproteobacteria > Micavibrionales > Micavibrionaceae > UBA2137. The sequence continues at coordinate 4,574 of JBBKVR010000097.1, read as the reverse complement.
ACCAGAATAAGTGTTGGAATAAAATTGGGTCACCACCACCCTCTGGCTTAAAGAAAGACGTATCAAAGTTTCTGTCTGTTAAAAGCATCGTAATTGCGCCCCCAAGGACAGGAACAGCCAAAACAAGCAAAAATGCTGTGACCAGCATTGCCCAGATGAACAGGGGCATTTTGTGCAATGTCATGCCTGGTGCGCGCATGTTTAAAATAGTCGTAATCATGTTAGCAGCACCCAAAATAGAGCTTGCTCCTGCCAAGTGAAGCGCAAAAATAGCCATATCAACTGACATGCCAGGATGCCCTATAGTTGATGATAGAGGAGGATAAATCGTCCAGCCTGTTCCCGCACCAATATCTACGAAAGCAGAGCCAATCAATAGTAAAAATGCTGGGATTAGCAACCAGAATGAAATGTTGTTAAGCCTTGGAAACGCCATATCTGGCGCGCCAATCATCAAGGGTATAAACCAGTTACCAAATCCACCAATTAGACCGGGCATAACCACAAAGAACACCATGATAAGACCGTGAGCTGTAATCCAGACGTTCCACATTTGACCATCTGCTACCAGTTGCAAACCAGGCTCTTGCAACTCAATACGCATAAGCATTGAGAACGTACCGCCAATAAGACCTGCTACGATAGAGAATATGATGTAAAGCGTACCAATATCTTTGTGGTTAGTTGACATGAACCAGCGCGTGAAAAAGCCAGGCATATGATCATGGTGATCATCTTGGTGGTCATGTGTCATTGTATGGTCTGTACTCATTTAAAAGTCCTCAGTGCTAGCAAATATAAGGTTTTTATGTGCTACGTTACTTGCAAATTCTTCTTTGGCTGTTTTAACCCATGCGTCAAATTCCTCACGTGGAACCGCGTGAATTTCAATTGGCATGTAAGCATGATTAATGCCGCAAATCTCAGAACATTGACCGTAGTAAACACCGGGCTTTGTAATGCGTATCCATGTCTCGTTTAGACGTCCAGGCACAGCGTCAGTTTTAATACCAAAGGCTGGCATCGCAAAGGAATGCAAAACATCAGCAGCTGTGACTTGTACAAGGATTGTTGTGTCTGTTGGTAAAACAACAACGTTATCAGTTGAAAGATTGCGTTTTTGTGTGGCTTTATCAAGCTCAGCTTCTGGAACCATATTTGATAGGAATGTTAGTCCGTCATAATCAGGATATTCATAGCCCCAATACCATTGATATCCTGTGACTTTTAAGGTCATTTCAGGATTTACAGGGCGGTCTGTGTAATAGAGTAATTTGAAGGATGGAATAGCAATGATAATCAAAATCAGCACAGGAATCCCTGTCCATAAGATTTCAAGGAGTGTGTTGTGCGTTGTTTGAGATGGCTCAGGATTGGCTTTGGCGTTAAATCTAAAAATCACATAAAGCAAAAGGCCAAGCACAAAAAGTGTAATGACTGTGATAATCACCAGCAACATATTATGAAACTCGTGCATGCGTTCAGCAACTGGCGTAACAGCTTCTTGAAAACCAAGAGCATAGCCTTCGGGGAGTCCCGCAAACGCAGATGGTGCAAGTGGCAACATCAAGGTAAAAGCGATGAAGAAAAGAAAATATCGGATCATGTTAGCACTCTGAAATCCATGCAGTTATTTTTAAAATAGGTTTCCCGTTTAAAACGCTCATAAGAAATACATTAGAAAGGTCAGTAACATCAACCCCTTTTGTAGCTTTTTCTTATGTGTTTGTGCAAATCTACAACGCCTCATGTTTTCAATTTTTTGAAAAGCTGTTAGACAAACCAAATGACAGACGAAAATTTATTGAAAGTTTTTATAGAGCGGGGGGAGTTTGTAGATAACTCCCGCGGAGACAGAGTCGTTCCGTATAAGTTTTATTACCCGCAAGGTGGGGTAGATAAAAAACCTTTAATTGTCTGGTCACACGGACTTGGTGGGACAAGGGATGGCGCTGGTTTTATTGCACGATATCTGGCAGCACATGATTACGTTCTTCTCCACATTCAGCACGATGGAACGGACAGTAGTCTATGGATGGGAAAAGAAGGACACCCTTGGGATCATATTAGAGAAGCAAAAATTTCTCGCGCAACGACTCTCGATCGTTTTCGTGACGTTCCGTTCGTTTTAGACAATTTGGACAAAATTGAGCACGTTAATTTAATAGATACGAAACGTATTGGAATATCAGGACATTCGTTTGGTGCGCTTACAACGCAGGTTATAGCAGGTCAGTTATTTCCTAATGAAAACAATGAATTAGAAAGCTTTAAAGATAATCGATTTAAGGCAGGATTGCTCTATAGCTTTGTTGCGATGGGGCATCTTTATGACGGAAATCCAGCTGATTTATTTGGGGCGATGGATTTGCCATTATTGTATATGACAGGCACTGCCGATGATAATCCTGTTGACCAAGTTGATTACACATTCCGTATGCCGGTATGGGATTATGGTGGATCGAATGAAAAATATCTTCTCGTTCTGAATGACGGAGATCACATGGTTTTTACTGGCTCACGCGGAAAACTTGAAGACAACCCAAAGCGTGAATTGCATGAAGATATTATTTGCAAGATGTCCTTGGCTTACTGGGACATGCAGTTAAAAGATAATAAAAAAGCCGCTGATTGGCTTGAAGGTACTGGGATAAAAGACTACTTGAAGGAAGAAGCGGAGTTTATAAAAAATGACTGAAAACGCCATTACAATTGAAAATTTAGAAAAAACTTACGCCGGAACCAAGAAATCAGCGCCTAAAAAGGCTCTTGATAATATTTCTCTGAATATCCCAAAAGGTTCTATTTTCGGGCTTTTGGGCCCAAATGGAGCTGGAAAATCAACCATTATCAATATCATGGCGGGCTTAGTCACAAAAACTTCTGGAAAGGTCACTGTCTGGGAAAGTGATATCGATACGGATATGCGCCAAGCCAAGGCCTCTATCGGGATTGTTCCCCAAGAAATCAATTATGACCCGTTTTTTACACCTGCAAACCTTCTAGACATTCAAGGGGGCATGTACGGCGTTCCTCGCCCTGAGAGACGCACAAAAGAACTTTTGGAGCTGATGGGTCTTACAGATAAGGCAAACGCCTATACGCGTTCCTTGTCAGGCGGTATGCGCCGTCGTTTAATGGTTGCAAAGGCAATGGTTCACCAACCACCCATTTTGGTCCTTGATGAGCCAACCGCAGGAGTAGATGTGGAACTCCGACAATCTCTATGGAAGAACGTAAAAGAGCTCAATAAAAACGGCGTGACTATTCTTCTCACTACCCATTATTTGGAAGAAGCCGAAGAGATGTGCGATAAGATAGCGATTATCAATCACGGCAAAATCGTTGCCAATGAGGATAAGAAGACGCTTCTCTCACGTCTCGACAGTAAAGGAATTTTCTTTGTGCTGGATAACCCCATCACCGAAATTCCAAAACGTTTAAAAGAATTCCATATCGAGAAAACCGATAAAAATGTGCTTAAAATCACTTACAGCCCAAGCGAGCACTATGTTGGCGAATTCATTGATATTATTCAGAAAGCGGGTTACGGCATTGTCGACATCACAACTGATGACGCCGATTTGGAAGATGTCTTTATGCAGATAACACAAAGTGTGGCTTGAGATTCTTTTTAAGAGGCATAAGTTAAAGTCCACACATTATTATTTTAAAGGAGAAAGAGAATGACAAAAATAAAAGACGTCATGTCCACAGATTACCAATATATTTCACCACAAACCACGCTTAAAGAAGCGGCACAAATGATGAAGAAATTTGATTGTGGCTTTTTGCCAGTCGGTGAAAATGACAAGCTGACAGGAATGATTACTGACCGGGATATTGCTATCCGCGCAGTTGCCGAGGGCAAAGACCCTGCAACATGTACAGCGGGTGATATTATGACTGCTAAAACATATTATTGTTACGATGATCAGACTACTGAAGAAATTTGCAAAAACTTGTCAGAAATCAAAGTTCGCAGACTTCCTGTTGTCAACCGTGATAAGCGTTTGGTTGGGGTTGTTTCAATGGGTGACTTGGCTCAATCTGCCGAAAAGTCACAAATCGGACAAACTGAACAACAAATTACAGAAGGCCTGCAACAGCAACGCCAAGCTGCTTAATTTAAGCTTATAATTCTTTAAGGAGCCGTCCCGTGTGGGCGGCTTTTTTGTTTATTGCAAAATGAGTTCCTGCATGATTAAGTTCGTGTGCATGCGCCCTTAGCTCAGTTGGATAGAGCGTTGGTTTCCGGAACCAAAGGCCAGAGGTTCGAATCCTCTAGGGCGCACCATTTTTAAGAGTTGAACAAAATTTATGAACAAAATTGACGGCATAAAAAACAAAATACAAAAAACAGCGGAGTATTTAGAAGAAAACGTGCCTTCACCAGCCGTTCTTTTTCGTGCGCACAGACGCTGGCGCCACAAAGAGTTTGTCTCCGAAATTAATCACGAAGAAATAGTCCCTCTGGTCAATGAAGATGGTCGCATGACCTCGCGCTATTCATTTATGGTGACAGTGTCTTGCGCGATTGCGATTTTAGGGCTTTTGCTTTCATCGCCTGCCGT
>JBBKVR010000096.1:0-3952 GCA_037968575.1 Bdellovibrionales bacterium | reverse complement strand
CATCTGGGTCGTCAAAATCATTACCTGCCATTTACTTGCTCCTTTGGGATGTCATGCGAATCTTGCTTTGAAAGTTTAGGAAATCTTCTTTGGTTTGTCTATTGCTTGAAAAGGCGTTCATGCTCGACCATGGCAAAACGGTCTGTCATACCGGCGATATAATCACAAATATGCTTAGCTTTTTTTGTTTTGTCTTCGCTTGGCAAGTGCCCTTGCCATTTCTCTGGAAGTTGTGTGGTGTCATTCATATATGCATTAAACAAATCGGTCAGGATTGGTTTGACTTCATCGGAGAGCTGTTTGAGTCGGTCATGTTTGTACATACGCTCGTAAAGGAATTTACGGAGGATATTGACGTCCGTTTCCATCTTCCTGGAAAACGCCACCATTTGCTTACCAGCCGTACGCACAGCTTCGGGTGATTGTTCGGGCAAAGTCGCTAAATTAGTTTTACTAGTTGCTAGGACATCAGAAATCATATCACTAATCGTGCGACGGATAACTTCTTGAGATTTCATTTTGGGTGAAAGATTAGAATATTTCTGCTCTGTGGCGCTAATGTGTTTTTCAAGTAAAGGAACCTCTTTTAAATCTTCCAGAGTGAACATTTCAGCACGTAAGCCATCTTCAACGTCATGATTGTTATAGGCGATGTCATCAGAGATGGCTGCAACCTGAGCCTCAACAGAGGCATATGTATTCAACCTTAAATCAGTTTGAGATTGCAGAAGTTTGAGTGTGTCAGAAAGATTGCTTCGTTTTTGAAGTGGCAGAGGACCATTATGTTTGGCAACACCCTCAAGCGTTTCCCATGTAAGGTTGAACCCGTCCCATTCAGGGTATCGTTTTTCTAGTAACACCAAAATACGTAATGACTGATCATTATGGTCAAAACCACCATAGGGTTTCATACAGTCGTGCAAGGCTTCTTCGCCTATATGTGCGAAAGGTGTGTGCCCCAAATCATGTGCCAAGGCTATAGTTTCTGCTAAATCTTCGTTCGCAAATAAAGAGCGCGCCAATGAGCGTGTGACTTGTGAAACTTCAAGTGTATGAGTGAGGCGTGTTCTGAAATGGTCACCTTCATCATAGACAAAGACTTGGGTTTTGTCCTTAAGACGACGAAAAGCGCTGGAATGAATGACGCGGTCACGGTCGCGCTGAAAACAGGTGCGATGTTCACTCTCGTTTTCGTCATAGATGCGACCCTTGCTCATGTCGGGGCGACAGGCATAAGCTGCCAAGGGCAGGGCGCAATAATTATAAGCGGGTTCTTGTGTCATGAAACAGACAGGTAAAGTTGGTTAAATGAAATAAAATAACTTCCCAAAACCATATAGATTTCTATATCATAAATCCATGACTAATCCTGATTTGAATATTACTGGTAAAGCAATTGAGCGCATTGAAGCAGTGCGCGCAGAAAAAGGCGAGGCCGCAATGCGTTTACGCATAATTGTCGAGGGAGGCGGGTGCTCAGGTTATCAATATAAGCTGGATTGGGATCAGGTCGTTGCAAAGGATGATTTGGTGTTTTCCAACACTGTAGTCATTGACCCAATGTCACTTGATATTCTTAAAGGCTCCAAAGTTGATTTTGTGACAGACATGATGGGCGAAGAATTTAAAATCATAAATCCAAATGCAGTCTCTTCATGCGGATGCGGAACATCTTTCGCGGTTTAGATGCGAATTCGTTCCTTAGATAAATCTGAATGGATGCTTTTAAAGGACTTACGCCTACAAGCCCTCAGTCAATCTCCAGATTCATTTTGGGAAAAATATGAGGAAGCGAATTCTTTTCCTGACAACTATTGGAAAAATTTGACGAATGAGCTGTGTAGACCTAATGGTTCAAGAATGTTTATTGCGAAAACTAATACTGAAAAAATGGGCTTTGTATACGCAATATTTCAAGATGAAACATGTAAGTTAGGTGGCTTATGGGTTAATCCAAACCATAGGAATAAAGGTGTTGGTAGGAAACTCATACAAAAAGTTGTGAACTGGACAAGCAATATTCAGAAAAAGAAAACTTTGAAATTGTGGGCATCTATAGACGAAACGGTGAGTTTTTATGAGGCTTTGGGATTTAAACCAACTTCTCACACCAAAGTTAATACAAAGGATGGAAGGCAAATTGTAGAAATGGAGCTGTCTGAAATTAAGGAAAAAATACCAGACGGTCTGTAAGCCGGGTTCTGTACCGCCGAAACGGTGATGACCATTCATCTTGATGTCATATTACTATGATACCTCTAGCGACCAACCCGAACCTCGATACGGAAACATATCATAATGAGATTCCTATTCGGTCTTGCATCGGACGGGGTTTATCATGTCGCTTCAGTTTAAAAAAATCTTTGCCTAAATTAAATTTTCGTGCATTATGCAAAAATGTGTAAAGGAAACGAAAATCACAATCTTTCCGTTCTTCAAAACTCTGTCGTTTTGAACGTCTTTACATGGTGGCCTTTCGCGGCCAAATAAACGTTTTTCCCTAATTTTTATTGTTTATTGACGCGTGCTTTTTGTGCGCAAAAATCTCTGCGAAAGAATACATCATGACTACACAAACTTTACCAAAGCTGGAAACGGCTATCGAAACTAATGAAAGCGCTTCTGATATAAGTGTTCTCAAAACTCTCTCCATGCCTAATGGGCAAAAATCTATACCCACGCCTTACGTTTATGAAATTGAGAGGCGATCGCTAAACTCAATCGAAAGACAATTTGTGACAGAATGTGTGGGATATCAAGATATTGATGGTAAGGAATTACCCTCGGGTGCAGAAATATTCTCATCCATTGAAAGTCACCCTGACTATTATGTGGGCTCTGCCGAAGAAAACCTCTTGTCGGAAAATAGCTTTGTAGATTTACCTGACGATTCAATAATTACTGAATTTGGACCAGGAGACGGACAAAAAAGTAAGTTAATTTTTGAAGGAAATGGCGAGTCTTCAGGGCTTAAATATCAAGCTATTGATGTTTCATCTGATTTTTTAAGAATGACTTCAAATAAAATTTCTTCGTTTTCAAACTTAAGAGAAGCGCCAGTAACATTATGTGATGATTTCTTTGTGGCCTCGCACGGATTTGAGCGCGCTAATGTTGGCCTTTTTCTGGGCACAACCATAAGTAACTTTAATCCGGAAGACGGGTTAACGTTACTTCGACATTTAAGAACTTCTTTTATGAAAGAGCGCGGTGTTCTTTATTTAGGCCAAGACGGTAATCATAACTCTGAAACGCTTGAATATTGTTATGATGACAGATCAAAATATACAGCCATGTTTGTTATGAATTCTCTTATCCAACTGAGGCGGGATTGTGCACCCGATTTGGATTTAAACAGCTTTTCTTATAAAGCGTTTTTTGACAACCATGAACAGGTCATGCGAATGGGAGTGCTCAGTGAGCGCGACCAGATTATAAACTTTCATGGGGAACAGATTGCTTTTATGGACGGCGAGTTCATTCAAGTTGGCCAATCCCGAAAATACAGTGCGGATACGATACATGATATGGCGCGTGAGGTTGGGTATGAAGTAGAGGGTGTTATATCCTCTCCTGAAAACGTTAATATCCATAAACTTCGTGTTATGGGAGGATTGGGCAGATGAATGAAATATATGATGTCGCTGTCATAGGGGCGGGTGTTTACGGTTCAATGATTGCTGTGCATCTTAGCAAAGCAGGTAAGAATGTTTGTCTTATTGATAAGAGTGTATACGGGAATGAGAAAGCCTCTTCACATGGAATGACGCGCGCAGGACACACGCTTTATGATTTGCCTGAATATCATGATTTAGCTGTCAAATCCTTGGGTATGTATCGCAGTAATTTTAAAAACGTTATTGCCGATACGAAAGCTGTTTTATTTGCCATGCAGGACCTTGGTAGCACCCATGCTCAAAAAGTAATTGATGCAGACTTTTCCAACCATGTA
>JBBKVR010000095.1:0-12472 GCA_037968575.1 Bdellovibrionales bacterium | reverse complement strand
AGCCATAATAATATCTGGTAATTGATTGATAATGGTGAGGAGTATCGGCGAATATTGAAAGAAATATTGGTTCCAAAATCAGTGGCAAACAATTCGTGCTCAACAGTTTGCGGAACCATTGTTTATCCTAACAGTCCAAATAAGTTACGTGGGTCTTCAGGGGAGGCGATGAGGTCAATTTCTTTATAAAATTCCGTGTCCTGAATTTTATCGTTTATGTAACGCAGATAGGAAAAATCCTCTAGTGCAAACCCAACAGAATCAAAGAGTGTAATCTCATCTTTTGATTTTCGGCCTTCAGCTTCACCAGATAGAACTCTCCAGATTTCAGTGACAGGAAAGTCTTTGTCCATTTGTTGAATTTCACCCTCTATGCGAGTTTGTTCTTCAAATTCAACAAAGACTTTTGAGCGCGCCACAATCGATTTTTGCAATTCTGTTTTACCGGGGCAATCGCCACCAATACCGTTGATATGAATACCACTACCAATCATATTGTCAGAAAGAATGGTCGCCTGTTTTTTGTCTGCCGTGACCGTTGTGATGATATCAACGCCCGCAACCGCACCCTCGGCATTTTTACAAACAGTGATTTCAAAACCTTTACCTTCAAGGTTTTTTCGGAATTTTTCTGTGGCTTTGGAGTCAATATCAAAAACCCTCAAGTCGGTAATACCTAGCAGTGCTTTAAAAGCATGCGCCTGGAATTCAGCTTGCGAGCCAAGGCCAATAATTGCCATGTTTTTTGAGTTCTTGGGTGCGAGATGTTTAGCCACAAGAGCCGAAATTGCGCCTGTTCTAAGAGCAGTTCCTAGTGTCATTTCTGCCAGCAATTTTGGGTAACCTGTTTTGACATCCGATAACACACCAAACGCTGCAACGGTCATTAAACCTTTTTTGAAATTAGGCGGGTGCCCATTCACATATTTGAAACCGAACCTTTCGCCGTCATGGGTGGGCATCAATTCAATGACGCCCTCTTTGGCATGAGCCGCATAGCGCGGAGATTTTTCGAAGTCTTCCCAGCGTTTGAAGTCTTCCTCAATATAAGAGGCAAGCTCGGTCAGGACATTTTCAATACCGATAGTCTTAATGAGGCGTGCAGTATCCTCAACACCAACATATTTAACGAGATTATTATCCTTATGCATTTCAGCGCGCATTGAAGTGTCTAGCTCCCGAACTTAACCTCTGGAGGTTTGGTCATGGCTTCACGTTCTTCATCACCAATCTCAAAGAATGGTTCTTCGGAAAATTTAAACATTTTTGCCACAATATTGCCTGGAAATTGAGTGACGGCCGTGTTGAGTTCGGATGTCGCATTGTTAAAGAATCTGCGTGCTGCGGCGATTTTGTTTTCAATGTCCGAGAGTTCGGCCTGAAGGTCACGGAAGTTTTGGTCAGCTTTCAAATCAGGATAATTTTCAGCGACGGCAAATAGGTTAAGAAGTGCACCACTTAATGCCCCTTCTGCGGCTAAGCGTTCTCCTTGTCCTTGGGCTTTTCCTACACGTGCCCGCGCATTTGTCACGTTTTGAAGTGTATCAGCTTCGTGCTTTGCGTAACCTTTGACCGTTTCAACCAAATTGGGAACAAGGTCGTAGCGTTGTTGCAATTGCACATCAATATCGGCAAATGCATTATTTCGTGTCTGTTTTAGAGCCACAAAACGGTTGTAAAGAACAATACCAAGTAGAATTGGTGCGGCAATAATTGCCAAAATGATAAGAATTTCCATGGGACTACACTCCTTTTTGGTCGTGAATACCTGCTAATTTAGCCTAATCATAAGTTTTTTACACGGGAAAGGCGAATGTTCCTTTCATATTTGTGTCACTTTGCTTAAAATAAACATGATAACGTCTTATACAAACATCCTTATTCGAACCGCTTTTATGAAATACGAGAAAAATATGTTTCGCTTCACTGCACTTTTGGTAATTATTCTGACAACTTTTTGTGTGGGAACGGTAAATGCGCAAGAAACAAAAACGCCAACATATCCACCATATGTGAAGTCACTGGCTGACCAAGGTGTACAAGTGAGGTATATCGGTAAGGCTTTGGGATTGGATACATGGCTAACGGCCAGAAATGGGCAGGTCCAATATGTATATGTGACGCCCAACCAAGAGGCTAATATCGTTGGTGTCTTGCTCGACCGTAATGGTAAATTGATTACGGGCGACCAACTAAGCGCGTATGCACAACAAAATCCTGAATCTTTCAAGAAATTTGCTGCGGTTGCTATTCCGGGTGTGAAAGAGGCACTGGATAATCAAGAAGGCGCCGTTAATACTATTGAAGTACCAAAACAGCCAACGGCTGAGAATTTCGCAAAAACGCTAAAAAGTACAACTTCATCCGACTCACCAGCAGAAAAACTTTATGCAGAGATTGAGAGTGCAAACTGGTTTGAAGTTGGCAATGCAGATGCACCATTAGTTTACGCCGTGGTCGATCCAGATTGCACGCATTGTCATCGATTGATTCAAACATTGAGAGAAAAAGATTCTTACAATAAAGGTGAAATTCGTACACGCCTTGTGCCTGTTGGTATCATGAGTGGGGATGCCTTGTACCGTGCAGGAACATTACTTAGCCTTCCAAACAAGGAAGAAACGCTGTTTGCTCATATAGATGGTGACGAGAATGCCTTGCCCGTTGATAAAGAAGCAACGCTTGCAGCAGTCAGTAAAAACATGGCGTTTTTGCAGAAATGGAATCTCGATGTCACACCGTTCTTGGTTTACCGATCCAAGGATGGAAACCTTAAAATTGTCCGCGGTGTTCCCAAAAATATGGACGCATTTTTGAAAGATATAGCCAAAAACGGTTAAGATAAGATATGGACAGTAAACACCAGACATTTTTACGCATTTTCGAAAAGCTTGGCACGCCACTCATCGCAGCCGTGAACGAGGTAAAAACGCGCGCTGGCACGAAGGCTGGTGATGAAAATGAAGATGCTAGAAAGCTTGCACAACTTCTCACTATCGTTACGCGTGAAAGCGTGGTGTTGGCCGAAAAGGCAGATATTGTGCAAAGCGACAGTGAAAAAGATGATTTGCGTTTGTCTCTCACAACAATCATATCCCCGTTAATTGCCAGCCTTTATCAAATGGGTGGAAAAATCCCTGAAGAAAAAGATACTGCACAGTTAGCTGATAGTTTTGGTGCATTGAGTTCGTATATCGATAATTTTATTTCAATTAAAGAGAGTGCTCAACGCATTGGTCAGATGGAAGAGGGACAATATTTTATTGATGAGAATCAGATTAAAATTCAAACGCTCTCAGTTCTTGTTCCTGTTGTGAATTCAGTCATTGCGTTTCCTTTTGGCGAGAAACCAGCAAAGCTCATTCGTAATATTTGTTCACGTTTAATTGAAGAATCAGAAAAATTACAAGATAGTCTTTTCAAGACATCCAATGAGCCAGAAGCAAAACACATACAACTTGGCTTGTTGCGTTCTTTGGTTGTGATTTATAGCCAATGTCATTTCTCTGAAATGGCAAGAATTCTAAATTCTCAAGATCAAAATCGTGCTGGGGCTAATCTTTCAATTGATCCTGTTTGGAAAGCCTTTGATGAGCGCGTGGAAATGATTGATGCCATTTCATCTGTTTTAAGTGGTAATGAGGAAGTGGCACAAACAGAAACAGAGGTAAGTCAGGTTGAACCAGTTGAAGAAGAGGACGATGAACAAGAACCTACGCCTGCGTCAATAGGTCAACCCGCACCCACAAGTCTTGCACCGGGAGACACTTTGATGGCGGAAACACATGACGCGCCATTACCTAAAGAAAAACCAAAAGGCCCAGTCAACCCAATGGCATTTTTTACAAAGAAGGACGATGATAGTTCTGATGAGTCTAAAAAAGTCGAGACGGGAAGCTAGTTCATGACAAAGATTCTTGCTGCGTGCCTCATTCTTGCTGCTCAAACTTACAGCGTTCCACCTGCTGTACTTATTGGTATCCATCAGGTTGAAGGCGGCAAGGTTGGACAGGCCGTCGGTCCCAATGTGAATGGAACGTATGATTTAGGTCCCATGCAAATCAATACGATTTGGGTCCCACAACTCGCAAATTATTGGGGAGTCTCCCAACAAACAGCACACAAATGGATACGCGATGATGCTTGTACAAATATGGGTGTTTCAGCATGGATTTTGCGTTCGCATTTAAATAATACAAATTCATTATCAACGGCGATTGCACACTATCATTCAAAAACACCATCGATTGGATATGCTTATAAGAAGCGCGTTGTAAGCGCGATGAAACGGAAAGGGCTTATTGCCTCTGCACGCTGATTTCTTGAAACGATTTGATATCATTTGGAAAATCGAGAAAAGATTGCTTGTCAGGCTCAAGGTAATATAGGTATTTTATATGTTGAATAATAAATGGGTATCTCTCGACTTAACCAAGATGATAAATAGAAAATCATATATGCGGATTTTTAAGACAACTACTACACTTGCTTTGGTTTGTGTGATTGCTGCGTGCCAACCAGGCGTGCCTGCAAAATATGACCAACCACAAGTGGTTGCTGATCCTGATAAGGTTTCTGCCCAATTGGCACAAGCTGCCGATAAGGCGTCAACTGCTTTGCAGACATTGGCAACAATAGAACAAACACGCACACCGAATGCGTCGACTGCACCATTTGATAATGTTCCCGTTGAGTTGCGCCGTGCCATTACAATTAACTGGGTCGGACCCGTTGAGTCTGTGACCAAAACTGTTGCTAACCGCGCAAGTTATGGTTTTTCTGTGCTGGGTGAAGGTCCCGCAACAGATAAAATTGTTAATCTAGACATTGAGAATAAGCCGATTATAGATGTTTTGCGCGCTATTGGATTACAACTTGGTACAGCAGCAGATATTGTTGTTGATGCCAACTCACGTACAGTTGAATTACAATATCACTCCCAAATTGAGCCCTCTAATCCGTTCTAAAATTGCGCGTTTCCCTAAGAGGGTGATAAACTAATCAAGTGTGACCATGATTAAAGAAATGAAACTAATGAAACGCTTTGATTTAATTGCTTTTTTACTTGTTGCGATTGCAGGGATTTTTCTTGTGAATTCTGCTGTTCGAGCACAAGAAAACGGGGATCGCCCACCAACCTTAGAAGAGTTGAAGCAATCAAGAAGCTCAGCAGATTCTAAGCTTTTCAAAGATGATTTGCCGTTGGATATCCGCCGTGATGCCTTGAAAGAGGCAGCACTTTCATATGGCGCGCGTGGTGGTTTGGCGTTCAGAACCTACCAAATTCGTCAAGATTTGAGTATGCGCGCAGCACAACTCGACAAAATTTATGATTTTCGTCAGCTTCTAATTGAAGCTCCATCAGGTTTGCTGATTGAACCACCTGTTGTGTCTGAAGGTTTAGACGCGCTTGTGATTGAAAGTGATGGACAAAGTGCTGCTGTGTCGGACGCAATTTTTAATATTAACCGTAATGCACGTTTTACCTCGACAGCTCGTTCATGGCGCCAGTATCTTGAACGTGATTGGGGCGAGGTTTTAGATGCGCCCGCTATTCTTTTACCAGTTGATCGTGATGAGGTCGCTTTGTGGGACGAATTGCTTGAAGAAGGTTGGAAAGAAGGTTTTGAACAAGCTGATGCTATTTTCCAAGAAGACTTAAACAGATTGAGCGCTGACTTTGAAGGCATGGTGCGTTACCGCAAATTATTAGCTTACAATATGATTACCCCACCTTATGCGAACTTGACTGATAGAGGGATTACAGGTGGAGGTGATGAAATGCGCGTAGGTGATCGCGCTGTTGAGATTACTGGTAAGCCCGCTCTTATTCCTGGAGGTGATGAATGGCAGCCCGCAAGCCGATAAGCCTTATCAAAGGCGAAACAGAAGCAGGGCGCATCTATGATAATGAGCCAGCTCGCTTTCGCGAAGACGACGTTGATCCATTTCTCACTTGGTGTGTGAAACAAGGCACGTCCGATATCTCTATTCAGACTGAGCGCCCAGTCTACAATGATATTTCAGGAACGCTTTACCCGGCCACACACCGTGCGTTGGATGGTTCTGACTTGATGGCCTTTCTCAATAAAATTTATGGTACGGACGCGATGGCACGTTTGGCGTCTGGTCGTGATTTGGATGTATCCTATGAAATTAAACCTGACCGCTATAGCCGAATTCGTTTTCGTGTAAACATTACAGCTGTTCAAGCCAAGGGACGTGACGCTGCACAAATTACGATGCGGGCTTTACCCACTGAACCACCGCGAATGACAGATTTGAATATCGAGCAAGACATTATTGATAATTGGGCGCCGCGCCAAGGTATGGTTGTAATTACTGGCCCAACGGGTTCGGGTAAAACAACATTACTTGCTGCTGGGAACAGAATGTTGTTAGAGCAGACAGGCGGCTGTGGAAAGATGCTGACTTATGAGGCGCCGATTGAATTTACCTACGATACAATCAAAAGCCCAAGGTCATTAGTTGCACAAACTGAAATTCCTCGCCATTTACCAGATTTTGCAGCGGGCGTTAGAAATGCTCTGCGCCGTAAACCTAATATCATTATGGTTGGCGAATCGCGCGATAGAGAAACAATCGCTGCTTCCATTGAGGCTGCACAAACAGGACATGCGGTTTATACAACAACACACACGACAGGTGTTGCCTCGACTGTACGGCGCATGATCTCAACCTTTGAAAAAGAAGAACGCGGTGAGCGTGCTTATGCACTAATGGAAACACTTCGTATGATTGTGACACAAGCCCTCGTTCCTAAAATTGATGGCGGACGTATTGGTATTCGTGAGTGGATGGTTTTCCCTGATGAAGTGCGTGAAAAACTATTGGATATGAGTTTTGATGACTGGACAAATGAAGTTGAGCGTATGATTGAGACTTATGGTCAGACCATGAAGAAATCTGCATCCATTGCTTTTGATTCAGGGCAAATTCATAAACGTCATTATTTACTCCTTACAGGGGGAGGTAGCTAATGGCTAATAAACAAATTGAGTCCTTGCAGGAGCAGACCAATTGGCATTGGCGTAACTCTATGCGTCCTGTGCGTTTCTTTGGGTTTGATGCACGAGCGGCTTTTCCGTTTTTATTGTTGCTGGTTTATGCGCGCTTGATTACGCTGGTGCTCGCGATTATATCAACAATACTTTTCTATTTTCTTGAGAAATATGGTCTTACTTTCGATGCCTCTATACGCAGGCTGCGCTCCTACATCAGTGGGCAAAAACGCCCAGCTTTGATGACCTTCCGCTTAAGACGTCTTAAGGATTACGGTTAATTTTAGATTATTGTTCGACGGTGGCGCTGATAATGTCAGCTTCTGTTCCGCGCCTATTTTCATTGATATCAATTCCAGCAATCGCCGACATATGCTGAACGCGCAAGTTTTCCATGTCCACAATTTTTTGGTCTAATCGGACACTGAGGGCCTCCAGCATTGTACGAATACGAATGATATTAGCTTCGTTCATTTGTAAATCTGTGAAAAAGTCAGGGTTAGCAAGATAAAAATTCGTAAGCACTTCAAATTGTGCATCTTCGCTAATCCCGCCTTCTTCGGGTAGATATTCTGCAATCAATTCTTCGCTTGCGCCAACGCTTTCAAGAAGCGCGCGGATTTGATCATTGTTGCCTTCTGGACCTGGAAGACCAGGAGCCACTATGCGCGCAAGACCATTTGATATCAATGACTTATGTGTACTAAGAGCATTTACATTTGTGGCTATGGCGCGTTGTATTTCTTCGTTGTTAGCTAACGCAGGTGGAATTTGAGGCATATTCTGCGTAAGCAGTTGTGTATATTCAGATACGCATTGAGGGCTTACGCTACCTCTGAGAAGAGTTTCTGAGCGTATATGGCAGTTTGTGTCTTCGCTTTCCTCTGCCTCGCAAATCTCCTTCAGATTTCCGTTATTCTCATCTGGAGAACATCTTCTTGCAATTCGTGCGGCAGTCACACGCGTTTGCTCGCCAGGTAATAACCCTCCTGTTGACCCTGTGTGTCCCAATGCTTCATCTGAAATTTCAGCGGTTAACCGTTGAATGTCATCTTGAACTTGCTGCATTTGGGCAGGTGCGTTGGCAACAGTTAAACTTGTCACTTCACAAGCAACTTCGTCAGTTTGCAGTTCATTAATATGGAGTTTAACCAAAGACTCTTGACCAGAAGTAACCGTATCTTCTACGAGTTCTGCATCAACAAGTGTTGAATTTTCCTCTTCTTGTTGTGATGTTGTCAATTGTTCGGCAGAGCGCATTAGGGGTGCTATCCAATTCCCAAAGTCATTTGCAGCGCCACCTATAATGCCCTGAATATTTTGCAGGGGATTTTGTGCGGACGCTGGGGCAGAAAAACCACTTATTACAAAGACTAAAATGGTAAAGAAGAGAACGCGCATATTTTTACTGTTGCACTCCTTTATCGGCGTATTTGGTTTGTCCTTGGTTAAGATCGTACTGTGCTTGTATGGTTTGAATACGTCCTGTGACCTCACCGCGGAACTCACCTAATGTGTTGGTGAGCATCAATGCACTCATGAGTTCAGAGCAATGCTGTTGCTCAAGTAGACTGAACAGTGAGCTGGTTTGAAGTGATTGAACAGCAAGTCCCTCGCGTTGTGTGTTTTCACGCGTTCCGATAAGTCCGACATTAAAGTCGGGATTGTTGGTTCGCATAACAGCATTTTGCATTTGGGAACGCATACTTGCTCCACGGTCTTCTATTTGTCCAGGTGTAAGACCTAGGCTTTCAAGATGAGCGACCATTTCTGGTGCCATTTCTTGACCGTCTTCGACAAAAGTATCCGCAAAAGTATTCAAGTAACAGCGTGATGCTAAATTAGTTTGTGCCATATGACCGCGCGCTTCCATTAGTGCGGGCATAACACTTTTAACTGTATCTGAATTAACTGTCGGTAAGGGGCGTTGATTGAAAATGGCATTTGTACCACTTACAAGAGTGCGCTGTGCATCTGTTGCTTCACCACCAAAATTTACAGGGATACTCAGTTGATTTAACAGCTGTGAAAATGTAACCGCGTCTCCATTCCTTTCATAATCGGCACACATAGCAGTCAGTGCGGAGTCATTTGGATCGTAGGCTTCGCAAATATCTGCTATTTGCTGATTTGTATATTCTATTGGTGTGTTTGCGGTTCCTGTTCTATTGGCGCCAGATGCTGTAATACTTGCGGCCGCCTGAGTAGTTGCGACTCGCGCATTTTCTTGTGCGGCATTCATACCTGCGGTTGTAGAGATGGTTGTACATAGACCAGATTCCTCATCAACTTGAAAGCGTCGTTGGGCTTCAGCTAGCGCTTGCCGACCTGCATTAACTGTCTCTCCAGCGATTTGAGCGTCTGTTAGGGTCGATTCTTGTTCAACAGATTCCATTTGCATTGTGCTCATTTGGGACGTCATTTCCATGAGAGCTGGTAGCATATGCTCGTTCCAAAAATCATCTCTCATCCAGTTTTTGTGGCGTTCAAAATCAGCAGTGATAAATTCTTTAATTTTTCTTTGAGTCTCACAGTGTAGGAGGTGAACTTGATCACAGGTTGCTAAAAGTGAACAGACTAAGCCAATAGATACAGGAGGACAGAGATCGTCACCCAATCCTGGAACAAGTGAGGCAACATCAACACCAAGGGCATCCGCAAGACCAGAAGGATCTAAACCTAGCCCGCTGATTAACTGGCTGGCATCCATATTTACGATACTACCTAACTGTTCAAAATCTAACCCCAGTTGTTGAGCTATTTGACTTGGGGAAACACCCATAATTCCTGCAAGTTGTCCTGGATTGACTTGCAACATGCCCGGACTTGCAGGGTTAAAGCTGATAGCATCACCAATATTGGGTGGAATTTGTACCTCAGTTGAGATTGGTGTGTTTATTGCTGTACCTTGTGCAAAAGCATTACCCGTAAAAATCACGACTGCTATAAAAGCTATCAAAAATGGTATAATCTTTTTCATCATTATCTCCTTTAAAAAGACCTTTGAACCGCGTCATTTAGCGGATCTGTTTTTAATTCATGTATGGCAACAAAATGTGCGGCTTGGCGTTTTAGTGACTCATAAATTTTAAACTTCACCATAAGTGATAAAGCTTCGTTTGTGACTTCTCGTCTGGAAAGGTCAGCAGAATGCGCCATAGTGCTGTCTGCTTGGTCAGGCCCTGACGCTAAATATTGCGTTAAGACTTTTGTTTGTGCCATAAGGCTTGGTTTGTCGTTCTCGCCCATAATACTTTCAACAATTAAGGGTTGGGCAATTCCGCGCTGCTCAAGTAACGCACGCATGTAAGGTGCAACCTCACCATTTCCTTCTTGCCTAAGTGCTACAATAGAATCAAAACTTC
Organism: Bdellovibrionales bacterium; assembly: GCA_037968575.1. Classification (GTDB taxonomy): domain Bacteria; phylum Pseudomonadota; class Alphaproteobacteria; order Micavibrionales; family Micavibrionaceae; genus UBA2137. Next base: position 2,085 of record JBBKVR010000095.1, on the reverse strand, counting down.
GACGCGCTAAACCTTGAAATTGAGCCACGCGGCTATAGTCAATGCGCACATTTTGAGCCTCAGAGCTAGTAGCGCTAGCTAGAGGAATTCTTGGGATATTGTGCCCAAATAGATTGAGTCGTAGAGCCCTAACGTCTTCACAAACTTCCGAAGGTTGGATGTCAATTAAATTGCAATTAAGAGTATATGTGTCAACAAAAAATGGTATAATATCTTTGTCGATTCTTTCTGGGTTAGCTGGGGTTACCCCATAAGCCTCTGCTATTGCTCCACCAAAATCGCTTGGATTAGCATATATCCTTACATATCTGTCAATTTGTGAGAGCACTCTCTCACCTGGCCCTTCTGCGCCAAGAGTTCCGCGTTTTCCTAAATCTTCATCGCTACCTTCGCTGGAGCTTCGTGCTTGTGCATCAATAACTTGTTGGGCGCTTGCGGTTAAACTGGTTGTTAAGGTGCTTCGCTCGCACATCTCATCAGTTGTTTGTAATGCGGAAGCTTGGCGAACATTTGCTGTTCTTTGCGCATTTACGCGATTTGCCATACCCGTAGCGTCGCTCAAGCTTGCTTGGCCTTCTGTTACCTCGGCGTCACCTACTGTAATTTGCTCTGTAAGGTACTGAAGAGCGCCTGTAAAATAGTCACGCGCCAACTCACCTTGAACAAAATCATTTTCGTACTCTTCAAATGCGTCATCGCTGTAATTTTTGATGCTATTGCGTGTTTTTAGATGAATCGCGCAGTAAGCAGGTCCTGCACAACCTGGTGTTTGTGCGTAAGAAATCTTTGGTATAATTAAGATACCAAGAATTAGCAGAGATAGTATCGTTAGGCGTGTGGGAGTTATCATAGTCTTTCCTCCCCGCTAGTAGCATTTATGAGGTTTTCACGAGTAAGCTCGGCATTTTCGTAAACCATTTGACCAACAGCGGCACTCATATTGCGGACTTCTCGAATGAGACTTTGGTGATACTGATCGTAAATTGAAAGCTGTAATCCAGAATTTGCTGTGTGTTGAGCAAGAAGAGCACGCTCATGAACCATCGTTTCTCCAGCCAATGTATCTGGAGAGCGCATTCTGTTTACATTTGTACGCAATAAATTCATGAAGCTGGGGTGACCATCTTGGCTATTAATACCAGTTTGGTCAAAGCTGGCTTGTACAAATGAATTGATTTGGTTTTGCCCAGGTAGATAGTTTGCCAAAACATTTGAAACAGAGCTTCGCGCGTTGGCTTCCAGCGCTGCAAGGCGTTCTTGGTCAATTCTAATCTGTGTGTATTCTTCGCCCCCAGCCCTATTTTCTGGCGGCTGTTCAATGGGAGTGCTCCCAGTAACATTACCGACATAAGCAGATAATATGGGGCTTCCATTTTCAGTTAATGGATTTCCTACACTTTGTATCAATGCATCAAAATTAATATCTGCGTCGGGGTTTTGTCCGTTGCACAGTTCTGCTAAAGCACCGTTAAAATCCCCGCGATTACAGGTTTCACCTAAATAGGTTTGTATTAACCTTTGACGGTAATCGATAATGCCGCCCTCGCCGATATTACCCGCCGAGTCGGATATTTGTGATTGTTCTGAAATAGCTCTGGCGGCATCTTGTGACGAGACGCTCGCGGCAACAAGAGGTGCACGTGCCGTTGTTTGGGCACAGAATCCTTCATCCACCTGAACTTCTGCTGTAACACTTGCAATTTCTTGGCGCATAGTGTTGACCGTATCTGCTGTTATTTCTGCATCTGTTAGGTTAGAGCTCATTTGCAATGCCGCTTGCTCGCCTACTGTCCATTGTTCTGCAAAATGTTGAAGTGCGGGTAAAATTCTTTCGCGATAAATATCACTAACAAGATATCTTTCCAGCTCAATGCGTTTTTTTTGAAAGTGTTTATTAACTTCTTTGACGGTCTTTTCATTTGCAGGTTTTCGACAACCGGGAGCGCAATTTATAGTAGCGTTGACACCAACTTCTTCAAATTCCTCGCTGTGACCTACTCCAGGTAAAGAAGGTACGCCTGGAATATTTGGTGTACCAGGCAATTCAATTTGGGGTGTTTGCGCGAAAAGAGGGTTCAAAAAAGC
>JBBKVR010000094.1:0-3940 GCA_037968575.1 Bdellovibrionales bacterium | reverse complement strand
GTCACTTTGCAAGACCTTGTGACTGGCTTGAACAGACTGGGTGTTGGTCCAAAAGACATCATCACTATTCTACAAGCGATTAAAGCAGCTGGGGCTCTTCAGGCAGAAATCGAGTTGCTGTAATGACAAACATCTTACCAGCAAATTCGGTGATGATTGGGGCACAAGCCTCGCAAGCCGAAACATCACAGAAGATGACTTCACTGCGCGACAAAATGGCGCGCGGTGGACAGACGGAGGATGAGATGGGCAAGGTTGCTCGTGAATTCGAAGCTGTGTTCATCAGTGAAATGATGCGCCCGATGTTTGAAAGTCTTGAGGTTGATCCAATGTTTGGTGGAGGAAAAGGTGAAGAGATTTTCCGCGGCATGATGATTGATGAATACGGTAAAGGTATGGCACAGGCTGGTGGAGTAGGTTTGGCCGATCACATTAAACAACAACTCATATACTTGCAGGAATCGCAGGGGAAAACGGCAGGAGAAAAATAGATATGTCACCACAAGCAGAAAAGAAAACCAGACAACTCATGCAAATTGAAAAGTCACTGGGTTATATTGACCATCTTACAAATGATCTTTCAGCTATTATTGAAAAAGAGACGCATAGTCTTGAAAATTACCAAATGGATAAATTTATGCAATATCAAGGAGATAAAGCAAGCTTGGTAAAAAACTTTGAAATGGAAGCCCAAAAACTGCTCGCCGTACGTGAGAAGATAAAAGAGGCCGATCCAGCAATCCGTAAAAAGATACGCGATGCTCAGGAAAGCTTCATGAGTTTGACCAAAGAAAATGCCACTATGCTGAAAAGGCGATTGGAAAGTACAAGACGTTTAAATGAGAGAATTTTAAATTCCGCACGTCAGGCACTAGCCGATAAGGACCCATCTTACAACAATACGGGTAGCCACATCACCATAGATAAAAAGACACTTTCTTCAGGTCTTTTAGATACAATTTAATTAGTCTGATTAGAGACTAAGAGAGACGTAAAACACTGATGAATATTCCAATTTCACTTACTTCTATTATAGCCCCTTCAGAGTCAGACTCTAAGGGTCGCGTTCCAAAAGACGTAATAGAGAGAAGAGAAAAGCCAGATATCGAGGCTAAGGTTAAACCTGAGCGTGAAATAGAAGAAAAGGCTGTTAAGAACGCCTTTAATGCTTTGATAAATAAATTAGCCGCCCAAAATGATATTGAATTCACATCGGAAGATATTGAAGGTATGTATGCTCAGATTGCTGAGGCAGGAACTCTTGATGCAGAGTCTGCAACGCAGCTTCAATCTATTATAGATAAGCTGCCGTCAGGGAGGCCTTTTCAACCGCTTTTTGCTTCTATTGAAAATGGTGAATTAGTTGATCAAATACCCGAGGGCGGGATTGGTGTTCTTAATGCTGGTCCCGATATTCTAGTTGTAGATACAGAACTTCCTGCAACATCACAAGCAAGTATCCCTGCATATATGCTCGGTGATGAGTTCCTGAGTGAAGATGCTCTTCCTGATATGCGTGTCATGACATCTATCAATGAAAAGGGCACTGATTTCCTTGAGAAGTTGGCAAATCTTGGAACATCATCAGATGTGGTAATGACTGATGAAGAGGTTATGACATTACACAAGGCTTTAAGTGCTTTGGCATCCAAATTTATTCAAGGTGGGCAGCAACAGCCACAACAAACCGCTTCTGAGGTTGCACAAACTGTGCGCATGCAGCTTCCTCAAGATATACCAGCACCTGAAATTGCACTTTCAGCCAATAGTGCGCTTTCATCAAAATGGTTTGAAGATGTAACAGGGCTAAAGAGATTTGGTTCTCCTGTAGGCGATATTGCCGTTGATACAGAGAGTCTTGTCTCCTCAAATGTATCAAAGTCTTCAGTAAATGGCTCAATCCAACAAGTTGTTATGCCTCAGAATGTTGAAAATCAAGCGCTCGGTTCTCAAGGTGTATCGGTTTCTCTAGAAGATGGCTCAATGGATGGTTTCTTTGGCATGCAGTTCATGTCTTCTGCTGATAATGACTTTATGGCTGTTTTAGATGATATTAGCTTGCAAATCGTCAATGCGGGTAACACTGCACCAAATGGTATTGCAGCAGTTCATCAAATGGGTGTTACAGCGCAAGCTACACCAGCGGGACAAATCGTTGCTGCAGCTTTGGAGAAAAATGCAGCTAAAGATGGCTCGCAACGCATAGCAGTGTCTTTGAATCCACCTGAATTAGGGCGCGTGATTGCTGACATTGAAATGGATGCAAAGAACAAGATTAAAGTGAATATCACAGTTGAAAAAGAAGCAGCGTTCCACATGCTACAACGTGATTCAGCGTTGTTAGAGCAAGCTTTGCACAAGGCGGGATTAGATTTTGATACTGCTGATCTTCAATTCTCATTTAACGAAGGCGGGGCCTTCGATGAGGCCTTTGAAAACCCAAGACATTTAGCCGCTAAAGAGGGTAATTCATCTGCAAATGATAGTGAAATTGATAACATTGCTGAGCTCGATATTCCTCAAGGTGAGTATATTGATTCTGATACAGGCATGGCTCGATACCACGCAGTCGTATAAATCTTAATCCTTTTTTTACTTTTTCTCTGATATTATATATAATGTATGTATGCGTAAAAAACGCGTATGAATAAAAAAAAGAACCTACCAAGGAATGGAGGGTCGTTGTGGCGTCAGATATAACAAAACTGACATCGTCGTTATTACAGCAGAAAACGCAGAATGCAGGGAAAGCAGTAGATCTTTCCAATGCAAAAAAAGCGCGCGACTCTGAAAAGACCTCCAATACAACAGAAAACAAACCTATTCGTGATGAAGTCGTTATTTCATCAGGCGAATTACTTGAAAAAGTTTCCAAGTTCCAAAATCTCTTTGAAGATGTAGAGAGCGTAAAACGTGTTCTCGCAACAGCCGTTGATACGATTGAAACTGTGCTTGCTAAGCTTGAAGAAGCCGGGGGTGTGGCAGTTCAAGCTAAAAATGGTTTCGCTAATGGTTTAGATGACGAAAAAAGAGCTGAATTTACTGAACGCTTTGCAGCAATTCTAAATGATGTCGATAATCTGGCGCAAAATACAGGATTTACAGGTGAAAACCTGCTTTCAGGTGATAATATAGAGTTTTATTTGGGTGAAAATCCACCAGTTGGCTTCAAGGTTGAAGGCTTTAAAATAAGCTCTGAGGGACTTGAGTTGGAAAGTTACGAATTATCTACTCCAGAAGCGGCCAATCGTGCACAAAGTGCAGTCACACAGTATTTAGACCAAGTGAAAGCATTCCGCGCACAACTCTTTGGTGACTTGCAAGAAGTTGAAACACGTCAGGAATTTTCATCTGCAACAATTGATGTTTTGATTGAATCTGCAAAGAATGTAGCGGGACAGAAATCTGTACCATTAAATGATGAGTCAGCGGCGTTATTGGCTCTCCAAACACAGCAAATTCTACAAAACGATAGTGGCGAGGGGCTTGCTCTGGAATCTCAACGTAATCTTTTGAATCAATTTTAAACTCTTATCTCTGGACGCTTCTGTCCACGATGCTTACAATATTTAAAGAAACACCTTGAATCGCTTAATGGGGAATAGTGAATTATGGCTCTAGTCATTGATTTAAAGCCGGGAGAAAAGATATTGATAGGAACTGCTGTCATTACCAATGACAAGCAGCGTACCCGCATTCATATCGCCGGAGAAGCCCCAATTCTGCGTGAAAAAGATGTTCTTCAGGAAGATGAAGCCGATACAGCATGCAAAAAGGTTTATTTCCTTATTCAGTGTATGTATTTGGCCAGAAACCCTCGAGAATATCATTCAAAATACTTCTCACTTTTGAAAGATGTTATGCAGGCGGCGCCTTCAACTGCGCCCATTTTTGTCAAAATCAACGAGCAAATAGTTAAGGGGCATTATTATAAAGCTCT
>JBBKVR010000093.1:0-53156 GCA_037968575.1 Bdellovibrionales bacterium | reverse complement strand
GGTGGCTCCCCGGGCCGGATTCGAACCAGCGACCGGACGATTAACAGTCGTCTGCTCTACCACTGAGCTACCGAGGAAAACCATACCTTTAGGGTGTTTTATTTAATGATTTAAGGGTGGTTTGTCTAGACCAAATTCAAAAATAAATGTTTTATGTGACGACTAACTGTTCACTAAGTTCTCTAGTGGATGCTTCTACCCGTGCCAAGATGTCACTAGCATCTCTATTGGATAGAAATTCTTTAGGCTCCCAGCCGTCAGCAGTTTGAAGCATTATATCTTTAATGCGAACAATTCCTAATTCTGGATTTTCTCTGGCTTCATCATTAATCGCCAAGGGAAGGGTGGGGTGAGACATTTCTTCGTGCTCATCAATTGATACAGCAAGTATCCATCGATTTACGGCGTTCACAAGCAGATATTCTACAGCAATTAGATCAACTTCCTCTGTTTTACCTGATGCTTGATGTGTAACCTCAAAATCACTTGAGAAGCCTTTATTGCGTTCCGTTGCTCTGAAGAGATTCTCGGTTGCTGTAAAAACAGGTATAAGAGCCTCTTCATAACGTTGCATTCTCATGCCTTCTTTTATAATAGAACCGTTAAATCTGTTATCTTCACTTATTTCATCCAGTTCGAACCTTACTGTCTCTGCTATAATTTCGACAGAACGCATTACTGTATGACGTGAGTTATCATATTTCTTTCTTATTGTGTCACCAAAAATAAGCTCAACGTAAGCTGGCTTCTCAAAATCGTCACGTGCTTGTACCATAATATCACTCCTGAAATTTACACATATTTACCATAACGGAATAAAATTAACAAAAAGATAATTTTTTGAGTGAATACAATAGCTTACTAATGTAAATGTGAGGAAATGGAGGCACGAGCCGGAATCGAACCGGCGTACGGGGATTTGCAGTCCCCTGCATGACCACTCTGCCATCGCGCCTCATTGTGGTTTCAAGGATTTAACACCTAAAAGCCCTTGAATCAATAACTCCTTCTCAAATGGGTCAGAATAACGTAAAAAGACTGTCGAAGCTGTTAATACATATACGAAATACTCGACTGGGGAGCTTTTCTTATGACACAAGATTTTGATAAAGCGCGCGAATACATGACGTGGTCACAGATAGAAACATCTGGTGTCCGCAATGAAGCACTATTAAGCGCATTTAGAGACACGCCGCGTGAGAGCTTTGTTTCCGAGGACAAATATGCCGTTGCTTATAAGGACGAAGATATAGAGCTGGGGCAGGGCCGTATCATGATGGAACCTTCAGTTCATGCGCGCTTGTTACAAAATCTTAATATAAAATCATCCGATATTGTTTTGAATATTGGCTCAGCCACTGGTTATTCAACAGCCATATTTGCCCAAATTGCCAGTACGGTTGTGCAGGTCGAAAGTCACAAAGACATGATGGCTTTCTCAGAAGAGCAATTTCAACTCCAGCAATTTGCAAATATTGTGTCTTTTGCTGGCGACATTACAAAAGGGTGCTCCTCACATGCTCCTTACGACATCATATTTATAAATGGTGCTGTTGCCTCCCGCCCTGAAGAACTGCTCAAACAGCTCGGTATTGGTGGGCGTTGCGCTTGCGTGGCTAGGAAAAATCCTAACGCACAAGGAAAGGCTATTCTTTATGAGCGCGCAACAGAAGATAACATTTCTGAAAAAACTCTTTTTGATGCTTCTGTTCCTTATTTGAAAGGTTTTGAACCTGTTGAGGAATTTAGCCTTTAAGCTTCTCATGCGCCTTATTTTTACATACTTCATCGTTCTTTTTGTTGTCAGCATTGCTGGCAATGTTTTTGCACAAGATGTTAAAAATGAACTGACACTTAAGCAGGCTTTGGAGTTGGCCGCCAAAAACAATGCAACACTGGCGGAAGCTCGTGCAATTTATTACGGAACGGCAGAAAATTTGGCGCAAGCTCTTTCGGGCTACAGACCTACGATTAGCGCTAATGGCTCTCTTACAAATATTGAAACTAAGAGTGAGGGGAATACTTTCATTTCACAAGATGGAGGTAATTTTTCTGAAAGCGCTAACATTGAGGCCAGTCAGCCTGTTTTTCGTGGTGGACAAACGCTGGCAGAAACAAAACAATCCAAAAACATTATCAACGCGCAATACTGGCTTCTCAAAAATGCTTATCAGGATGTCTTTGTTGATGTAGCAGAAGCTTATTGGGATATTTACCTACAAGGACGTATTTTAGAACTTAATACGAGCAACAGAGATTTATTGCAGAAACAACTTGAAGAAACAGAGGCACGTTTTGAAGCAGGAGAATTAACGCGTACCGACATAGCCCAATCCAAAGCAAGACTGGCAGAGGGGCAGGCTATAATTGCCTCAACACGCTCATCTCTGAGACAAGCCCAAGCTGGCCTTGAGCAACTTATTCGCGCTTCAGTGACTTCTATTGAGACAAAACCTGAACTTTCAGTGAATATCCCAGAATCTATTGATGTGGCTCTGGAAAAAGCTATGGAACAAAATCCTCAAGCCGTTTCTACACGCTTTTTGCACAATGCAGCCGTAGATGATGTAAACGGTGTACTAGGAGAGTTGCTTCCCCAGATAAATTTAATAGCTCAAGCTGAAAAATCATATAATCCTCCGCCTGGATTTTTAGATAGTCAATCAAACCAAACGGTACAATTAAATGCTACAATCCCTCTATATCAAGGTGGAGCCACGCGTTCGCGGGCAAGACAGGCTAAGTACGCGGTAGCAGAGAACAAGGCCAATATCGTTGAAACTGAAGAGGCTGTTCGTTCAAACATCATTTCATTGTGGGAGCAACACCAAGCTTTAACCTTTGAACTTGATGCGCGTGATGAACAAATTGAGGCCGCTAAGATTGCTCTTGAGGGGACAACAGAAGAAACACGTTATGGCCTCAGAACATTTATTGACCGTCTAAATGCGCAACAAGAATTGTTGAATGCAGAGATTGATTTTGCCCAAGCCGAGAGAAACCAAGCCATTTCCAAAATAAACCTTGCAGCAGCAACGGGTGAATTTTTACCTGACGATATTGGTATTGAAGCTCGTAATTTACCCAATAACGAGGGTGTTATGGATACTGTTGGTTCAAATTGGCTCGGTTTAGATGTGGATTACACGGAATAGAATAAATCCAGCTTTGACAACGGGATAGCAATAGGCGAAACTGGGAAACTGAATAATGTGACTTAACGGGAACGATTGATGGCCACAAAAGAAGACGATCCATCTATTGAGGAAATATTAGCATCTATTAGAGATATTATCTCTGAAGATGAGGAAGGGGGTGTTTCTACACCGCCTTCAATACCCGATTCTGATGAAGAAGATGAAGTTCTTGATTTAACGGATGAGATTGACGATGAACCTGAAATTGATTTAGGTTCTGATGAAGAAGATGATATGCCTGATTTTAATGAGGATGCTTTCGATCTGGATTTGGTCGATCATGAAACCGATGAGGTGGAAGACGATATGACAGATGAAGACCGTGATATATTTACAGATACTGCTGCTGAAGCAACTCTAGATTCATTAACAAGGCTTGCCTCAAATGTTGCCATCAGCAAAGCGGGTGGAGATGTTACTCTTGATAGCATTGTTCGCGATTTGCTACGTCCTATGCTTCGTCAGTGGATACATGAAAACATGCCTGAGATTGTCGAAGTGATGGTCGAGAAAGAACTCGAAAAACTTATTCGTCACGCCAAAAACAAATAAGCACATTACTTTGAGACAATACAAAACCCGCCTAAGAGCGGGTTTCATTTTATCTGAATATGTTCAGAGTTTATTTCTTTTCTTCTGGTTCCTTAAGAAAACCAAAGCGTTTTTCAAATTTGGACAGTTGTCCTTTTTCGATCACGCGACCTGTACCGCCTTGCCATGCAGGGTGTGTTAATGGGTCAACGTCAAGACGCATTTCTTCGCCTTCTTTGCCCCATGTAGAGCGTGTTTCGTATGTTGTACCATCTGTCAAAGTTACTTTGATCATGTGGTATTCAGGATGTGTGTCGGCTTTCATCTTTATCTCCTAAAACTCGAATTCGAAGCGTTTTATATCCCCTGATTCATCAAAAAGCAAGGAAAACACTGTTATTTTTTATAAAATTAAATATCTGCGAGTGATTTTCCTGCTGATTTCAAATCAGAAAAGGCTTCATCAAGACGTTTAACCATGTTTTCTTCCCCAGCACGAAGCCATTTACGTGGGTCGTAAGCTTTTTTGTATGGCTCTTCTGTATCAGGATCAATTTGGTATTTAAATGCTTTTGAATTTTCTTGAACGTAAGCACCAACAGCTTCCGCAACAGCAAATTGTGTATCTGTATCGATATTCATCTTAAAGACACCATATTTGATAGCTTCATTAATTTTATCTTTATCAGAGCCTGAGCCGCCGTGAAACACCAAATCAAGCGGGTTTTGGCTTGTGCCACATTCCTTTTGAACGAGAGCCTGAGAATTTCTTAAAATTTCAGGGCGTAACTCAACGTTACCTGGTTTGTAGACACCGTGAACATTCCCAAAAGAAGCAGCCAAAGAGAAGTGACCAATTTCATTGAGTAATTTATAAGCCTTCAAACAATCTTCAGGTTGTGTGTAGAGTTTGTCGTTATCAATTTCATCTGAACCGACTCCATCTTCTTCGCCACCGGTGACGCCCAATTCAATTTCAATGCTCATTTCTAAACGAACAGCACGTTTCATGATACGCGCGCTCTCAGACAAATTAAATTCAATATCTTCTGCGGACAAATCAATCATATGAGAGGTGAAGAGGGGGTATCCTAATTCTTCATAGTGACGCTCACCGTAATCAATGAGTGATTCCACCCAAGGGAGTAGTTTCTTGTCAGCATGATCGGTATGAAGAACTGCACAAATACCATAATGTTCTGCCAATAAATGCACATGACGCGCCGCAGAAACAGCACCTAATACTTTACCATCATAGCTATCAGGAAAACCTTTTCCTGCAAAAAACTCGGCGCCACCATTTGAGAGCTGGATAATAATATCTGATTTATTTTTGGCAGCAGCTTCCATAGCCGCATTAATAGAATTTGTTCCTACAACATTGACAGCAGGAAGGGCGTATTTACCTTCTTTACATGCTCGTATCAGTGTTTTGTAGTCATCGCCGTAAATGACGCCTGGCAATAATTCGCCCATAGTAAAGCTCCTTTGTGCTTTTAAATTATATTTTTTATTCGTATCCGACTTCGTGCATTTTTGTTGCGGTATCCAGCATACGGCTGGAAAAACCCCATTCGTTGTCATACCAAGTCATAATGCGAACAAGATTACCGCCAACAACCTTAGTGCCCTCAAGTGAGAAAATCGATGAGTGCGGGTTATGGTTGAAATCAGATGAAACCAACGGTTCGTCATATGTCATCAGCACGCCATTAAGCGCCCCATCAGCGGCAGTTTGAATAGCCTTATTCACCTCTTCAACTGTTGTATTGCGTACAGTATTAAATTTGAAATCAACAACAGAGACGTTGGGTGTTGGAACACGAATAGAAACACCGTCTAACTTACCATCTAATTCAGGAAGAACCTTACCAACGGCCTTTGCTGCACCAGTAGATGTTGGAATCATGTTGATTGCTGCTGCGCGGGCACGGTGTAAGTCTTTATGCATTGTATCAACAATACGTTGGTCACCAGTGTAGGAGTGAATAGTTGTCATGAAGCCTTTTTCAATTCCAATCGCTTCATTCAATACATAAGCTACAGGAGACAGACAGTTAGTTGTGCAAGATGCGTTTGAAATGATTTTATGGCTTTTCTCAATCTTGTCAGAATTCACACCGTAGACAACTGTAAGGTCTTCATCCTTTGCAGGAGCAGAAATCAAAACCTTCTTTGCGCCCGCCTCAAGGTGTTTTGCAGCATCTGCGCGTTCGGTAAAGCGGCCTGAACACTCAAAGACAATATCGATGTTCATTTTACCCCAAGGGAGTTTTGCAGGGTCAGGTTCTTTAACGCTTTCAATATTTACGCCATCAACAACGAACGTATCTTCATCATCGCCTTTAACTTCAAAAGGAAAAATGCCATGAACGGAATCATATTTTAGAAGGTGTGCGTTGGTTTTAACGTCTGCCAAATCATTGATGGCAACAAGCTCTATATCGTCACGCGCGCTTTCAAATATAGCGCGGCAAACCAATCGCCCGATACGGCCAAAACCATTAATAGCAACTCTTATTGTCATGTCTGTTTTCTCCGTTAAGTCTTAAAGTTTCCTTCTGACGTGATAAGCAATCATTTCAGATGTGATTTTAAAGTGATGGTAAAGCTCATCAGCTGGTGCTGAGGCGCCAAAGCCTGTCATACCAACGAATGATCCGTGAGCACCAATCAGAGCATCCCAGCCTTGTCTAATGGCTGCCTCACAGGCAACTTTGATACTATTATTGCATGTAATGCTCTCTATGTAGCTTCCGTCTTGTTCAAAGAACAAATCCATACAAGGAACAGAAACAACACGAACGCCTTCACCTAACTCTTCGGCTGCCTCCATTGCAAGTTGAACTTCGGAACCTGACGCAAAAAGTGTTACTTTCAAATCGCCTTCAGCTTCTTTCAGAATATAAGCACCTTTTGAGCACAGATTATCATTTGAATTTTCACGCAATGTTGGAAGGCCTTGACGTGTTAAAGCCAGAACGGCAGGGGCATCTATTTTATTAAGTGCCAACTCCCAACATTCCGCTGTCTCGATGCCGTCACATGGGCGGTAAAGATAGCAATTTGGAATAGCGCGCAATGCCGCCAAATGTTCAACAGGTTGGTGTGTTGGTCCATCCTCACCCAAACCAATGGAGTCATGTGTCATCACGTGTATGGATTGTACACCCATAAGGGCTGCCAAACGAATTGATGGACGACAATAATCGGCAAATTGCAAGAATGTACCAGAATAGGGGATAACACCGCCATGAAGTGCCATACCATTCATCATGGCAGCCATACCGTGTTCACGAACACCGTAATAGATGTAGCGACCGTTATAGTTGTTTTCTGCTGAAATACCTTCTTCATAACCTTTAACGCGTGTGTTGTTTGAGCCAGTCAAATCAGCAGAGCCACCAATCATTTCTGTAACTCGAGGAATAAGGTATTCAAGAGTTGTCCCTGAGGTTTGACGTGTCGCCATTTTTGGTTTTTCAGAGGCAAAATAGTCTTTGGCTTCTTTAACAGCTTTTGTGACATCAGTTGAGTGATCTCTGTTCTGTGCCTTTTCAAATTCTGCTTTTTTATCAGAAGCATTAAAACGACTTTCCCATTGGCTGTAAGCAGTTTGGTTTTTCTGACCAACGGCTCTCCATGCACCTAGAATAGTTTCAGGAATTTCAAAGGCAGGAGAATTCCACCCTAGATTCTCGCGTGTCCCTTTAATTTCATCTTCACCAAGAGGTGATCCGTGCGCTGAGTTTGAGTCTTCTTTTGTTGGTGCACCAAAACCAATCTTTGTTCTGCACGCAATCAAAGAAGGTGTGTTCGTTTGACGGGCTTTATTAAGTGCGTTTTCGATGGCTTGTGGGTCATGACCGTCAATTTGCTGTGTATCCCAACCGTACGATTCATAGCGCTTACAGACATTTTCGGAGAAAGAAAGGTCAGTCTTACCGTCAATGGAGATGCCGTTATCGTCATAAAGAACAACAAGTTTAGAAAGTTTTATATGTCCAGCAAGAGAAGAAGCCTCATGAGAGACACCCTCCATTAAGTCGCCATCACTGGCAATGACATAGGTAAAATGGTCAACTAAGTCATTTCCAAAGCGTGCATTCATTATGCGCTCGGCCAAGGCAAAGCCTGGGGCAGTTGAAATACCTTGCCCTAATGGACCAGTTGTCATTTCAATACCAGCCTCAACTTCATATTCAGGGTGACCAGCTGTAATAGCGCCTAACTGGCGAAAATTCTTGATTTGTTCCAATGTCATTTTCTTATAACCTGTAAGGTAATTCAAGGCATAAAGAAGCATTGAGCCGTGGCCAGCAGAGAGGATAAAGCGGTCTCTATCAGCCCACTCAGGTTTTGCTGGATTAAATTTCATAAACTTTGAATAAAGAACTGTTGCTACATCTGCCATTCCCATAGGCATTCCTGGGTGTCCGCTGTTGGCTTTTTGTACGGCATCCATTGCAAGGGCTCGTATCGCATTCGCCATATCTTTATGTGAAACTTCATTCATTGGTGTGTTGTCCTGATCTTGAGTTTGAGCAAGCTGTGTCATGGAGGTAAATTATCCCTATAAGCAGTATGTTGGTTTGGAGGCGCTTCAAATTTGCATTTCCTCTCTCTCACGTCAAGAACGGTGGGGCATTTTGAAAGGATTTTTTTATAAATTTGGTTGATAACCTTTTTCACTGACTTGACCTTAAGGCTCATGCTTTGATATTTGTTATAGATATCATTCATATAAAATATTAAGAACTTATTATAAGCTATTGATATTAAACAACATAAGAGTTTTATAATATGAGCATTACAGAAATCAAATCATCTTTGGTCCAGTTAGATGAGGCATTAACGGCCTTAGAAGAGGGATATAACGTTTATGCTGAACATGTAAGCACACAGCAAGCTCAATTGGACATGTTTCAAGAAGGTGCTTACAAATCCGGTAATGATAATGAAGAATTAAAGAGAAAAATTGCTGGCCAGTTGGATAAAGCTATCGAAAAGGCCGAGAAAATTTTATATGCGTAATCTTTCTGCGTAAAAATAATAAGAAAAACACTTAAAGGTAGAATAAAGACATGGCACAAGTCGCAATCGAAATTAACAATAAGAAATACAACATTGAATGTGATAACGGGCAAGAAGAGCGCGTCTATCAGCTTGCTGGCTACATTAACGAGAGACTGAATAAGATTTCTGGGGCTGGCGCAGGAACGATTACAACGGATTCTCACTTACTCACTTTGACAGCGCTTGTACTCGCAGATGAAATTTTTGAACTTCAGGATAGCCTACAGCAAGTATCTTCTTCACCTCAACAGCCCCAAGCTACGGGTGTGAGTGGTGAGGATACAGAACTTATTACGCAGGCCGTGGACCACCTTCGCCAGCGTGTTGAAAAACTCACCAAAGAAATGCGCCTTGCCGCGTAATCATTGCTTAACATTTGTTAAGTTTCACACTATATACTTGTTGATAAGCTACTGCGATGTGCGTGATACATTCTAATCCGAGTGGCCGATAGCTATTCGCTTTGGGAGCTGTCCCTGATATGAGGAAGTGTTTTGCCGCATCCTTGTTTTATACGGCACCCCCCTGTTCAACAGGGCCTCTTGCGGATAGATAAGTACACGGCATTTGCGGTAGTCTTTTCTTTTAGTAAACTACTTTCATGAGTAAACAAGAAATCAGAGAAAAAGCTTTAAAGCTAAGAGCGCGTCAGGAAGATAATCCCGATGCGGAAAGCCTATTGTTCCAACGTTTCTTTGACGCTTTACCTTTATCTAAACTAAAAGATAAGGTGGTGGCACTCTACTGGCCTATAGGTCATGAATTGGATTGTTCATATCTCATAGAAAAACTGATTTCCGAAAATATTGATGTTTGTTTGCCTGTAGTGGAAGAGAACACAAAGGTGCTGTCCTTTTATCAATGGGATGGAAAAGCCAAAATTATTGATGGCAAACATAAAACGAAAGAACCTGAGATATCCTCACACGACAAACCTGTTGTTCCTGATGTAGTTATTCACCCCGTTGTTGCCTTTGATCGCTATGGAACACGTCTAGGTCGTGGTGGTGGGTATTATGATGCAACAATTGCTCATTTGCGTGAAAAGCACCCTTCGGTTATATGTATTGGATTGGCACTTGATATACAGCTTTGCCTGTTTCCTTTACCAAAGGAAGAACATGATCAAGCCGCCGATATGATTATAACGCCAACGCAAACTTATATGTTTGCTTAGAAAGTAAAATTCCATGAGAATTCTGTTCTTAGGAGACATCTCCGGAAAACCTGGACGCGATGTCATTGAAAAGTATCTTCCACAATTAAAAGAAAAACTTGATCCTGACGTCATAATTATAAATGCAGATAATGCGGCACATGGTTTTGGGACGACAGACAAAATTAATAAAGAGCTGTTTGATTTGGGTGCTGACTGTTTGACCACAGGTAACCACGTTTGGGATCAACGTGAGATGTTGAGTGCAATAAATAACAGCAAGTATATTATTCGTGCCGATAATTTTCCTGAAGGTACACCAGGGCAGGGCGCCTGTGTCGTTACCACAGTTAAGGGTCAAAAAATCCTTATCCTTCATCTCTTGGGAAGATTGTTTATGGAGGATTTAGACTGCCCATTTCAGGCTGCTGATAAATGGTTACAAAAATATAAACTTGGCACAGGTATCAATGCCATATTTGTTGATTTTCACGGTGAGGCAACAAGTGAGAAAATGGCAATGGGGCATTATCTGGATGGGCGTGTGAGTGCGGTTGTGGGAACACACACGCATATCCCAACCGCTGATTGTCAGATACTCCCCAAGGGAACTGGTTATCAAACTGATGCGGGAATGTGTGGAAACTATAATTCTGTAATTGGGGTTGATAAGGAAGTGCCAATTCATAAATTTGTGAAGAAGACACCTGGTAAATCACGCATGTTTCCTGCCGACGGTGAAGGAACACTATGCGGAACATTTGTAAAAACGGATGATACAACAGGATTAACAACATCGATTATTCCAATTCGTGTTGGCCCGCGCCTTGAAAATACCCATGAGCTGGATTAGAAAAACTATAGAGATTCAAATTTAAGAAAGAGTTCGAATTATGGCAGGTCATTCCAAATGGGCAAATATTCAACACCGCAAAGGCGCGCAGGATAAAAAACGCGCTAAAATCTTTGCTAAACTGGGTAAGGAAATTCAGGTTGCTGCAAAATTAGGTGGCGGTGATCCAGATGCAAATCCAAGGTTACGATTGGCCCTTGCCACAGCCCGTGGCCAATCATTACCTAAAGACCGTATTGAATCTGCTATTGCCAAGGGTACTGGTTCAGGAAATGAAGACGAAAATTACGAAGAAATGCGTTACGAAGGTTATGGTCCTGGCGGTGTAGCCGTCATCGTTGATGCGTTAACGGATAATAAAAATAGGACAGCAGGCGATGTACGTGCAGTATTTACAAAAAATGGTGGAAATATGGGTGAAACCAATTCTGTTTCTTTCATGTTCGATCGTATTGGTGAAATGGTTTACAAGACTAACACGGCCTCCTCTGAAGCGATGTTCGAAGCTGCTGTTGAAGCTGGAGCGGGGGATTGTGAAAGCGACAAAGATGCCCATATTATAACATGTGAACCAGGGGATTTTGCAACTGTGCGCGATGGCATGGTTAATAAGTTTGGTGAGCCTGAAGAAAGTGGTCTTGTTTGGAGGCCTAACGTCAATGCAGAAGTTACAGAAGACCAGGCCTCTACTGTTTTAAAGCTCATTGATGCCTTAGAAGATAATGATGATGTTCAGACTGTAACAACCAATTTCGAAGTTTCAGATGAAATCATGGAAAAACTTCTCGCAAGCCAATAATCGCGTTATAGTTAACACATGCGTATTCTAGGAATCGATCCTGGCCTACAAAAGACAGGCTGGGGACTCATTGACAGTATTGGAAGCAGATTAACCTACGTTGCCTCGGGCACTATCTCTACGCCCAAGGGAGCATGTGATGCTGTGCGTCTTGCTCATATTGACAGAGAGCTATCCGATGTTATCCGCAGATACCAACCTGAAACAGCAGGTGTGGAAGAAACATTCGTCAATGCAAACCCACTATCGGCTCTAAAACTAGGACAAGCACGAGGTATTGCTTTAATGGTTCCGGCAAGAATGGGACTCTCCGTTGGTGAATATGCAGCCAACAAAATCAAAAAGTCAGTTGTGGGTGCAGGGCACGCTGATAAAAAACAAATTCAAATGATGATTGGCGTTCTCCTGCCAAAGGCTGGAAAATTAGGTGCCGATGAGGCAGATGCACTTGCAATCGCTATCACACATGCCCATCATGGTTCTACGATTCAAACCGCTGTAGTGTGAGACATGATAGGTAAACTTTCAGGCATAATTGACACAATAGAAGAAGGTTCCGTTCTGCTTGATGTGCAGGGCGTTGGCTATATCGTTTTTGCCTCACCCAGAACATTGGGTGCATTAACTGGTCATGGTGAGCCGTGTTCATTGTTGATTGATACGCATGTTCGCGAGGACCATTTTCACCTGTATGGCTTTATTGATAAAGCAGAACAACAATGGTTTCGTCTTCTAACAACTGTTCAAGGTGTCGGTGCTAAGGTCGCACTTTCCATTCTTGGTGTCTGTCCACCAGATAAACTTCAAATCGCGATAGCTGCACAAGACAAAGCCGTTGTGACGCAAGCCGATGGCGTGGGTCCAAAGCTTGGAGCGCGCATCGTCAATGAACTGAAAGATAAAGTCGGCGCACTGGATACAGGAGTTATCCAAATGAGAACAAGCAAGGCAACTGGTGCTGACAATAATAATGCAGGCATTGATCAGGATGCGGTTTCAGCACTTATCAATTTAGGTTATGGACGAGCAGATGCATTTTCTGCTGTGATGCGAGTACGTGCCAATGATAATGAGACAGGTGATTTACAACAAATTATCAAGCTTGCCTTAAAAGAATTGAGTGCTTGAAATTATGGAACAAGTAGCAAGTTCACCGGAACTAGATAGAGAAAAACAGGAGCAAGATTCTGTTGAAGAGCCAACATTGCGCCCTCAACGGCTTAATGAGTTTATTGGACAAGAAGGGCTTCGCTCTAACCTGAAAGTCTTTATTGATGGTGCGCGTGATCGTAAAGAAGCCATGGATCACGTTCTTTTATTTGGGCCACCAGGTCTTGGTAAGACGACATTAGCACAAATCATATCCAAGGAACTGGGCGTTGGTTTTCGCGCAACATCAGGACCTGTGATTGCCAAGTCTGGTGATTTAGCCGCTATCTTGACTAATCTTGAAGAAAACGACGTACTTTTCATTGACGAAATTCACCGCCTCAATCCCGCTGTTGAGGAAATTCTTTATCCTGCCATGGAAGACGGAAAGTTGGATTTGATTATAGGTGAGGGGCCAGCTGCTCGGTCTGTCCAAATTGATTTACCTCAATTCACTCTTGTTGGGGCAACAACACGGAGTGGCTTGTTGACTAATCCCTTGCGTGACCGCTTTGGTATTCCTCTTAGGCTTGAGTTCTACGATTTTGATAATTTAGCCGAAATTGTGAAGCGTTCTGCCATGATAATGAACATCACTATTGATGAAAAGGGAGCAATGGAAATAGCCAAACGTTCCCGTGGAACACCGCGTATAGCAGGGCGCCTAACACGTCGTGTACGAGATTTTGCACAAAGTGGTAGGCATAAAGTTATTACGTCCAAAGTTGCAGATGATGCTCTTATCCGCCTTGAGGTAGATGGTGAGGGCTTAGATAGCATGGATAGACGTTATTTGAATTGTATTGTTGAACATTATTCAGGCGGTCCTGTGGGGATTGAAACCTTAGCAGCTTATCTTTCCGAACAACGCGATGTTTTGGAAGAGGTGGTTGAACCCTATCTTTTGCAAAAGGGTTATATCCAGAGAACACCAAGAGGAAGAACAGTTTCTCAGAGTGGTTTCAAATACTTAGGAAAAGAATTTAAAGCACCAACTCAAGATGGTGACTTACTTGAGGGACTATAAGTTCCATGCGTGAACACTCACTTCCTGTACGCATATATTACGAAGATACGGATGCTGGCGGTGTTGCATACCATGCTAGCTATATTCGTTTCTGTGAGCGTGGGCGTACAGAGTATTTACGCTCTATCGGATTTGAAAATAGCGGTATCCTTAGAGACTATGGAATGCTATTTGTTGTAAAGCATTTAGAAGCAGATTATAAGTCTCCCGCACTGCTTGATGACCTCCTGACACTCAAAACATCCGTATTATCAATGAAAAATACATCATTTATTATGCACCACATTCTTGAAAATACTAAAAAAGAGATATTTGAAATGAAAGTTGTTATTGCTTGCATTAATAAGAGCGGACGGCCCGATAAAATTCCTGATGATCTTCGTAAAGCCTTGCAGGAGTAGTCAGACAATGGTCAAATACGCGTGATATTTTATAAAGGAAAAAAATATGGCACCTGATACCTCTATATCGGTAATTGAAAATGCAGCGCTTGCAGGCAGTATGGCTCATGATTTGAGCATGTGGGGATTATTCCTTTCGGCCGATATAATTGTGAAATTTGTGATGGTTATGCTTTTGATGGCATCTGTGTGGTGCTGGGCAATTATCATTTCCAAGCGTAGAACGTTAAAAAACTTAAACCGTAGGGCAGATAGATTTGAAGAAGCGTTCTGGTCAGGCGAGCCCTTAGACAAACTCTATCAACGTGTAAAGAAAAGTCAGCAAGATCCTCTCCTTAAGACCTTTATTGCTGGTATGGATGAATGGCAAGGCGCAACATCCACTGGACTTCCTGCCTCAGAAACCATGCAGGCAGGTATTAAGCAACGTGTTGAGCGTGCAATGAATCTTAATATTTCGCGTGAAATGAATACCCTTGAAAAAGGCATGACCTTTTTAGCCTCTGTTGGTTCAACTGCAACGTTCATAGGTTTGTTTGGAACAGTATGGGGGATTATGAACAGTTTTACCGCGATTGCCGGATCAAACAACACATCATTGGCCGTTGTTGCCCCTGGTATTGCCGAAGCTTTATTTGCGACAGCCTTAGGTCTGGTTGCCGCTATTCCAGCCGTTATAGCCTATAACGTCTTCTCGACATCCATAAATGCCTACGCAGAGCGATTAGATGCTTTTACATCTGAATACTTAGCTATTCTGTCAAGACACCTTGATACTGGCTCAAAAGGACGCAAGGCAGCATAGATGAGTGCTAATCTTCAAAAACGTGGTGGAAGAGGTGGCCGTCGTACTGGTTTTACCCAAATGTCAGAGATTAACGTCACACCCTTCGTTGACGTTATGCTTGTTCTTCTCATTGTCTTTATGGTCACAGCACCTTTACTAACCGCAGGTGTTCAGGTCGATTTACCAGATAACCAAGCCTCACCAATTACATCGCAAGACAGTACGCCGCTTGAGGTTTCTATCAATAAAGCGGGAAAAATATTTATAGGCGAGACAGAAGTTGGCAGAGAAAAGCTTGTTTCAGTTCTCCAAACTTCTGCGAAGGAAAATGTGGCCGAACAACGTATATTCGTGAGAGGTGACAAGGGCGTTGCCTATGGGGATATTATGAGTGTTATCGGTTTGATATCAGAAGCAGGATTTACCCAAATTGCTCTTGTTTCCCTGCCCGTACAAAACTAAGTCATTATTCCATTATTCTCTTTTCTTTTAGGCTAGCAATATGAATGCCAATAAATCACATAAACCAGACGAAGATACTTCAGAAACAAATCTGAAGAAGCCTGTTATTATTTCTGTAATTATTCATGGGCTTGTTATCCTATTTCTAATTGTTGGGATGCCCCACATCAAAACTCGCGAATTTGAAGCTCCACCACCAATTATGGTGGAACTAGCCCCAATTGCAGATACAGCAATGACCGATAAGGCCCCTGTGAAAGCCCCTCCTGTAGAAGAGCCCAAAGAGGAATTACCTCCTCCTAAAAAAGAGGAGCCAAAGAAAGAGCCGCCTAAGTCAGAACCGAAAAAAGAGGAGCCAAAGAAAGAACCTGAACCACTTCCTGAACCAGAACCTAAGAAAGAAAAGCCCAAAGAAGTCGAAAAACCTATAGAAAAGCCCAAGGAAGAGCCCAAACCAAAGGTCGAAGAAAAGCCTAAAGAGGAACCTAAAAAAGAAGAACCAAAGAAAGAGGAAGATTCGTCCGAGGCCTTTGATTCAATTCTTAAGAACTTGGCCGATGTTCCAGAACAAGTTGAAACAGATGAAGATGCTGTTGTTGATGAAGATGCTCTGCCTCAACCTACACCTGATGCACCACTAGGCGCGCAAGTAACAATGACAGAGCTTGATGCATTACGTTATCAGTTGTCTCAATGCTGGAACTTACCTGCAGGTGCACAAGGAGCAGAAGATTTGCGTATTGAAGTACGTATAAAGGTTAATCCCGACAGAACCGTTCAGAACGTAGAAATTGTTGACCAAGGACGATATGCACGCGATAGTTTCTTTAGGGCTGGAGCGGATTCGGCAAGGCGCGCAGTTTTGAGTCCACAATGTAGCCCTTTAAAGTTACCCGAAGATAAATATGATCAATGGAAGACAACTGTGATTGTCTTTGATCCGAAAGAAATGTTTTAACAACCCAAGGAAAAACTGACTATGCGCTTTTTAACCATTCCAGCTCTCGCATTCCTATCGCTATTGATAATTGGGATTATAAGCCCTGCTAAAGCAGAGCTACGTGTTGATGTTAATCGTGGTATATCTGAACCTGTACCTACCGCCATTCCTGATTTTCATGTCGGGGCGGGAGGTGATGCCCAACTGGCAACGCTCCTTCCGGGGATCGTAAGAGCAGATTTAGAGAGCTCAGGACTGTTTCGTATTTTACCGCCAAGTAGCTATATTCAGGACGCTGGCTCAATGCAAACAGCCCCACGATTTCCTGAATGGCGCGCTATTTCCGCACAAGTATTGGTAGCTGGACAAGTTTTAAATACTGGTGGCGGGCAACGTGTCGAGTACCGCTTATATGATGTATTCTCACAACAGCAATTAAACGGTATGGCTTATAACGTCACATCACAAAATGTACGCCGTATTGCCCATATTATTGCTGATGATATTTATAAACGCCTAACAGGTGAAGAAGGCTATTTTGATTCACGTATTGTCTATATTGCGGAGCAGGGCTCTGGTGCATCAAGAACAAAGCGTCTTGCTATTATGGATCAAGATGGTGCAAACCATAAGTACCTCACAGACGGTCGTGATTTAACGCTTACACCGCGCTTTTCACCTAATGAGCAAATGGTGACTTACCTTTCATATAAAGATAATAAGCCTCGCGTATATATCTATGACTTAAACACAGGTCAACAAAGCGTTCTTGGTGACTTTCCTGGCATGACATTTGCACCACGATTCTCACCAGATGGAAACAAAATTGTTATGTCTTTGGCAAAAAACGGGAACACGGATTTATACGAAATGAGTCTTCGTGGTGGAAGTCCCCGTCAATTAACATCAACGCCGGGCATTGATACTGCACCAAGCTATTCACCTGATGGCGGCCAAATTGTATTCGAGTCCGATCGCGGAGGTACACAACAACTTTACGTTATGGGTGCAGGCGGTGGTGATGCCAAACGCATAACATTTGGTCAGGGTCGCTATGCAAACCCTGTTTGGTCGCCTCGCGGAGACTTGATTGCTTTCACGCGCCTACAATCAGGTAAATTTTATATTGGCGTTATACGCCCTGATGGAAGTGGTGAAAGATTGATTACCTCAGCTTATCACGTGGAAGGACCTACATGGGCACCTAATGGGCGTTATTTGGCTTACTTTAAAGAAACACCAACTGCTAGTGGGCGCTCGGCTAAGCTTTATTCGATTGATTTGACTGGACAGAATGAAAGACTTCTTAAAATTCCTGGATTTGGTTCTGACCCTGCATGGTCACCAATTCATGAGAATTAAGTTTGTTCAAGGTGTAGTCTAAATAATTCTCTGACTTTTTTATAAGTATCTCTCTTAAAAGGCACGATGTGACTTATGAGATCATCAAACTCAAACCACTTCCACTGTCTAAATTCAGGTTCATCATGTGCGTTCAGGTTAATTTCATTATCGTTGCCTGTAAATAGCATGGCAATCCATGTTTGAACTTGTCCGCGATATCGCGCCCCCCAAAGTATCTCTTGTAACTCTTCGGGAAATTCATAAGAAAGTTTTGTTGTGCTTATCTCTATAATTTTCGCATTCTTAATACCTGTTTCCTCATAAAGTTCACGGAAAGCGGCTTTTTCTAAATCTTCACCTTCATCAATACCACCTTGCGGCATTTGCCAGGCCCCTAAGGTATCAAAACGTTCACCCGCAAATACCTTGCCGTCTTTATTAATCAGACAAATCCCTACGTTAAGTCTGTAAGGCAGCTTGGAGATATCAATACTCATTGTTGCTCTATGAAATAGGAGAGGGGAACAATTTGAAGTCCAGCTTGTTCAAAGCTTTTAAGAAGATCAGGTAAAGCATCTACAAGTGATGGGCTTGGCTCGATAGCGATAATTCCGTTTGAACGTTCAAAAACATCATTCAAAAAAATCTTCAAACGAGTCTTATCCATTAGAACTTGATTGTAGCGGTTATAGATGAGTGTTGGGATGGCTTGGTCACCTAGATTATAATAGCCATAGCCTTTGGTAGTAAAGGCGCTCCCAATATCGAGATTATCGTTGTTTAAGATAAACCCTGTTAAATTATCTGAACTAGATAAAAGACGCTCTATACGTTCTTTCTTTACTTCACTTGTAAGCGTTGAGGAAATATTCAAAGGTCCTGATGTTTGGTTATAACCACCAGAAGTTGATGTTTCGACAAAACCCCATAGCTCCATATTTTTTTGCTCGATAAGAGAGAGAGATTCCTGTTTATTTAAGGCATAAGGTGACAAAGAAACTGTCGTATATTCAGGCAGTTTTTCGGCAATCAGTTTAGACTGTGAACTCGAGAGTCCGTAGTCAAGAACAACCAAGGCATAAACCGCTCTAACTTTTTGGCTGATTGCGGGTGGTGATTTCTTATTTTTAGCAAAAGGACTCGCTGAAGACTGTTCAACGGGAGCATCTACAGTCTCTTCCAATGTATCCGCCTCAATCGCAAATTCTTCAGCTGTAGACTCAATGGGAACAGTGACGCTATGGAAAGAGGCGTCATAGGAAACTAATCTTGAGGTCAACTCCAAGATTAAGAAGAGCAAGAGAAGGCAGGTTAGAAAACTGATGAGAGCGGTCAGCCAACTTATATTCAGTCCATAACCTTCTGCCTTTGCAACCATATCGTTTCAATCAGTTTATATTACTGGGCCGGCTTAGAATCTTTGAGATTCTCTTTCTTTTTCTCTTCAACTATTTTTTCATCACCAGCAATTTCACCTGTAACCGCAGGTACGCTGTCTTGATTATAAAGGGCAAGACCACGCAAGAGATCAAGACCGCGCTCCAACTGATAATCAACTGGTTCAGCTTCTTCTTTTGTAGCCTCTTCACCTTCAACGGCATTATCATTAGCAGGAGTACCATTAGGGTTCTTCAAAGCACCACGCAGATCTGATTCACGCAAACCATACTCTGTCAGTTCTTCAATTTTAGCAGGAGCTACAACGATATCAGGTGTAATACCACTTGCCTGAATTGAACGACCAGAGGGTGTATAGTAACGCGCAGTTGTTAAGCGCATAGCGCCACTGCCCGGGAGAGGAATAACTGTTTGCACAGAACCTTTACCAAAAGACTGTGTACCTAAGATAATTGCACGTCTGTGATCTTGTAGAGCACCCGCAACAATCTCAGATGCCGAAGCAGACCCACCATTAATGAGTACAACAATTGGTAATCCTCCAGCTAAATCACCTGAATTGGCATTATCACGTTTTGAATCTGTATCATCGCGACCTCGAGTTGAAACAATTTCACCTTTATCCAAGAAGATGTCCGAAACATCTATCGCCTGATCTAAAAGGCCACCAGGGTTATTTCTTAAATCAAGAACATAACCAGTTAATTTTGTTCCACCTTCTTTTTTCAAAGAGGCGAGTGCTTTTTTAACACCGTCTCCTGTATTCTGAGAAAACGTTGTTACACGGATATAACCAATGTCTTCACCTTCCATCCTAGAGCGGACAGATTTAATTTTAATAACATCACGAACAATAGAAATGTCTATGGCTTCTGCAACCCCCTCACGACGAATCGTTAAGTTGATTTTGCTTCCAATTTTACCGCGCATTTGATCAACAGCCTCACTAAGCGTTAAACCCAGCACAGGTTTATCATTAAGGTGTGTAATTAAGTCCCCAGCCTGTACCCCAGCTTTTGCTGCAGGCGTCTCATCAATGGGAGAAACGACTTTCACAAGACCATTCTCAAGTGTGACTTCAATCCCAAGCCCACCAAATTCACCGCTTGTTTGTACGCGCATGTCTTTGAAATCGTCTTCATCAAGATATCCAGAGTGAGGGTCAAGACTCTCAAGCATACCGTTTAGGGCATATTTAATCAGTGTCTCATCGTCAACTTCATCAACATATTGAGCACGGGCACGCTCAAAAACTTCACCAAATAAATCCAGTTGTTGGTAAGTGATATTTGAATCACGACCCAATGTGTCAGGGTTGGTTCCTGCCATACGCTTGTCTTGAGCTAAGGAAGGTGAAGTCGTCAAAAGGAGTATTCCAAAGAAAAGACCCAAGAAAGCTATTTTATTATTTGTGACCATATCCTTTGAAACTCCTTCGGAATTCTATTTTAAATTATATGAGGCCCTTTAATTCTGCCAGGGGATTTACTGGTTTAAAATTACGACGCAACTCATAATAGAGAGTCTTGTCAGGGTTGGTTCTACTGATTTGCCCAATTGGCTCACCTGCAGATAAAACTTGTCCCACTACTGTATCAATTTTGTCCAAGCCTGCAATAAGGCTGAAGTAGTTTTTTTTATGTTCTACAATAATCATGTTGCCGTAATTCTTAAATTCACCCGTATATCGAATTTTTCCGGCTGCTGGGGTAACAACAAAGCCATCTGATTTAGGCTTTATATGGATGCCGTCGCTTTTTGCCCCAATTGTATTTGTCTGCCCGTAACCTATAGCTATATCACCGTTAAGTGGTAACAAGGTGTTTCCTGAGTTTATTATAGGGGGAAGGGCTGCAACACGCTCAATCTGTTTTTCTTTAACTTCTTCCTTGAGACTGTTTTGCTCTTTGTTTTTACGCGCAAGATTACTAACAAGTTCCTGCAAAGAATTCGCATATTTGGCTGCTTCTTCCGCCTCTTTTTTTCGTTTTGCTAGATCATTAACAGTCTTTTTATAATTGGCATTTCGTTGAGCAACTACATCTTCTAATTCATCGCGGGCCGATTGCAGGTCTTTCGTTTTAGTAGTTTTGTCTTGTTTGGATTTTTCTTTTTTCTCTTTTAATTGCTGTAAAGCCTCAATTTCTTGCTTTAGAGATTCTATCTTTTCTTGTAGTTGAGGAGATATATTGCGTGTTACAGCCAAAGTCGTAATAATTTTTTCTGTCTGCGAGGGATCAAGAAAGACTGCTTCGTCAGGTAGGCGCTTCATGTGGTACAGAGCTATAATGACGTCCGAGAGTTCTGATTGTCGGCTATTTAATTTATCTAATTGGTTTTGATAACTTTTCTCAGTGGTTGTAATTTCTTTTGTGAGATCAGCTATTTCTTTTTCAGTATTGACAACTTTTTGACTTTTTTGCCGTAGTTCTTCTCGAAGTTTTTCAACATCCTTTTCCATGGATTGGACTTTTTGGCTAAGCTCTTCAACTTTTTCTTTCTCAGGGAGGCTTTCAGTGTCCATCTTTTTTAAGATAAGGGATTTAGATTGGGGATGGGGAACCCCAGCTTGAGAAAACGCAGGAGACGAGAAAAGCATGATTAGCAATATAGTGGAACTTAAGCGCATGAATTCAACATCAGTCTTTATGGTAAGGATGGTTATTAAGAATGGAAATGGCACGATAGATTTGTTCTAACAGCATAACCCTTGCTAATTTATGAGGCCAAGTCATTTCTCCCATACAAAGTAACAAATCAGCTTTACTTTTATTTTCATCGTTAAAGCCTGACGCTCCGCCAATAACAAATAAGATTTCAGATGTAATGGGTTGAATTTTGTTTTCTATGAAAGAAGCAAATTGACGGCTAGTAAATGATTTCCCTGTTTCATCCATCAAGATTTTATAACCTTTAAAACCATCCAGATACTCTGCTATTTTTTGATTTTCTTCCGTGTTTTGAACAGTCTCGTCACGCTGTTTGCTTTCGATTTCAATGAGATTAACGGAATAAGGGATGCGTTTAATATATTCAGCTTGAAGGTCAGCCTCAGGTTCGTTCTTTAATTTATTGCAGGAAAGTAGAGTGATTTTCATGCACAGACTATGCGCAAGATGAGGACATCAGGCAATGAGAAAAAGAGATAGATTTAAATTAAGCTATTTGTGGCGCTGCAGTTAATTCAGCGAAATTGCTCCACAATTTCTCGATATTATAAAAACCTCTGACTTCTGGGCGGAAAAGATGAAGTATCACGTCACCAGTATCAAGCACAACCCAATCTCCTGTTTGGAAGCCTTCTTTACGGATGTTTGTAATATTGGTGAATGAGAGACGCTCTAAAATCTTGTTTGCCAGAGCAACCACCTGCCGCGATGAGCTACCAGTCGCAACAATCATATAGTCAGCAAGGTAGGAGTTTTCTTCAAGATCGATGACTTCTATGTCATTAGCCTTACTATCATCAAGTGTTTTGACAATTAATTCTTTTAGACTTTCGGGGTCTAGATTTCCCATCGTTTTACTAGCCAAGTTTTTATAGTTCCTTTCGTTTAAAATTAAAAAACCCCCTACTCAAGCGAGACGGGGGTCATTTTTCACACACGAAAATGCGACACATAAATCAGAATTTAAATCTATCGGCGTTTCATGCACCATACTTCCATTTTACATGAGAAAGGTAAAATAGGGCAAGTTGAATCGACTCATATTATTTTAGTGTAAATTTAATACATGCATAATCGTTAGAATATAAGTAAAATCAGTTAGTTAGAATAAAAATAGCTGCGTCGCAATATGCTGCGTCGCAATATAGAATTTTTATAAACGTTGAGAAAGCTGTGATTCTGTCTAGGCAGCGGATTTAATCTTTTTAGGTAGATTGCTGATAGTCTGTTCTACAAATTTGGAATGTGTATCTTTATCCAGTTTTTGAAGCATGATCTCTTTTGTTGCTTCTATAGCCAATTCAGTCGCCTTTTCTTTCATTTCAGCAACAGCATCTTCTTCCATACGCTTCAATCTTTGAGCTAACCATTTCTCACGGCGTTCAACTGACTCGTCCAATTGGCTTTCGGCTTTCTTTTGAATAGTTTTAGCGTGATCTGTTGCTGTATTAATAATCTTCTTGGCTTCAGTATCAGCCTCGCGCTGTTTACGACGATACTGAGCAAGAAGTTCTTGCGCCTCTACACGAAGGTTTTCAGCTGTATCGATCTCATACTTAATGCGTGTAATCTTATCGTCCAAAGTTGTAAGGACGCTTTTGCGGCCAAGTTTGTAGGCAACGACTGCAAAAATAGCGAAGGAGATAAAAACCCAAGTATTTGTATCTTGAAACAATTCCATGATCTACGCCGCCTTACGCGCTGTATTACCAGAGTTTAGATTGCCAATAATCTTCTCAACCTCAGCTGCTTTGATATTAACACCAGCAAGCTTTTTGACTGATTCAGCAGTCAGATCAGCAACAATAGTTTCTAATTCATCCATTGTGTCTTGTTTGGCTTTATTCAATGTTTTTTCGAGCTTAGCCATCTCTTTTTCGGCTCGCGCTCTAAAATCATTTTGAACTTGCGTTGCTTTATCACGAATAGCTTGCTCAACATCCAGAGTAGTCTCGGTTGCTTTTTGACGCGCTGTTGTCAGATTACCTTCGTACTCTTTCTGAACAGTCGTGGCCTCAGTTGTAAGACGCTCAGCTTCTTCCATTTCACTTTCAATCAGATTGTTACGGTTATCAATAACACCTGATAAAGCTGGGAGAGTTTTACGCGCAAAAACAATATAAAGCACGGCATACATAACAAGCAGCCAGAAGACCTGAGATGGAAACCACGTTGGGTCAAACTGTGGTAACCCTTTGCTTGCTTCTTCGCCATGACTCTCGGTTGCAGCTAGTGCTACAGGAGAGGTCAAAACCAAGGCAATAAATGCGAGCAAAGGAGTCTTCATTTTAGTTTCCGTGCGGTTTCTTCGTTAATTTTTGGCTTAACCAAAAACAAGTGCCAATGCGATAACAAGCGCAAAAATAGCAAGTGCTTCTGTCAAGGCAAATGTCAGGAAGAATTTCTTGTCTAGCAAGTCAGCAGCACCAGGGTTACGACCAATTGCCTCGTTGTATGATGCAAAGATCAATCCCAAACCAATACCCACACCGAGCAAAGGTAGTAGTGCGATAGCTCCTGCTAAAAGTTTTACAGCTTCCAATTCCATTTTAAGTTCCTTCCTTAAGTTCTTATTGGATTAATTTAAATATAAACAAAACCTTCTAATTGTTGCGGATGGTATATATTTTGAGTGCCATTGCAACCGTTAGTCCTTTAATTTCTAGTGTTCTAACTCCAAAGCATCTTTTAAATAAATACAGCTCAAAATCGTAAACACATATGCCTGTAAATAAGCAATCAGTAGCTCGAAGCCAATTAACACAGAATTAAATACTGTTGGTAGTACTGCAGCTAACCAACCAGCAGCACCCAATGAAATAAATGTGACAGAAAATGCGGCAAACACTTTCAACATAATGTGGCCTGCCATCATATTGGCAAAAAGACGCACAGAAAGCGTTACAGGGCGCACAAAGAATGAAACAAGCTCAAGCACAAAGATAAATGGTGCAAGCCACATAGGCGTTCCTGGTGGCATAAACAGGGTAAAGAAATGGAAGCCATGCTTAATAAAACCAACTAACAACACAATCCCAAATATAAACAGAGCCAATGCAACCGTTACAATGATGTGGGATGTGTAGGTAAAAGAGAAGGGGATTAGCCCTAATGAGTTCCCCAACATAACAACAACAAACAATGTAAAGATGAGCGGAAAAAATTTCCTACCCTTAGGGCCAACATTCTCACGTATCATTGATGCTATAAATTCATAAAGCATCTCAGATGCCATTTGCATACGACCTGGAACCAATGCTTTAGGACGAACAGCAATAGCAAGAAACGCAAGCGAAACAACGACACCAATAGTCATCCATAGGGATGAGTTTGTGTATGAAACGTCTATATTCCCAACATGAAGAGGGACGAGAGGTATAATTTCAAACTGGTGTAGAGGATTTGCCATGTCGTATAAGCCCTGATTTTTGTCGCTTTTTAAGGGATTCGCTTACCCTTATTTAAATCTCGCGCCTTATTTACCCTTTTTTTCGCGTTTATGCAACTCCGCAAACCCGACTCCGGTACCAATTTTTTGGGTTATTTTATAAATATTCATAAAACCCGTACATACACCCACCAAAAGGAAGAAAATAAACAGGAATGGTTTGGTTTCAAAATACATATCCAACCCATATCCAATAGTTCCGCCAGCAACTAATCCAACCAACAATTCTGTGCCTGCACGGATACCAAGTTGCATATTGGTTGCATCTTCTTGCTGTGCTCTTGCGCGCGCAAGTTCATCTTCGGTGGGGTCACCAACACCTGCGGCACGTGCGCGGTCTAGTCTTTCTTGAAGATCTTTAGCATTTTTTGTCATGACACTTACTTATTCCGCTGCGTTCAGAAAATCCAGCTTTTGCTGTAAATCAACAGAAACAAGTTGAGAGACGCCATGTTCACCCATGGTGACACCGTAAAGTCTATCCATACGTGCCATAGTCAGGCGATGGTGAGTAATAATAAGGAAGCGGGTATTACCATTTGCTGACATCTCTTCTAATAAACCACAAACACGGTCAACGTTAGCATCATCAAGTGGCGCATCAATCTCATCGAGAACACAAATAGGTGAGGGGGTTGTCAGGAACATCGCAAAGATAAGTGCGATAGATGTAAGTGTTTGTTCACCTCCAGAAAGAAGTGATAGGGATTGTAATGTTTTACCAGGAGGTTGAGCATAAATTTCAAGTCCTGCCTCAAGAACATCATCTGACTCGATCAATTTAAGATGTGCTTGCCCTCCATCAAATAAGCGTCTGAACAGGTTTTTGAAATAACCATCAATGACATGGAAAGCTTTATTTAAGCGCACACGTGCTTCGTTATTCAATTTTTGAATAGCTGTATCTAATTCTTCTATAGCTTGCGATAAATCATTTTGTTCGGAAAGAATATTTCCAAGTTGTTTTTCGATTTCATCAGCTTCCACTTCAGCTCTCAAATTCACAGGACCAATAGCTTCACGGTCACGCATTAACTTGTCACGGCGCGTTCTGATCTCATCGTAACTTCCAGATTTGATAATACCTTCTTCAGTCGCTCGGTAAGCTACAAGGTCACTGCTACAATCTTCAATGAAGTCTTTAGCAGACATCTCATATTGTTCTTCTATAGAGGCACTTGCCCTTTTAACATTTTGCTCTGTGGATTCAACAGTTGCTACTGCGCGTCCGCGCGCCTCACGGGCATCCTGATATTCACTTTCGCGCTCTCTTATAGCCTGTTTAGTTTCATTGGTTTCAGTTTCAGCAGAAGCCAATTTATCTTCAAGCTCTGATTTACGTTTCTCAAGTGCACCAATACCATCCAGAATATTTTCTTTCTCGGTTTTGATTTCCTGAGGTCTCTCTTTTAGACTTTCTAGTTTGCTTTCTGCTTCACCTTGGCGGATTTTGAATTTCTCCAACTGGTCTTTTGCGCGAATGACACGGTTTTGAAGGTTGAGGCGTTCATCAGTAATGGCATGCAGACGCATTTGACGACGTTTACTTTCATTCTCAATTCTATCTAGTTCTGATTTTAGGCGATGATATTCACTATGTGCCTCTTCAAGCTCGGCTTTGCTTTCTTGGAGACTCTCTGTGTCAGCTGTTTTTTCAAGGGCTTCACGAGAGATTACTAAACTCTCTTCTTCAGAAGATATACGGTTTGTTATTTCAGCCGTTCTTTTCTCAATCTGATTTAATTGCTCACGTAGACGAACGCGCGTTTCAAGTGTTTCTGATTGTACTTCTTGCTCTGTCTTTATCTCAGTCTGTAAATTCTCTAACAAGGTATCAAGTTCAGAAATTTTATCTCTATATTTTTCTTTTTGAGTTTGAGAGCTCTCATAATTTTTTTGAAGTTCAGTTAACTTATCTTCGATTTTTTTCGCTTTAGCTTCTTCCTTTGGAAGGTCTTTCAAAATGTCTTCGTAACGGTTTTTCTGCTTTAAAATTGATGACTGCACATCAGGAGCTTCAGAGGCAATGTGATATCCATCCCAACGCCAGTAATCACCCTGCGCTGTAACGAGTGATTGCCCGGGCTTTAATGATTTTAAAGCATCCTGCGCTTGGTCTTTTGTTTCAGCAACACCAACCATATGAAGAGCAGGCGAGAGTTTTTCAGGTCCTTTAGCTCTAGCCGCTAATGACTGGATTCCTTTAGGTAATGAGGGTAAATCAGAAACTTTAACAGATGATTGTCCCCAATATTTTAAACCCTCAGCCTCAATTGATGCCATCAGCGCCTCACCAAGGGCGCGCGACAATGCTGATTCATAGCCTTTATCTGCTTTTAAAGCGGTGAGTAGAGGTTCTCCTGTGTCTCCATCTCCAGAGAATGACAGAACAGTCTCTAACGTCTTAATTTCAGTTTGAAGAGCAGAGACAGTTTCACGGATTTGTGATTTTTCTTCTCTCAAAGATTGGAGTTGAGTGCGTTGTTTTTCTAGGTCTTCTGATAAGGCATTATCCTTATTCTTTACGTCACGAAGATTTATCTGTGTTTTGGATAAATCTTTTTCTAAGTTTTCAAGAGAAGAGGCTTCTTTGGTTTGCCCCTCCAATTCTTTTTGTTCGTCCAAAACTGTTTGTTTTTGGGAACCTAAATTTTCCAATTCCTCACGCAGGTTTTTAATAGTCGTCTCAGCATTATCAACCTTAGCTTTTGTTTGCGCATAGGTTTGCATACTCGCTTGATAGGTCTGGTCCAAACGGTCGACTAATTTTTTCTGTGTAAAGAGTTCTTCCTGAAGTTTAGAAATACGCTCACTTTCATTATCAGAAGACTTTCTCAAAGATTTCTCTTCACCTTCCAGCTTTCCAATCAAGGTACTATTCTCGACCAAATTCTGGTCTTCATGTCTTTGATCTTCAATAAGGCTGACAATTTGTTTTTTAAGATCTTCCAGCGTATTGCGGATAAGTTCTTCTTCTTCCTCAAGTCGCTGAATTGTGATGCTTTGATTTTGCCAAACAGTTGCGGCCTTTGCGGCCTCTGTACGAAGTTCAGGAAGAGACTCACTTTGCGTATCAAGAGTTTTATTTAATTGCGTAATAACAGACAATTTCTCGGCAACAAATTTTTCTGCATTTTGCAAAACACTCTGCGCACTTGCATGTGCTTGTTGGGCTTGAAGCCATTCTATTGCAGAAAGAACCTTTTGCAGTTTCTTAATATCTTCATTGAGATTTTTATAACGTGCTGCTTGGCGTGCTTGGCGTTTTAAAGAATTATACTGGATTTCCAGCCCGCCGATTGAATCCTGAATGCGCACAAGATTAGTTGACGCAGCTCTCAATCGGAGTTCAGCTTCATGGCGTCTTGCATAAAGACCAGTCACCCCAGCAGATTCTTCTAAAATCTTGCGACGCTCAAGAGGCTTTGCATTAATCATCTCGGTCACACGACCCTGGGAAACAAGGGCAGGGGAATTCGCCCCAACAACAATGTCAGCAAACAGCATTTGAGTATCACGTGCACGCACAACCTTGCCGTTTATGCGGTAGGTCGAGCCATGATCACGCTCAATACGGCGAACAACTTCTATTTCATCTAAATGATTATAGGGAGAGGGAGCTGTCTTTGTTGCGTTATCAAGAACAACCGTTACTTCAGCAAAATTACGAGAAGAGCGCGCAGATGTCCCATTAAAAATAACATCTTCCATACCATCCCCACGCATACGTTTGGGAGAATTTTCTCCCATAACCCATCGCAAAGCTTCTGTAAGATTGGATTTTCCGCAACCATTTGGCCCAACAATTCCTGTTAGACCTTGTCCAATGTCAATCTCTATCCGATCAACAAAGGACTTAAATCCATTTAAACGCAGTTTTTTAAATTGAACCATTCGAGTTTTTCTGGCGGTTACTTCAGTGGGCTACTCGCCTAATAGTGAATTAAAAGCTTTTTCAAATGCCTCGTAAGGCTGACTACCGACCAGAATTTTATCGCCATTATTGACGACGAAAGTCGGTGTAGATTTGATGTCCCATTTCTTAGAACCTTCTTGAACACGTTGTGTCAGAGCCTCTTGCAATTCTTTGTTTTGAAGACATGCATCAAACTCTTCTTCGCTCATACCAGCAAGTTTGGCATTTTGCTTTAGGCTAGCCATATAGTTATCACCAAAAGCCCATTGTTCTTGCGTTTCAAAAAGTAGCTCTTGAAAACTCAAATATTTATCTTCAGGCATACAACGAAGTATCTGGCTCGCTTCAAGCGCAGGTTTATTCAAAGGAAACTCACGGAAAGTCATTTCAACTTTACCAGTATCAATGTAGTTCTCTTTGATTTTTGGATATGTGTCCGTATGGAAAGCGGCGCAGTGACTGCATGTTAAAGAGCTATACTCAATAACCTTGATAGGCGCTGTTGCATCACCAACTGTGCGATCTTCAAGAGAGCCATCAGCCATTAGCAAGTTTTCGCTGTCACGCCCGTCTAGATGAATAGGGTTGTCGCTCACTGGTTCAGTTTCAGGATCTTCGCTAAAGGTAATAACTTCTGTGTCTCTCACTAAATCAGTGTCTTCTTCTGTTTCTGACATCGTTGTATCATCCATCATACCGTCATCTCCAATGATTTCAGGTTCTGATGATGTCATCATCACTTCATTTGGAGAATCTGTATTTTGTGACTTGTCATACAGGTAATAAAGTACGCCTCCGACAATCAGGATAATGATTAGAGGAATAATCACTGAGGAAGCTTTTTTGTTGTCCGCCATGATTTGGACCTTTCCTTTGAATTTTTATGTTCTCGTATAGCTGTGAATGGCTGTATTCTGCCTTATAGAGACAGATATAGGCAATAGTTTTAAAATGTCACGTGCTTTTTATCCACACATGAGAAAAACGGAAGAT
Source organism: Bdellovibrionales bacterium (assembly GCA_037968575.1). Lineage (GTDB taxonomy): Bacteria > Pseudomonadota > Alphaproteobacteria > Micavibrionales > Micavibrionaceae > UBA2137. Next base: position 23,010 of record JBBKVR010000093.1, on the reverse strand, counting down.
TTTTAAGATTTAGAACCTGTAAAAATTTCAACCGAATTTGCCAGTGAATCACTGCCTAAACGTGCCTGTCCTAGTGCGCGTATTGTCATGTCTTCAGCCTTTACCCCATTATTGATAAACCACTCTCTAACTGTAAGTGCTCGTGACAGAGAAAGGCTTCTTGCAAAACCAACATTCTCGGTATCGGATGTATTAGCATAGGCGTGGATATGAAATTGACCCTTGGCCTTAAAGCCATCAAGACTTGCCTTTAAACGCGTCTGTTGAACTTGTGTAAGTCCAGCAGCATTCTCTTCGTATGTTAAAACCAAGGAAATATCTTTGGAAGAACTTGTATTAGAAGGCTTTATTTCTTTTAAGGGAACAGCATCAACCTTTTGAGGCTTAACAACCTTTTTGGTCTCGGCTTTTTTAACAACTGGTTTAGAGGCAGGCTTTGGCTCTTGTTTGATTTCGACAGGAACAGTTTCTACTTTCTTAGGAGGTAATTCTACCTTTGGTACAACTTTTACAGGCTCGGACCCTTTTTCTACTTCCTCAGCAGGAAGTGGCTTATATGGTGAGCGTGCAGGTTCTTCAACTACTGTTGGGGCATCAAAATCAAGGGAAGGGGGTCTGTATTCCTGTGCTGAAACAGGAAAACTTACAAATAATAAAATAACTATATATTTATATAAATCAGTCACTTAATAGTATTTTTTCAAGTGTAGTTTGAAGATTGGAGTTTGAGGCTATAATAGCTTTTGAATAAATGGGGTCAGCATTATCCTTATTAAATGATTTTATAACGCCACCTGCCTCTTTAACAAGCAAAGCACCTGCTGCTACATCCCATGGTGCAAGACCGCGTTCCCAATATCCATCATAACGACCTGCTGCTACATACGCCAAATCAAGAGCAGCAGCGCCCATACGTCTGAATGTAATGTCGTGAGCAAGCAATCTATTGAATTCTTTCATGAAGTCTTCGTGGAACCCGTGTGCCTTAACAGGAGAACCGCCACCAACAACTGCTCCGTCGGTTTTAGACTTCCCAGAAACACGCAATCGCTTGTTACGCATAAAAGCGCCCTGTCCCTTTTCAGCCATAAACATTTCATCTTTAATTGGGTCGTAAACAAGGCCAGATACAATTTCGCCATTGCGTGACAAGGCAATAGAAATACACCATTGCGGAATACCGTTTAGAAAGTTGGTTGTGCCGTCCAAAGGGTCAATAATAAAGATGTTATTTTTGTCCTCGCCTTCAACAGCTCCACTTTCTTCCATTAAGAAAGAGTATTTAGGGCGTGCATATTGAAGTTCTTCAAAGATTATTTTCTCTGCACGCCTATCTGCAGCAGACACGAAATCAGCTGGGCCTTTTTTAGAAACTTGAAGCTGTTCAACCTCTCCAAAATCACGGATAAGGCTTCTGGAGGCCTTTTCGGCAGCTTTTATCATCACATTGAGATCTGGGGAGCGTAAAGAAGCCATCAGTCTTTTGCCTTCTCAACGTATGAACCATCTTCTGTCTTAATAACAATACGTGTTCCTGCATCAATATGTGGTGGCACCATGACTTTCACCCCATTATCTAAAATAGCCGGTTTAAATGATGTTGTTGCTGTCTGACCTTTGACCACTGGGTCGGCTTCGGTTATTTCGAATTTTGCTGTATCGGGTAGAGCCCCACTTAAGGCTTTGCCTTCATAGCTTTCAATTTCAACCTGCATACCATCTTGAAGAAACCTTACAGCTTCGCCAAATGTTTCATGAGGCACTGCAATTTGCTCATAAGTTTCAAGATGCATCAAAGTCACATTGTCGTCATCTTGAAATAAATATTGGTAATTATCTTGATCAAGGCGAACTTTTTCAACTGACTCTTGTGTACGAAAACGCACGTTGTTTTTACTGCCTGTCTCAATGTCACGCATAACAACATTCACGAAAGAACCACCTTTGCCAGGTTGTGAAATATCTCCACTGATATAGCGAAAAAGGCGACCTTCATGCTCAAGGATGTTCCCAGGCTTTAATGTGTTGGCATTTACTTTCATCAGGGCAGTCGTCCTTAATTCGTGAATTTAATTATTCAGGCTTCTTTAATACAGATTTTCCGAAGGCATTCAAGCGAGACTTTAATTCTTCGTCCTCTATATCTTTAATTGAGTCCTCAAGATAGCTTTCTTTTTCTGCTGTCAGAGGCATATCTTTCTTTTTCTCTTGGGCGGCCCTTTCTCTATCATTTGCTTTTCCCGTAGATATACATTCTATGTCGTGAATGTAGTCATGACCTAGTAGCCTACTCATGCGCTCCATAATCAAACCTTTTTGGTAATGAATAAGCGTCGCAGCAGAAGTGGGGACATCAATAACAAGCGTTCTAAAATATTCGGATTTTTTCTTTCTCATTTTAATTTTGGAGGGCTGAGCTTTTCCTGCCAACTCCTGCCCAACTATAGCTGGCCAATTATCCAAAACACGTCCAAGGGCAACAAACTTTTTCTCAAAAGTCTTGCCGCTTACCTTTTTAACGCCGTGAGATAGAGGTTTTAATCCGCCCATGGCTTGAAGCTTAAAACTTTTCAGGTAGTTTGTCAGTAGATGAAAAAAGACCCCTTACTATTCCGAATAGATTTGCTGGCTTGGTATGACAGGCATGGTCGCGATTTACCTTGGCGAATAACAGGCACAAAAACTCAAAACCCTTATAATGTATGGCTCTCTGAAGTCATGCTACAACAAACAACAGTGCAGGCTGTTGTTCCATATTATCTAAAATTTATGGATAGATGGCCAACTGTTGAGAAACTGGCAAAAGCACAACAATCAGAAGTGACGGATATGTGGGCTGGGCTCGGTTATTATTCACGAGCGAGAAACTTACATAAGTGTGCTCAAGTTATTGCCAATGATTATAATGGGCAATTCCCTGAAGATGAAAAAGCACTTCTTTCATTGCCAGGAATTGGGTCATACACAGCAAACGCTATACAGGCGATTGCTTATAATAAACCTGCAAACGTTGTAGATGGGAATGTGGAACGCATCATGGCGCGCCTATTTGCCATTAAGACGCCTTTCCCAGACGGAAAAGTTAAAGCGAAAAAGATGGCAGGAAAATTTATTAATAAACATGAGGGGCTACACTCTGATTATGCACAGGCTCTTATGGATTTGGGGGCAATAATTTGTCGCCCAAAATCACCACTATGTTATTCGTGTCCTGTTTCTAAAAATTGTGATGCCTTTCAGCAAGGAATTACAAATGATCTCCCTAAACGCAAAAAGAAAGTACCTCTACCTCATAAGGTTGGCAATGTTTCGGTTATTATAAGTAAGGACCACAAAATTCTACTAGAAAGACGGGTAGAGAAGGGAATGCTGTCAGGAATGATTGGGTTGCCTACATCTGAATGGCTTGAAGCAAAAGACCCAACTCCTGAGCCACTTATGGGGCAACTAAAAGGTGATATAAAAACATTATTTTTTGTAAAACATATTTTTACGCATTTCTCATTAAGCTTAACACCTACAATTATTCAGTTAGATATCGTCTCAGCTAAATTTCAAATAAAAGATGACAGAGATTTATATTGGAAAGATATTAGGCAACTTGATGTTTTAGAACTTCCAACTCTTTTCAGAAAAGTCCTGCGCATGGTAGAATATTAAAATGAAAACTTTTTTCTCATTTCTTATTGTACTTTTGCTTTTCGCCTCTGGTGTTTCAGCTCAAGAAAAACTCACTCTTGATGAGCTCAGACAGCAATATAAGAAAACGTCCTATCCAACATTACTTGATCTCTATTGGAAGAACTCACGCCTTAATACGGGTGACGTTAATCACATCGATTATTATCTGAAGGTCAAGGAGTGTGATTTGACCAAGAAACATTACGCCAATGATTTTGAGTGGAAAAAGATTAGAGAAGCAACCGTAGACCATCTAAAGAAGTACCGCAAAGGTCTCTCAAACAAGATTTATTTCGTTCAGCCACTTGAGCTCAGTGAATATGATTTTGAGCGAGGAGGTTTTAAAATAAATCAAGATTACCAATATCGTGAAGTAAAACGTATGCGTATATCAGATAACCAACCCGGCATGGTTGAAAAATGTTTAAAAGCTTTCCCTTCACCCATTGATGTCTCGGAAATTGCGCCGCTAAATGCAATTGCCAGCCTAACCAAGCCTTTTACGTTCGAGTTTTTGCCTTTAAAAGAAGATGTGGCCAAGCTTTACCTTGAGTATCTGAAAGAACAAAATTTTCTAGGTAATAACCGTCCTGCGTACATATTTATTTATATGGACGTATTAAACTATCTAAAGGACACAGTTAATTATGGTGTTGATGGCTTTAAGACATCAGAGTTTAAAACTAAAATAGCTTTGATTGAGGTTTACACCGATTTAGAGCGTAAATATCCACTATATATTAAGGTAATGGATAATTAATTCAGACTATCGCCTGATTGCATTTCAGCTTTTTCTAAATTCACGCGCATTTTCTCACGTAAAACATCAATAGGAAAGCGGCGTCCATTCTCATGGTAATGCCAATATGTCCAGCCATTACATGAAGGGGCATTTTGAAGCGTTGCTCCAACCTTATGAATTGAACCTCTGTGTTTGTTTTTACCTTCAGCGGCAATCAACTGACCGTCGGCGCCGACCCTAGCCGTAAATTTGTTCTTACTGTCAGTAAGTTCCGCACCAGGCTCTAACATTCCATTTTCAACCAGCCAGCCAAATGGAATGCGCTTTGCTTCTCGCTTGGATGGCGTAGTTAGAATTTCTTCTTCATCAATCGGTAAAACAGCATCAATACGCTTTTTGGCTTCTTTGACGTAAGTTTTATCAGCTTCAAGACCGATATAATCACGCCCAAGTTGTTTAGCAACAGCACCCGTTGTTCCTGTTCCAAAGAATGGATCAAGGACTACATCACCTGTTTTGGTAGAAGAGAGAATAACGCGGTAGAGCAGGGACTCTGGTTTCTGTGTTGGGTGTAATTTATCACCCTCATCATTCTTTAAGCGCTCATGTCCCGTACATAATGGCAGGTACCAATCCGAGCGCATCTGTAAATCTTCGTTCAAGGCCTTCATAGCTTCATAGTTAAAGCGGTATTTACTGTCTTTGGACTTGGAAGCCCAAATCATTGTCTCGTGTGCGTTCGTGAAACGACGCCCTCTGAAATTAGGCATAGGATTTGATTTACGCCAAACAACGTCATTCAAAATCCAGTAACCTAAATCTTGCAAAATAGCGCCAATACGAAAGATATTATGGTAGGAGCCAATAACCCAGATTGCGCCATCATCGGTCAAAAGGTCTCGTGCCTCACTTAGCCATTCCTTTGTGAAGTCATCATAAGCTTTGAAACTTTCAAATTGATCCCAATCATCATCAACAGCATCAACCTTTGAACTGTCTGGACGGTGAAGATCGCCATTAAGCTGTAAATTATAAGGAGGATCGGCAAAAATAAGATCAACCTGACCTTTTGGAAGCCCACGCATCTTTTCAATGCAATCTCCGTTTAAAATAACATTACGTTTGATTGTGGATTGTTTATCTTTTTTATTGGACATGCTTCCCCCGAATATTTCCTCACCCAACGAATCATGAATCATTGGTGATTCGCCGTCAAGCTAAAAATACATTTTTTTGTGTGGAGTCAGTATGTTGCCACAAGATGTTGTGGTTTGAGTCTTATGCAGACTCAAGTAAAAGAATCTCGAGTCGTTCCCGTACTGGTGCAAATGTCGTTCTGTGGTGAGGAGTAATACCAATTGAATCTAGAGCTTCCATATGTGCTTTGGATCCATAGCCCGCATTTGCATCCCAACCATAACCTGGATAGATATCGCCTAACTCCTGCATCATTCTGTCACGCGTGACCTTTGCCAAAATAGAGGCGGCGGCAATAGATGCAGAAATTGAGTCACCCTTAACAACAGCTTGCGCCTTACAAGGAAGAGCTGGGAGTTTATTTCCGTCCACCAATGCCATTACTGCTGTTTGCCCCATAGAGAGGTAAGCACGTTTCATCGCAAGCAATGAGGCTTGGAGTATGTTGATATCATCTATCTCATGCACGCTTGCTTGAGAAATCCCGTAATAACAATGAGATGTAATTTCGTCAAAAAGAGCCTCACGTTTTTTAGGAGAGACTTTCTTGCTGTCATTTAGTTGAGACACAAAATTAAGGTGTTTGATCTCATCAGGAATAATCACACATGCCGCGACGACTGGCCCAGCCAAAGGTCCGCGCCCAACCTCATCAAGTCCGCAGACCAAACCGTCATGTTGGTCTTCTAAGGTAAAATCAGGCATGTTTTTTATCTCCAGTAAAAATTTTAGTTAAACTGCATAAAACTATATTCACTGCTACTGGTACAAAAATCATGATGGTGTCAGAAAAATAGCCCTGCATGAACATGTAGATATAAACAGCTACGCTTATGAAGGTGGAGACAGCTACACATAAGTCAGTCCTGTTATTTTTGCTAAACCAACCCATAGCAACCATTACGTAGATAGGGGTCAGTATAAAAAGTAGGCTGGCAGCATCAAAAATAAATTGAACGACATCTCCGATCGTCGTTGCAAGGCATGACCCAATAATTAATACTGCCCCAAGTGAAACTCTTGTTAATTTTACGTATGTTTGCTTCTTATCAGAATATTGTTCAGGAAGAATATTTTTCAAGAAAGTTGAAGCAGCTAAATAACTTAGAGTGTCCAATGTGGACATAGTTATGGCAATGCACACAACGGCTACATACGCCAAAACATATTTAGGCAAAGCCTCATATTCAAAGATTAAGAAGAAAGCATTACCCCATTCAGTTTCCGTAGGAAGATATTGTCTCGCCGCTAAGCCTAGGAAAAATAAAGATAAGGTCATAATTGATAGAGTGATGGCACTCAAAGGAAATCCATATCGAATTACTTTTTCATTGCGCGCAGAAAAAACGCGTTGCCAAACATCGGAACTAACAATGACATAGAGTGCTCCGATTAGAAAAAACGCGATATTTGTACTCAGTCCATAGCCTTTATAATTCTCTAATTTTGCAAAAGGTTCAAAGTCAATTTTAATAACAAAGGGTAGGCAGGCTAGGGAAATTATAAGAAAAAACTGGATTACATCTGTTTTTATAACATTGCTATATCCACCGACTAGTACATAACTAGCTACGATTAAGGCTACTAAAGTAATTGAAGTATTTACGCCTAAGCTCGTAATAGTGGATATTAAATTACCTGAAACGTAGAGTTGCATAGAAACGAGCATCACTGCAAAAATAGTAACTATTATGGATGTTGTTTTTTCGGTATTTTTGCCCAATCTATCCCTAATCATTTGACCTATCGTAATATAATTTTTCCTTTGTGCTTCTTCTCTAATTTTAGGACCGACTAATGAGAAGAAGAGGAGTCCAACCAATACCCCCAGAAAAGTCCATAACAATCCACCAAATACAAAAGTAGCACCTGCACCTACCCAAAAAACCAAACCTGCACCATCACGAAAGCCAGACGAAAGTGACCCCATGGTCGGAATCATTCCAACATTACGGTTACCAATGGTAAAACCTTCAGGGCTTTCTTTACGGGAAGTGAACAGTCCAACTGCAACCATTACCAGAGCATAAATTCCAAGAGCTACTAGGATAATGGTTTGTTGTGAGCCCATATATTACTTCAAACTTTTTGAGACAATTTCAAAGACATTGTCTGAAAGATTAGGTGTGGAAGCGATTCGCTCCAAGCTCTCCTTCATCAGTTTTTGCCTATCCTGTGTATAACGCCTCCATTCACGAAGGGGCGTCACAAGCCTTGCTGCAATTTGCGGATTGATTTCATTAAGTTCAATAATTCCATCGGTTAAAAATTTGTAACCTTTTCCAGAGGCGTCATGAAATTTCACAGGATTGTTCATTGCGAAAGCTGCATAGAGAGAACGCACACGATTAGGATTCTTCATTGTGAAATCTTTGTGTGAGCGTAAGGTTGATAAATCATCAAATAGACCGTCTCGCTCTGACATGGTTTGTAGAGAAAACCATTTATCAATCACAAGCTGATAATCTTTAAAGCGGTCATAGAAATCAGCAATAACCTCATCGCGCTCTGAATTACTATTATCAATTATGGCAGAAACAGCAGCAACACGGTCCGTCATGTTATCTGCTTCAAAATAGTGACTATGGGCTAACTTCGCACAGCCCGTTCCATTAGTTGCCGTTAGAAGGCTAAGTACGGTATTTCTCAGTGAGCGTCGTGCTATTTCATCAGCAGCAATAGAAAATTCACCTTGAGGTCCAAGCTCTTTATAAAGCCTATCCAGTAATTTTCTGTGATCACGTTTTATACGCTTTAGAATTGAATTTCGGGCTGTGTTGATATCCTCAGGGTTAATTACTTCTTGAGCCTGTCCAATAATACTAACTGCGGGTAGAGTTAGCGCGCGTGCAAGCAACGCTTTATCTGTATCTTGTGACAAACCCTGTTCAAGAAGAACGCCGTAATCATTGATGAAATTATCAATGTTTGCATCTTCTTGCTCCATAACGGCTTCTATAGCTCTTAAGGCGAGTGTTTGACCGGCTTCCCAGCGGTTAAAGCCGTCACTGTCATGAATCTGCATGAAGCGGAAATCATCTTCAGTTAAATCTGTTTTCAAAATAACTGGAGCGGAGAAGTTTCTTAAAATGGAAGGGACAGGTTTCGAAGCTATATTTTCAAATGTGAACTTCTGCTCTTTATCCGACAGCTCGAGAATGCGCGTTGTTTCGCCTTTGCCCAAATCAATGTCATCACCATTTGGATTCATTAAGCCAACCGCAACGGGAATGAGGAGAGGGGGCTTACTTGTTTGCCCAGGTGTGTCAGGTATCTCCTGAGAAAGAGTCAGAGTAAATTCTTTACTGCCTGCATCATAGTTTGTTTTTGCAGTAACCTTGGGTGTTCCTGCATTTTCATACCAACGGAAGAACATATCCTTGTCTAAACCTGATGCATCAGCCATACACCCAACAAAATCCTCACAAGTTACCGCCATGCCATCATAACGCTCAAAGTAAAGGTCTGTGGCTTCTCTATATTTATCAGGACCAAGCAAAGTGTTTTGCATGCGGATAACTTCTGCGCCTTTTTCGTAAACGGTCATTGTGTAGAAGTTGTTTATCTCGATGTAATTATCGGGACGCACAGGATGGGCGAGGGGTGAGGCATCTTCAGGGAATTGTGAACGGCGCAAATGGTTAACATCATCAATTCTTTGTACTGCTCGTGAATTCATATCTGCTGAAAATTCTTGATCACGAAAAACGGTTAAACCTTCTTTAAGCGACAATTGAAACCAGTCACGACAAGTGACACGGTTACCCGTCCAGTTATGAAAGTATTCATGGGCTATAACACTTTCAACACGCATAAAGTCCATGTCAGTTGCCGTTTCATGTTGGGCTAAAACGAGAGCTGTATTAAAGATATTGAGAGAGGTGTTTTCCATTGCCCCCATATTGAAATCTGACACGGCAACAATGTTAAATCGTTCTAATTCATACTCGCGACCATAGACTTCCTCATCCCACTTCATAGACTTAATCAGACTTGTCATGGCGTAATCACATTGTCCTTCATCACCCGCGCGAACGTAAATCCTCAAATCAACTTTACGGCCTGACATTGTCTCAAATTCATCTTGGATATGGACAAGATCACCAGCAACTAAAGCAAATAAATAGCAGGGCTTTTTAAAGGGGTCATTCCATGACACATAGTGACGACCATCATCTAAATCACCCTCATCTGTTAAATTCCCATTGGAAAGAAGAACGGGGTATTTAGCTTTATCAGCCTCAACACGGACAGTGAAAGTTGTGAGAACATCTGGACGATCTGGAAAATACGTAATCTTACGAAAGCCTTGCGCTTCACATTGCGTGCAATATGTACCTTGAGATTTATAAAGACCTTCAAGTTCTGTATTTGAAGCAGGATCAATTTCTGTTTCTATAGAAAGTTCAAAACTATTAGGAACATCTGAAATAATCAGCTCTTTGTCAGTGACGGTATAATCAACCTCTGCACCATCAATTTTAAGAGAAATAAGCTTTAGTTTTTCACCGTTCAGGCGAAGCTCTTCTGTGCCTTGTGATTGTTGTCTTAAATTCATCACAGAGCGTACAAGTGTTTTATCTTCAAACAATTTGAATGTGAGATTGATATGCTCAACTTCAAAGGGAAAAGGAAGGTAGTCTTTAAGATAAATTGTTTGAGGAACATCAGTGCGCATGGGGGATCTTTCTTTAAAATTATTTAATAGAAAGATATGCGAGTGTTATTCTTTGTAAAGGGCTATTATTCTTCGTCAGTGTGAGACTTCTTAACAAAGGAGTTTAGTTTGTGAAGAACATCTTTTGTGTGTTCACCCGAGATGGCAGACATAAGCATAGGTTTAATGCCTGTTTCTTTTTCAAATTCTTTTGCAATATCCTGAGATAACTCTTCGCCCAACGCATCCATTTTATTCAACACAACAACTTGAGATTTGTTAATTAAATTCCCACCGTAATTTTTAAGCTCATTTTGAATAGTTTGATAAGCCTCATGCGGATTGTCTTGTGTTATATCAACCAAGTGTAAAAGAACGGCTGTGCGCTCGACGTGACCCAAGAAACGATCACCCAAGCCTAAGCCTTCAGACGCACCTTCAATTAACCCTGGTATATCAGCAATCACAAATTCTTCCTTACCAACAGAGACAACACCAAGGTTAGGATGGAGAGTGGTGAAGGGGTAATCGGCAATTTTAGGTTTAGCGGCAGACACAATAGAGAGAAAAGTTGATTTCCCTGCATTGGGCATACCTAAAAGACCAACATCAGCAATCAGTTTCAATCTTAGCCAAACGGAACGTTCTTCGCCATCCCATCCAGGAGTTGATTTACGAGGCGCTTGATTAGTTGAAGATTTATAGCGAGCATTCCCGAAACCACCATCTCCACCTTTAAGGAAAAGTTCTTGATAGCCTTCATTAACAATATCAAAAAGAATGGTTTCTTTATCTTCATCTAAGATTTGCGTTCCGACAGGCACTTTAATAATCATGTCAGGCGCACCTGCACCTGTCATATTACGCCCTTGACCTCCTTGGCCATTCTTAGCGCGGAAATGCTGCGTATACCGAAAATCAATCAAGGTATTAAGATTGTTGACACCTAGGAAATAAACGTCGCCCCCTTTACCTCCATTGCCTCCATCGGGCCCTCCATACTCAATGTTTTTCTCACGACGAAAACTGGCGCAACCTTTACCGCCATTACCACTGGAAACATATATTTTAGCTTCATCAAGAAATTTCATGAGAGGTTCTTTTCAATAAAGAAAAGGGGAAAGCAATCTTTCCCCTTGTTCCGTTTATCAGTTAAAACTTTTAAATTTATTCGGCAGCTTGCGCTGTTGCCCCATCATTTGCAGGAACAACATTTACAACTGTACGATCATTCTTTGTGCGTGTGAACAGGACTTCACCATTAACAAGCGAAAAGATTGTGTGGTCTTTACCAACGCCAACATGCTTACCTGGCTTGTATTTTGTTCCACGTTGACGAACAAGAATATTACCTGCAAGAACTATCTCTCCACCAAATTTCTTAACGCCAAGTCTACGACCTGCTGAGTCACGACCGTTTCTGGAACTACCACCTGCTTTTTTATGTGCCATATCTAATCTCCTATATTCCTAAATTATGCCGCTTTAATTGCTGTGATTCTTAAAACCGTTTTATGTTGACGGTGACCATTTTTGCGACGTGAATTTTGACGACGACGTTTCTTGAAGATGATAACTTTCTTGTCACGTTCTTGAGAAATGACTTCTGCAGTCACTTTTGCTTTCGCTTTTTCACCAATATTGGAAGTTTTACCGTCTGAAAAAAGGAGAATATCATCAAGAGTGATTTTATCGCCTTCTTTAGCTTCATCCATTTTCTCAACGCGGATGACATCGTTTTCTTGGACTTTATACTGTTTTCCACCAGTTCTAACTACTACGTACATATCACTAACCTCTTTTGGGTTGTCTTTTTATTAATTATTGAAAGCGAGGTTATATCTTAAAAAGGCATAATCTGTCAAGCAAATGTAGGTCTTTGGAACCATACTCAGTAAATCAAAATTCTCATGAATATATAAATTTTATAAACACTTGTTTTATAAAGATAAAATTAATCGATTTGAGAAAATAAGCCCCAGTTAGTATAATAATTACATAATAAGTAGGAGAAGAAGATGCCTGGAAGAGTTTTAGACAGTAGAATAAGTTCAAGAGGCCAAGGCGAAGGCCGAACTGTAGCTGTGGATGTGCAATATGATAGCACACATGCCTTTCGCGTAGAGCTTCAAGGCGTTTCACCTGACGAACAAAGACAACTTACATCAGCTTTTTCTAGGCACGCTGAACTTCCTAGCATGGTAACATCTGCTATACGAGACCATAACATCAGCATGGGAGAGGAATACATGCTGACAGTACCATTACAGACGCTCTTGGTATCAGAGGGTGTGTCAGCTTCAGTTGAAAACATCGAAGTTGTGCCGTGGCGACCATAAGAAAATAAAGTTATTTACTCGTTAGAGCCACTTTAATTCCAAGGGCTATAAGTAAACCACCACATATTCGGTCAAACCATTTGGTAATTCGCATAAACACTTTGCGGATAGGTGTATGAGTCAGAAAAATAGCAACAAGCGAGAACCATCCAGCAGTCATAACTGCACAAGTCATTCCGTACACGATGTACCACATTAAAGGCGTATCAGCGCTTATGATTTGGCTAAATATAGCCAAGAAGAAGAGGGTGGCTTTTGGATTTAGAACATTTGTTAAAAATCCTGAGCGCAATCCCGCCAAATCACCGAAGTTTTTCTTGTTTTTTGCATTATCAAGAGCTTCCTCAACAACTTTATTGCCCATCCCCTTTGAACGAAGAGCCTGAAATCCAACCCATATCAAATAGGCAGCACCAGCGTATTTAATCACATTAAAAAGGATAATGGATTGTGAAATCAAGGCGGAAATACCCAACGCAACATAACTTACATGCACTAAGACACCTAAGCCAAAACCAATAGCTGTAAAAATACCTACACGACGTGAATAAGTAATAGAGTTCTTTACGGCCATCACCAAATCAGGACCAGGGGAAAGCAATGCCATTGAAAAGACAACAATTAGGGTAATAAGCTGAATAAGATATAAGTTTAAGTCCATCACTAAACTATATGGTATCGGGACAAGCTATTCTACATGAATGTCCACTAAGGGGTTTGAAAAACTCTCCTGATAGCTCATCAAGCAACTGTCTATTCCTACTTTTCAAAGCTTCTACAGTAGATCTATTACCTTCAGACGCCCTATGAAATTCACCGTCAAAATCAGGGAGATCAAATTCCTTATAAATTGCAGATATACCTGCAGCACCAATGAAGTGAGCCTTAGTAGGTTCAATACCTACATTTTGCAAAGTTACAATTGCATAACTTCGGCAATTGTAGGCATCCTCGCTATGCCTAAAGTCATTGGAAAATGTATATTTATGAAGCCCATAATCGTTCACGTGTTTTATTTCCGCCGCATATGTCAGAATATTATTCCAAACAGGTAGAACATCCTCAGTAAGTCCATCCTGAAGTGGGGAGATGCTAACATCATCAAAACTGGTGGGATATTTTATTCCTGAGATTACAAATGGCGTAACGAGATTCTCTTCATCTCTGTCTTGATCGTAATGAAGCTGTTGTAAAACTTCAATGTCACCGTCTTCGTATCTTCTGCATAAAACAAGAAATGCGTGAAGACAGTCTTCACCATTTTCAAATTTTTCCTTTTCAGCAACGCTGATAAAAAGCGTATCTTCTGCATTAATATTTAACATAAAAATATTCTTATAGAAAAATTATGCTGATTTCAACAATAAATCACTTTCATATTACTTGTAGAGTGCTGAAAGATACTTCTCGCCTTTATCACATAAGAATGTAAGGACAGTCTTAATCTCAGGATTATCTTTTTTTATTTGTTTCGCGGCCAGATAGTTTGCCCCTGAAGACGGTCCCACAAACAAACCTTTTCCTGAACTTAGTTTCTTACACGCTTCAATGGCATCATCGCTTTTGACGAGAATAATACCATCCACCAAATCTCTGTTGCGCTCGAAAATAGAGGGGACAAAACCATCATTAATACCCTCAATTTTATGTGTCTCGACTTCACCGTTAGTAAGAGTAGGAGACTCAGCAGGCTCAACCGCATAAACCTTTAGGTCAGGATTGTGGTGTTCTTTTAAGGCTTGCGCCACACCAATAAGTGTACCCCCTGTACCCACGCCTTGGACAATGGCATCAATCTTAATATCTTCATTTTTGATTTGCTCAAGAATTTCTTGACCTAACCATTCACGATTCTCCTCAATATTCCACTCACTATCAAATTGAGCAGGGCAGTAAAAACCATCCTTTTTACCCTCTTCAATCGCCATTTCACGCGCGTAATTGACATGAAAATAGCCAATATGCTGGACATCGGCTCCAAACCCTTTTGAAATTTGTGTGCGCTCGCTTGTATAACCATCAGGGATAAGAACAATCATCTTATAACCTTTGGCAGCAGCCACCAAGGACAGCGCATTACCGGTGTTTCCACTGGTTGCCTCAATGATTGTCATACCTTTTTTAAGAAGACCTTCTTCCTCAGCCTTTTCAATCAGGTACTTCGCCATACGAGCCTTAATGGACCCAGATGGGTTTAAATATTCGGCCTTGGCAAAAATACCACCTCCTAAATCTAAGAGGGGTGTGTTGCCTATGGCATTAAGAATCGAAGAAGAAATTGTAGAAGAACCAGAACTCATTTGGTTATTGTAATATAAACTAGCTAAATAAGTAAAGTGGCGGAAGCGCAGGGATTCGAACCCTGGATGGGCTCGCACCCATGCTGGTTTTCAAG
Organism: Bdellovibrionales bacterium; assembly: GCA_037968575.1. GTDB lineage: Bacteria > Pseudomonadota > Alphaproteobacteria > Micavibrionales > Micavibrionaceae > UBA2137. Next base: position 7,999 of record JBBKVR010000093.1, on the reverse strand, counting down.
ACCAGTGCATTCAACCGCTCTGCCACGCTTCCATATTTGTGGTTATTACCTTACCTAGTGCGGTGGAATGTTATTAAACCACCACCTTCAGCTTGGCAACTGCTCTGCCACCCATTATTAATTTCAGGTGAAATAAAGCTTTGCGATTTGCGGTCACTAGCTTTAGAAAAAATGAGCGACTTCGTAAAGAGAAAATAATGGAAAATGCGTAAATAATGTTCTTTTGGCTCTCAAAACTGTTTTGGATAATTTTTTCTCCGCTCACCTTCGTTGCACTTTTATTCTGTGCTGGCTTTATTTTCATGTTTCTTCGCCCAGACAGTAGCTTTGGGTTGAAAACACTCTGTGGAGCAGGAGTGCTGTATATTTTGATGGCCTTCTTTCCATTGGGGCATAATGCATTGGCGCTGTTGGAAACAAATATCAAATCAGAAAAGATAGACAATGCACAAGCCATTGTTGTTTTAGGTGGCTGCCTACAACCTATTGGGCAAGAAGACATAGAAAAACAACGCTCATTTATGAATGGAGCATGCGAAAGACTAATCGAGAGTCTCTCTCTCCATAAAAAACTCGGGATTCCTTTAGTCTATAGCGGGGGAAGCGGAAATCCTTTCAATCAAAGTCACACAGAGGCGGAATCTGTCCAATATATTTTCAGGAATTTAGAAATAGATCAGAAAAATATCTTTTATGAAGAGGCATCTAAAAACACTTACGAAAACGCAACCAATCTCCAAAACATAAAGATACTGGATATAAAAAAGCCAATCATGCTCATCACTTCTGCATCTCATATGCCAAGAGCGTCTCGTATTTTTTGTCAGGAGGGGTGGCAAATTCAACCATATCTAGTTGATTTCCAAACTGACGGTAAATATAGAGTTTTTCCAAATCTTGATGCCAGTGGCAACATTTCAAAGCTTGAAACAGCTTTTAAAGAGATTGTTGGTCTAACCACATATTGGATAACTGGTAAAATCTCATTGAAAGCCTGCACAAAAACAGTACATTAATCTAACCTTTAATCGGCTTTAGATGCCAGAAAGTTCTCATTTTTCACATGAAGAAATATCTTTATTTATTTGTTATCATGGTTCTTTTTTCTAGTGAAGCCATGGCAATGGATTTCCAAACATGGAAGAACGGATTCCGTAACAAGGCCCTATCTCAAGGAATCACAGCTCAAACCTTTGATAGCGCTATGCAAGGCATTCAGCCAATACAGCGCGTTGTTGAGCTTGATAAGAAACAACCCGAAGGCAAGCTAACATTTGCTCAATATAAAAATAATGTCATCACTCAAGGACGCATTAATCAGGGTCGAGAACTGATGCGCCAACATTGGAACACTCTGAAAGATGTTGAGGCGCGCTACGGTGTAGCCCCTCAATATGTTGTTGCTCTATGGGGCATTGAAACCAGTTACGGTAACAATACAGGTGGCTTTAATGTTATTCCTGCGCTTGCAACCCTTGCTTGGGATGGTCGTCGTAGAGAATTTTTTGAAACCGAACTTATTAACGCCTTAAGAATTATCCAAGAAGGCCATGTTGCATTAGGGGACTTTAAAGGATCGTGGGCTGGCGCTATGGGACAAAACCAGTTTATGCCTTCCAGTTTTAAAGCCTACGCCGTTGATTACACCGGTGATGGTCGTCGCGATATTTGGGGAACATTACCTGACGTTTTTGCATCTACATCCAACTACCTCATAAAACGTGGCTGGAATCCTGGTGAACGCTGGGGTAGGGAGGTTAAACTTTCTCGTCCAATAGCGTCATCACTTATAGGAAAAGATACTACAAAACCCTTATCTTTCTGGTCGCAAGCTGGTGTTACAAATTTATGGGGGGACGCTCTACCACAAGAAAACCTCAATGCTTCACTTGTCCAACCAGACGGGGATGCAGGACCAACATATTTAGTGTATAATAATTACAAGACCATCATGCGGTGGAATAATTCAACTTACTTTGCCACCTCTGTCGGGCTTCTCGCCGACGCTATCGCCGCAAAATAATCAAAGGATCTTTTATAATGAAAACTTTGCGCATTTTAGGATTAGCATTGCTGTCCACAGGATTAACTTTGGGACTAACGGGATGTGCTGAAACAGAACTTGCATCTCATGTTATTAAACAAGTCCCCGCTAAAAATGCCTCGAAGTCTCAAGGTCAATTTAAAGTTGGTAGCCCTTATAGGGTCAAAGGCAAAAAATATTACCCCGCTGAAATGTATGAATATGCCGAGACTGGTTTAGCTTCATGGTATGGCCCTGGTTTTCATGGAAAAAGTACAGCCAATGGTGAAACATTTAGCCAGTACGATTTAACAGCTGCACACAAAACGCTCCAACTTCCTTCTATTATAAAAGTGACCAATTTAGAAAATGGGCGCTCAGCCATTCTAAGGGTCAATGATCGTGGTCCATTTGCGCATGACCGTATCTTGGATGTCTCCGATAAGGCCGCTTCTGTTCTTGGCTTCAAAAATAAAGGCACGGCAAAAATTAAACTTGAGCTTATGCCTGCAGAAAGCCAAGTCGTAGCAGATGCTGCGAGAGCAGGGCGCGATACGCGCGGTATTGAGATTGCTATGAATAACAAATACAGAAACCGTGTTCCAAGCCAAGAAGGTGATGATGCTGTTTATGTCGGCCCACCAGCTCACCAACGTGTTGCGATAAACACCATGCCCGTTCCTCCACGCTCACCTATCTCTCTAACTCAACCAACTGTGAATTCTGTACCTCTACCCCCAGAACGCCCAGCACCAGTTCAAATCGCAAGAACAACCACTACGCAGTTTGATGCCCCCCTTGCGCCAACAGCATTTCCAACGGGAAATTACTATGTCCAAGTTGCCTCATTCACATCTGAAGGAAACGCACAGAATTTCTCTCGCTCACTTGGTGACTTAGGTCCTGTGGCCATACAAAATTCAACGCGTAACAGTCAACCTTTATACCGGGTAAAAGTTGGTCCGCTTCCTAATCAACAACAAGTTGATACTATTTTACCAAGACTGGTTGAACGTGGTTATCCTGATGTTATAGTCCTTGTTGAGAATTAAACTCTAACAAGAATTATATAGAAGGTCTCTCATGAAGCTGAACAAGCTCTTATCATCACGGTATTTTCATCTTTTTATCGTCTCCAAACTCGTTAAAATCACTTTTGTTGCAGGCTTCTTTTTCTTTAGTGCCAATGCCAATGCCCAAGAAGCAATAGAGACAACGGCCAAACAGGCTTACATCATCGATTATCAAACGGGTGATGTTCTCTTTGCTAAAAACGAGAATGAGAAGGTGCCCACATCATCTATGAGTAAGGTTTTAACAACCTATGCCGTATTCGAAGCCATAGAACGTGGAGACATTAAAGAAACTGACACTTTCCATGTTTCTCAAAAAGCGTGGGAGAAACAAGGCTCAAAAATGTTTGTCGCTATTAATTCTGATGTTCCTGTCATTGATTTAGTCAAAGGTGTTGTTATTCAATCAGGAAATGACGCAAGTATTGTTCTAGCAGAAGGCCTGTCTGGTTCGGAAGATACCTTTGCCAAACGTCTCAATAAAATTGCGAAAGATTTGGGAATGACAAATTCTCACTTTATGAATGCTAGTGGTTGGCCTGATCCTGAACACTATTCAACAGCCAAAGATTTAACGACTCTGGCGGTTGCTACAATTAGAGATCACCCTGAGTATTACAAACTCTATTCTGTAATTGATTATGAATATAACGGAATCAAACAAGGGAATAGAAACCCACTTCTTTATACAAATATTGGTGCCGATGGCATCAAAACAGGCCATACAGAGGACGCTGGATATGGCTTAATGGCATCAGCTGTAAGTGAAGGCAGGCGCGTTGTCATGGTCGTAAATGGACTTGAGAGCCAGAAAGACCGTACGGACGAATCAACAAAACTCATGACATGGGCTTTGCGTAACTTCAAAACGCAGACTGTTGTTGAGGTAAATAAGATTTTGGAAAGAATTCCTGTTCTCTATGGCAAGGTTGAAACTGTTCCAGTGGGCGTTAAAGAAACTGTAGCTATGACACTGCCCGTTACAGCTGAGGCTTCTGAAGTGACTACAAAATACGAATACATTCCGCAACTAAGCGCACCAATTCAAAAAGGACAAAAAGTTGGGGAGGTTATTATTACGCAGGGTAAAAACGAGCGACGGACAGATTTAATTGCCTTGGCTAGCGTTGAAGGTTCAAATTTCTTTGTAAAACTCTGGCAGAAAGCACGGGCTAATTTCTAATGCCTAAAGGTCTGTTCATTACATTTGAAGGAGGTGAGGGCGCTGGCAAAACAACCCAAATAAAATCCTTGTGCAAATGGCTTGAAGATCAAGGTAAGGAAGTTGTTGTAACAAGAGAGCCGGGGGGTACACCGGAAGCTGAAAAAGTCCGTGACTTACTTGTCCAGCGAGATGGAGGGAATTGGAGTCCAGAAGCCGAAGTTCTTCTTCTCTATACAGCACGGCAAATGCACGTAAAGGATTTGATTAAGCCTGCACTAGAAGACGGTAAAATTGTAATAAGTGACCGCTTTGCAGATTCAACACGCGCTTATCAAAGTTATGGACACGGACTGCCCCTTGAATTCATTAATAATATTCACGCCTTTGTTTTAGGTAATATGGAGCCTGACCTGACCTTTCTACTCGACATTCCAGTGGATGAGGGGCTTGCACGTTCTCAAGGGCACTTATTGAAGTCCGGAGATACTAGAGAGAAAACAGAAGATCGCTTTGAAGGCCTCGATAAATCTTTCCACGAAAAATTACGACAAGGTTTTCTTGAGCTTGCCAAAGCCAACCCAGAAAGATTTGAAATTATCGATGCTCGTGATGATATTGAAAAAATTCAAAATAAAATTCAAGATATCGTTAAGCAGAGAGGCCTGTTGTAATGGTTGATTTGTTTGGCGAGCCACTTGTCGAGGACAAAGAAGATGAAGACGGTTTTCAATCCTATATTGATGAGCCCATAGGTCTTCCTCCTGTAACCCCTGCAAATATATCTATTAAACATAAACTGGTTGGGCATGACCATGTTCGTGATTTATTGGTTAAAGCCTACTTAGAAAAGAGATTACCTCATAGTATTCTTCTTACAGGCCCAAAGGGGATTGGTAAGGCAACACTAGCCTATCAACTCTCTACTTATCTTCTGGCTGAAAAAGAAGAAAGAGGTGAGGGGTTAGCTGTAAAAGAAGGTTCTCCAGCAGCCAGACAAATTGCCAATGGCGCCCATCCAGATATTTATGTCGCTCAACCTGCTTTTGACGAAAATAAAGGGGTACAAAAATCTTCTCTGGATGCTGAGACTATTCGCAAGATTGCGCCTTTCATGCGCTTGCGCCCCTCAAAATCTGACGGGTGGAGAGTTGTTATTGTTGATGAGGCACACACAATGACCAATGCAGCCCAAAACAGTATTCTTAAAATATTGGAAGAACCTCCTGCCCATGCCGTACTTATTTTGGTTAGTAGTACAACTGGGCATTTACTTCCAACCATTAAATCGCGTGTACAGCAATTCCCAATGACGCCGTTGACTAATGAGCAGATGAATAAACTATTGCCTCATCTTATTAAGGGCTCTGAGGATACAAATGCACTAATCGACTTGGCAGATGGCAGTCCTGGAAAGGCTCTTGAGTTAATTGATAGTAAGGGTCTAGAGACACTTAACGATATCTTGGAAACATTCGAAAATTGGCCGCAATTTGATGCATTACAAATTCATAGATTAGCTGACTCATTGTCACGTTATTCAAGTGGGGCAGAGGTATTCTCACTGTTTAAACAAAACTTACTTTGGTTGTTAAGACAGGGTATATTTCATAAGGCTAGCAATGGCTTGCGTTCTTATCCAAATTTAATTTCTAAACATTCTACCGTGAAATTATTCTTTGATAAAAATAACAGTCAAACTCTAACAAAAATTCATGACCAAATAGAAAAACTTTTGAACATGACGGAACATCAGGCTCTTGATAAAAATAATGCAATTCTTCAGACGTTTGCACTTCTTCAAAACAAAGCAGGGTAAGCCCAATGAAAACGCTTAGTATTTGTCTTGAAGGGTTTAGCATCGATATGCTGATAGGCATTGAAGAGGCGGATAGAGCCCGAACCGTGCCTCTTACAATTAATCTAAAAGTTGATATTGAATATCCCAATAATGACTTTGAGGACGATATTCATAACGTGATTAATTATGGAGATATTCGTAAAGGTATCTTGGATATTGCATCACAATCTCATTTAAATTTACTAGAGACATTCTCGGAAAAAATTATCGCGTTTTGTTTTTCTTTCAAGCAAGTTCATATAGTAGATTTACAAGTTCTAAAGCCTGAAATATTTGATGATATAGATGGTGCGGGAATTCAAATGATTAGAGAGCGAGCATAAATCTATGTGGCTGGATTCACATTGTCATTTAAATCATGAAAATATTGAAGAGCTTGGTACACCTTCAAACATCATCAGTAATGCCAAAGAAACGGGTGTAAGCGGGATGATGACAATTTGTTGTGAGATTGCCAAAGAATACGAAGCTCTGAAATCTATAGCAAATGACCATGACAACGTTTGGTGTAGTGTTGGTACGCATCCGCACGATGCAGGACTAGATACAGAAAAACAATTTAGTTCAGATGATATTGTTCAAATGGTGAAGGACAATCAAAAGGTTGTTGCCATTGGGGAGACAGGGCTGGATTATTACTATGATAATTCCCCCCGCGATGAACAAAAAGACTCATTTAGAAAACATATACATGCCTCACTAGAGAGTAATACAGCATTGGTGATTCATACACGCGATGCGGGGGATGACACTATTCAAATACTGAAAGAAGAGGGGAGTCCAAAAGGTGTTCTTCACTGCTTTTCTGGAAGTCCTGCGTTGGCACAGAAAGGGCTTGATTTAGGACTCTATATTTCATTCTCGGGTATCGTGACTTTCAAGAAAGCAACAGAACTTCAAGATATTGCTAAAACTGTTCCGTTGGAAAGTATGCTTATTGAAACCGATGCACCATTTTTAGCACCCGTGCCATTGCGTGGAAAAATAAATCAGCCCGCAAATGTCATTCACACAGGAAAATTTATAGCTCAGCTTCGTGGTATTTCTGAAGAAGAGGTTGCCAATCAAACACGCGAGAATTTTTTCACTTTATTTCCCAAAGCGAAAGAGACATGGACCTCAAATTAACTATTATGGGTTGCGGAGACTCCCACGGCGTTCCGCGCGCTGGCGGAGATTGGGGCAAATGTGATTCTAACAATCCAAAGAACAGACGTACACGTTGCTCATTGCTTATTCAATCACCAGAAACGACCCTTATCATTGATACTGGCTCTGATTTCCGTGAACAGGCAACAAAATATAATGTCAAAAAATTAGATGCTGCCCTGTATACGCACGGGCATGGTGACCATGTCGGTGCAATGGATGATTTGCGTACATATTTTATGCGTCAAAAAGAACCAGTACCTATCTATGCCAACGCACAATGTCTAAAAGTCTTGAGACAAAAATATCCTTATTTATTTGAACAAGTTTCAGAATTTTATCCTGTTGTTGTAAGGGAAAATAAAATTACTGAATTCCAAAGCTACACAATTGGTGACGTCACTTTTTCTACGCACGATTTGGTACACGGCACAGAAAAAACCACAGGATTTCATTTCGGCGATATTGCGTATTCAGTTGATATGCATGACTTAAAAAATACAGATGAGGCTCAGGAAGCATTTAAAAATACCAAGACATGGATAGTTGATGCTGGTGGCTATAATTATCATCAAAATCCAGTTCATGCGTCTTTTGATCGCGTTTTTGAAGTCAACGATGAATTAGTGAACGCCGAGCGCGTTATTTTAAACGTTCTACCTATGTATGTAGATTACAAAACCGTATCCGAAGAACTTCCAGATGGATATGAGCTGGCTTATGACGGCTTA
>JBBKVR010000092.1:0-4243 GCA_037968575.1 Bdellovibrionales bacterium | reverse complement strand
TCCTCCGCCTGATGAAGAGCTTTTGGACGTACTTGCCGCGGCAATTGATGCACCGATAGAACTGCTCATCGCTGCAATGGAGAACGTTGAGGATTTAGCACCACCAGAGGCTCTATACCATGAGGGGCGCGTGTAATTCTTGGCCGCCTCTGCCACCAATGCGCCAGCCGTTGCCAGTGCGAATTTATCCGCCCATTTGGATTCAACATCCAGTGCCACGGCATAGGGAAGGTATTTCTCATAGAGTTCGCGCGACATTTGCGGTGGGTCGAATTTTTGTAAGACCTTTTCTTCGACTGCTTTCATGTAAAGACGAAAACCCTCTATGTGATCCATCACCTCTTTGCCGATTGGTGTTGGGGCTTTCATGAGGTTGAACATGATAACTGCGAGAATAATCATCAGGATAAGGCAAGCAATAACCAACCATGATACCGCCATGATAAGTGTCACAATGCCGACACCTCCTCCTGCTGAAAATCCAGCACCCCATACCATCATGAATAGACCAGTAAAGCGCCCTGCACCGCCACCTGTAATTAAACTTTTGAGACCCCAGATAAAGACACCCAGACCAATACCGCCAAAGACCAGTGTAAATAATAAGCCAATAACAAAAGTATCTTTGGGCGCGGTAGACGTAAAAATAAGTGCGCCAATAGCGGTCAGAAGTGGCAACAAACCAATAGCCCACCAGCTGAGATTAATATGAAAGTACGTTTTCTTACATTTTTGAGAGAGGAGTTTGTTGTGTGCGCTTGCTGCGCTAATCATAGTTGTACTGGAGCGACTGAGCGTTAGCGAATGACCTATTTTCTCATAAACAAGAGACTCGTCTTCGCTCATTACATTATCAGCGGTTTCTTGCTTCACCGTGCGTTTAATCTCGTAACGCTTTTTGCCCAGCTCTTTAATTTCCAGAAACCCTTTGGACGCGAGCGACATAATGGCAGATGTCAGGTTTTCTTTTGAAGAACTGCCCCCCATCTCGCGGATATAAGCCGCCATTGCGGTGGAAATTCCTGGCGGTGGGTCATAGCGCGCAATAATGCCCCTGCCCTTTGGGTCACGTCCAACCCTGTCCCATGCCAGCCAGTAATAAAGAGCCATAGCTAGCAAACACAGTAATGTGGCTGGAAACCCCGGATGCTGACTCCAAAATCCTGTTGCATTCGTTTGTGTGACAAAGCCTTTTGGAAAAGCCACGGCAACCGTCATACCTTCATAAGGGGCAAGACTTTGTGTTGTCTCTACATGAAGGCTGTTTTGTCCCTTCACAACGATCGCATTGCTGTCTTTGGAAAGATTTTTGCCTGTATAAACTGATGTTTCCAACGGTTTTGCGCCCTTGGGCAGACTTATATCTGCAATCCCCTTTTCAATTGGAAACATCCAGCCTGTGCCAATCACGTTCCAGTTCAGCTCATCAAATGTGTCGTAAAAGAAAACCTGATTATGAACGCGGTAGTGAATTTCATAAGTGTAGCGCTTGCCTGTTGGCAGATAGACACTGCTACTCCCTATATAAAGTCTATAACCACCCATATCGGTTGTTTCAGTGTGGTATGGCTCACTTACGCCATCTTTCTTAACGGAAAGTATGGATGGTTGTGATGGTAATACGCCTCCAAGGAAAGTGCGGCGGGTTGTTGGGAAGTCACGGTAAATCCCGCGTTTAATATCCCGTCCCTCAGACGTCACCTCAATGGTTTCGGTGATATCGAGAGTACCACTCTCAAGAACATTTATTTTTGTATTATAAAGATGAATAACTTCGGCTGCCTGTGCAGGACAGGCAAGTATCAGCACTAGAAGGCTAAGAAGGTATATTGATAGAATCCGCACGAGAGAACTATAGCAATTTTATGAGAAGTATAAAAAACAAAGATAAAGTTTGACATAATACAAAAGCAAGTGGTATAAACTTGGGCTACTTAGAGATTTTATTAATTTTTTGTTAATTTTTTGGTTTTTCAAATACACTGTGTGATTGAGTTTAAAGGAAAGTAAAATGGCGTTAAAAGAATATATTGAAGGCATTGCAAAACTTCATATTGATGAAGACGATAATGGTCCTAAAATTATTGATATTGCCACAACAGGCAACAGCACGATTTATTTCTATGAAGACGGCACGACGCGTACTGAAACACATCTTATTACTCCTGATAATGGTAATGGTCGCCCAGAAGGCGCGGTCGATCCAATCAACACTTTACCTTCTGAAGATGAATCCATTAATGGCACTGATGGTGATAATATAATTTATGGTGGTTCTGGTGATGACACCATTTCTGGTAACGGGGGTAACGATATAATTTATGGCGGCTCTGGTGATGACTATCTTAATGGTGGTTCTGGTGACGACTACCTTAATGGCGGCTCTGGTGATGACAGATTAAGAGCAGAAAATGGAGAAAACACTCTTCGTGGTGGCTCTGGTTCTGATACCTTTATTTTTGTTGCTCACGAACCATTTGATATTGGTAAACCTCCAATGGAAAGAGATACAGTTCAAGACTTTAATGCTGCAGAGGATCAATTACTTCTCATTCTTAATTCTGGAACTTTGACATTAAATCAAATTTTAGAGCGCTCAATCCAAGACGGAAACGACTTGTTGGTTCGTTTTGATAACAGAATTATTAGACTAGAAAATACAACAGTAGATGATTTGAATGATAGCAATGTCACTATTAGATCTGCTACTGACCCAATCCATGTCCTAAACAGTGATCGTCCTGACTTTGCTGAAGATAAAGGTGGCCCTGAGTATGTTGGTGATTTACCTGATGGCGCAGTTGACCCAATCCATGCTCTAGATGACGGTAAACTAACAGGCCCCGATCAAGATGGTCCACGTATCATTGATATTGCCACAACTGGCAACAGCACAATTATTTTCTATGATGACGGAACATCCGAAACAGAAGTTCATTTATTAGGGCCAGATAACGGTGATGGACGCCCAGAAGGTGCTGTAGATCCTATTCATGTTCTAGACAGTAATCGTCCTGAGTTTGCTGAAAACAAAGGTGGCCCTGAGTATGTTGGTAATTTACCTGACGGCGCTGTTGACCCAATACACGATCTTGTTTTTGACTCTTCAGATGGCCTTATTGGCGCCCTTCTTGAAGAAAACGGTCTTACAGAAGTAAAACAAACCAATACTCATTCAGATTTTGCACCAAAAGATACTAACTTGCCTGCGCAAGTTACTCTTGATACACACTCGCATAGTGAGCTGGTATCCCAGTTTAATACTGAAACAGTGATTTAATTTAATCCTCCTTAGGTGAAAACAATAAAACCTGCCCTCCGTGGCAGGTTTTTTGTATCTGTGTTTAAATTTGCAGCTTAACTCAGCATTTTGTATGGAATATGCTACACTGAAAAAGAATCTTAAATAAACTTGTAAAAAGGAAACAAAAAAATGGACGGATATTGTGTTAAATGTAAGGAAAAAGGCGCCACTATGGATAATGTCGCCATTCACAAAACAGCTAAAGGTGGCTACATGGCCAAAGGGAAACACGGCAAGTGTGGAACAACGATTTGTAAAATCATGTCCAAAGACAATGCCGAGAAAGCTATTGCTGCTGGAACACCTAAGGGTTAATTTCTTTCAAAATTATTAAATTTAAATGACACCGCTTGTAATTTTTACAGGCGGTGCATTTGTATCTGAGGTATAAGGCGCACATGAACAACTCTTACGATGTGATTATTATTGGTGCCGGTGCGGCTGGTCTGATGTGCGCAATTGAGGCTGGCAAGCGTGGGCGTTCTGTTTGGATTATTGATCATGCCACTAAAATGGCTGAAAAAATTCGTATTTCAGGTGGTGGTCGTTGCAATTTTACCAATATATTTACAAATCCCTCAACGTTTCTGTCTGAGAATAAGCATTTCTGTAAATCAGCGCTCAGCCAATACACACAAGATGATTTCATTGCCTTGGTAAAAAAGCACGGCATTGCCCATCATGAGAAGAAATTTGGGCAGTTATTTTGTGACGAGTCTGCAAAACAGATCATCGAGATGCTTCTGAGTGAATGCAAAGAGGCTGGCGTAAAATTAGATATGGAGACAGAGGTTCATTCACTTGAAAAACAAGATGATAGTTTTTTAGTTAAAACAAACCGTGGTGAAGCAAATTGCACATCTCTGGTGATTGCAACTGGCGGGCTATCCATTCCTAAAATCGGCGCAACTAAGTTCGGTTATGTGATTGCAGAGCAAT
>JBBKVR010000091.1:0-9410 GCA_037968575.1 Bdellovibrionales bacterium | reverse complement strand
GCAGACAATCTCTTAATAGAGTCTTGTGAAGAAACGCTCATATTTTCGACATTGCTTGTAATGCGGTCTATGCGCTCTGACATTTCACCTAAGTTTTCTGTAGCCAAAGCAAAGCGGTCCGAGACATCTTTGACATTCGTTATAGTTGAATCAAAATTAGCTACTGTTTCTTCGCTTAATAGCTTCTCAACGCGCTCAGTAATTCCAAGCACATTTTTCATGATTTTGGGGAAATCATCAAACAGCCTATCCAAAGCAGAGGATGATGCCACAATAACTGGATATTTTTGCCCAGGTTTTCTCTGGAGTGGTGGACCACTCATATTCTCGGTCACAAGTTCAATGAAAGCGAGACCTGTAATCCCTTTGGGCTTGAGTTGTGCATCTGTTGCCGTTGTAACAGGCGTCTCATTGTCCACCTCAACATCAACCATAATAATTTCAGGACGTTCTTTCTCAAAACGTATATCGAGAATGCGCCCAACCTCTACCCCGCGATAACTCACGAGACCACCGTTGGTTAAACCATTAACTGAGCCCGAGAAATGTATGGTGTATCTATGATAATCACGATCATCAAACGTATTTGCATACCAAGCAAGGAATACAAATATCCCGATAAGTCCAAAAAGGACGAACAAACCCACAATGCTATAATTGACGTGACGATCCATTAACTAGCTTTCCTTAACGAGCTTGCTGCCCGCATACGCGGACCGTGAAAGTATTCTATTATCCATGGATGGTCATGCTTCATTAAACCCTCCAGTGAGTCAACGATGATTTTCTTGTCAACTATGACTGCAATACGGTCACAGGTTTTCACCAACGTGTCCAAATCATGCGTGATGATAACTATGCTTGCGTCCAATCGTTCCCGCAGATCCAGAACCAGATCATCAAAACTGTCTGCAGAAAGAGGATCAAGGCCAGCGGTCGGCTCATCAAGAAAGAGAATATCGGGGTCAAGTGCCATAGATCGCGCTATAGCTGCACGCTTAATCATCCCGCCAGATAATTCAGATGGGTATTTATCAAATGCCTCTTCACCTAGTCCTGCCATTTTAAGCTTAAGAGATGAGAGCTGCGACGCTAGAGAATTCGGGATATCATGATGCTCAAGCATAGGAAGTTGGACATTCTCACTCACTGTTAGTCCAGAAAACAACGCACCACTTTGAAAAAGAACACCCCAATGGTCGTGCAAAGCCAGTATTTCATCTTCCGACATTTGAGTAATATCTTTACCTTTAAATCTGATTTCACCACTATAGGGTTTTTGTAAACCCAATATGCTTTTAAGAAGTACTGATTTCCCAGAACCTGATGCGCCAACAATACCTAAAATTTCAGATGAAAATATTTGTAAATCCAGCTTGTCGTGGACGATATGTTCACCGAATTTATTTGTAAGGCCTTTAATAGATATCAATGCTTCTTTATTAAGTTTTGCCATGCCCTTAAATCCCCATCTGTACAAAGAGAATTGAGAATAAGGCATCGGCAAAAATCACAAGGAAAATGGCTTTCACCACGGCAGAGGTTGTCATTTTACCTACACTTTCGGCTGAGCCTTTTGCCATCATCCCACTATGTGTTGCCACAAACGCAATAATGAAGCCAAAAAACGGTGCCTTAATCAGGCCAACAAGGAATGTCCAAATGGTAATGAAACCCTGCATTTGATCCATGAAACGCTCCAGCGGAATACCAACCATCAAGGCAACAGAGAATGCACCACCAATAAGACCGGCAATATCTGCAAAGAATGTCAAAAGTGGCAATACCAGAATCAAGGCTATAACTCTCGGAATAACAAGAATTTCCATCGGGTTTAGCCCCATGGTTTTCATAGCATCAACTTCTTCATTGAGTTTCATGACACCAATTTCAGCGGCAAAAGCACTTCCCGAGCGACCTGCAACAAGAACAGCCGTAAGTAATACGCCCATTTCTCTTAGAATTGAGACCGCTGTTAAGTTAATCGTGTAAATTTCAGCACCAAAGGCTTGGAGCTGCACAATCCCTTGATAGGCCAAAACAATTGAAATCAAAAATCCCATCATTACAACTATTGGCAGTGCATCCACACCAGCCTCATGCATGTGCCTTATGATGGATTTGAAACGTAATCTTCTGGGATTTGCAAGAACCTTCGCCAACGTGACGCAAATCAAACCAAAGAATGACAGTGATTCACGACTACCTTTGAAAATATTGACCGACACTTCACCCAAATGTGCCAAATAATAGCGCATGGAGGTGTCAGCATGTTTTGAATCTGTTCTCAACTCACGGATTTCAGAAATAGATTTAAAGAGTTTGTTTTGTTGAGATGTTAGGCCCTCAACGGTGACATCACGCCCTTTATCCTTAAGGGATTGAACAGCCTTAAACAATATCCTTGCTCCAGCCGTATCCATTTCCTCAACATCACTACCCTCAAAACAGACTGGCTTACCTTCGCCTTCGACTTTAAGAGTCTTTTCAACTTGTTTATAGAGCTGTGAGAGTGTTTCAAACGTCCAAAGACCAGAGAGATGAAAGAATACTTCATCATTCTGACTGTCTTTCTCAATGAAAGGGGTCGTCTTTTTGGTCACGCTTATCATGAATAATTAAGAAGTAGACTGTTCAATGATACGGAGCAAGAAACTTTATAAAATTAGCATTACAAATCAGTGGTAAAATGCGGTAACAATATCGTCATGGAATATTATCAAGTTTTAATAAGTGCAGAAACAAAAGATGATGCTCACGTTTTACTGGATGTTCTTCTGGAAAAAAGACTTATTTTCGGAGGACCTATTTGGGATGCACCAGCCAAGTTCTGGTGGAAAGATGAGATTATTCAAATGGATTATTGTTTCATCTTTACATACACACGAGAAGATAAGAAAGATAAGTTGGTTGAAGTTGCTGAGAAAGCATCCTCAGAAGAAGTTTGCATGATTTCATTTACACCATTCGAAGGAAATGAAGCTCTAATCCAGCTTCTGGATAAGACCTTTGAATGAACAATAACTTTACAGTAAACCCAATTCACGCAAGTCGCCCATCATCTCGACAGGGACTTCCTCCTCATCCTCTTCACCTGAATAAACGCCGATATCTTTCGGCGCATCAGAGCCTTTGAGATAACGCCAGCCCTGAAAGGCTTTTTGTGGGAATGGCTCGGTTCTTATAATTTGAGACTCAAGGTAAATAATGCATCTCTGTCCACCATTAGGATCATCAACCATTTCCATGGCTTTGATATTTTGGCGTCCCTGTATTGTGCGCTTGATAATCCAATAGACAGAGCCATCGCGCAAAAGTTCTGCCTCACGTGTAGGTTTCCGCTTTGTTGAGATAATCGGACACGTTTTGCCCTCAAACTCACGTAAATATGCAGGGCTCTTCTGGGAAAGAGCGTAAAGAGAGTCACATCCCACTGCTGGCCTGAGAAGATTAAGTGTCATAGTTTCCTCTGTTAATGACGCGTTTTAAATATTTTTCTTTGAAACCTACCTACAATATTTTTGGGTCAAAAAAAATACAAAGACGGCAATCTTGTTCCTTGTTCTCCTGCCATGATAACAGCGCATTTAGTGTCACTTTTCTTCATCATTTTTCTAACACGTATTTAAGTCCATCTTTAGCGCTTTTTTTATATTTTTGTTTAAAACGACTTTGTCACAAAAGTCAGATACAAACATTTAAATTCATTTTTCAAAAATGAACATCGGGTAATTAAAGGTCATGAAGCGTATGAATTTAACCAAAATTTTCTGATGTTTCATTTTCAAATCACTAAGACACTATTATTTCTAAAAACACTATTTTTAGTTATTTATAAATATATACGATACGATTTGTTTATATTAATTTGAACTTTAAATACTATTCAATTTCCTAAGATTCTGACGAATTTCTTTATAGTAACAATAACGCATTTTCGACCACTTAAGACCTTTTTTACCATGTCACCAACCTTGTCACAAAATGAAGCTTTGCATGAAAACCAGTGATGGCACCAACGGAGCAGACCTGACCATTTTTTTAAGAAAATGGCGTACAATCACTGGAGCTTGTGAGTACAGGTTTTGGGTCATCATGAGCGCTTCCCAGCGTGCGTAGCTTTCGTACTTTTTGAACCGAAAACTTTCATGTTAGAAACAAAACGATGATACCAAATCGCCGAGCGTGAATTAAGTGGTTTGATTTTCCATCATCTATAGTTGTTGAAACACTGTTTCTGCTTTCTCGAGCCATAATTGCGTTGATTGCTCAGGTGTTAGTACCTTGGCCGCCTTTATTGAACCTTTTTGAGCATTAAACCAAAATGTATCACTCTCACGGTAATTTTGAATTGCCAGAGACAGAGCATTAATATTGTCAGGATCAATCACGCTTCCACAGCCATAGTCATCGATAATCTTGGCCACTTCACATTCTGGAGGACCCAGAAAAATCACTGGTCTTCCTGTGGCTAACGAGCCATAAAACTTGCTGGGGACGCTCAAACCCGTTGCTTTTTCATTAAGCGTCACAAGATGAATATCGCCACTTTCCATCAATGTCGGAAGATTCTCAATTGGCTGATGTGGTAAAAGCCTAATGTTAGTCAAACCGCGCTCTGTACGCTCTCTTGCAAGATTTTTAAAACCTACACCGTCACCAACGAAGACAAATTCAATGTCATTATGGGTTTTTTGTAATTTTTGCGCTGCAAGCAATATAGGTTTAATCGGGTGCAGTCGTCCCAACGATCCAGCATATAAAATTCTGAATTTTGCAGTTTCTTCTGTGAAGGCAAGCTCCTTAGTTGGTGCCTTAACAATCAATTTCTTCCTACGTTTTGAACTTTTTGCCACGTTCTTATCTAAAATGCGCACGTCATACCAATTGGGTATGATGGATATCTTCTTTGCTTCAACGCCACGCTTATTTAGATATTTTCCCATACAACGCCCAATAGCAATAACGCGGTCTGACTTGTTCATGGCGTTTATAGAAAAGCGTCTCAGCAATTTAATTGTCCATTTCGGCCATTTAACGCCCAATATAGGTAATAAATCAGGATAAAGGTCATGACACCAGTGCATGTGCTTGGAGGCCTTCATAAACGCCACAAAGCGCCCTGCAGTGACTAACATTGGAGGATCGGTCAGTGTCACAACAATTGCGTGCCGTGGAAGCCTCAAAGCCTTGAACATCAGTTGAAAATAGGCTCTAGCATATCCAAAAACTGTCTTTTTTGGTGTGCTTCCAACACGGTAAAGGTTAAAAGCAGCCTTTTTCTTTAAGGATGAAGGAACCTTAAATTCCGCGCCAGTCGTGACAATACTCACCTGCCAACCATCTTTGACAAATGCTTGAGTTAAATCGAGTAACATGCGTCCTGTCGCACCTTTTTGTCCTGGAAAAACCCTGTTGAGGAAAAGTATTGTTGGTTTGTGTTTCATGAAGGTCTTTAAATGCCTTTTAAATCTTATGTTTGCCGTGAGTATTGTCCGTAACATGACACCATGCCCATCGCAAGAGCCAACACCAGTCCGAAACCGATGGTTTTGTACCCGCCATAAATTAAGGTATTTATCAGAAAAGTAGGGATAATAGCCAGATAGAGAGCCATAGGAAACGCGCGTTTTTCTCTGAATAATTTTGTGAAAATTCCTGTGAATAGCCAAATGATATAAATTCCAACAATACTCATAAGCACGAAACCACCCTTTAACAAGCTCGAGGACAATAAGGAGTGTGTATACAACACTTGTTCTCCACCAACTGCTGGATTGTTCAGAACTGCTCCCCATCCCTTGCCAAACAGAAATGAGAAAGGATCGGTTAGGACAGCGTTTAAAACCGTCTCTATCTCCAGTAATCGATTATTTGTGCCCATCATCACCGTTTTCAGCCAAAAAAGCTGAAACATTGTTGTGATAGGCTTTATGAAAGTTGTAATTACTGCCGCCATCAAAACTATTAAACTAAAGCCAGCAAGTGGTCTGTTTAATATGAGAATGAGCAACGAAAAGAAAATCCCAATAAAGGTCATTGCCAGACTCGCACGCATGACCGACATGTTCATCACGGCCAATAAAGGCAATGCACACAGTGTCAGTATGATAAAAACTAATATTTGTTTGCTTAGAGTTTTTTCAAATGAGAGAAAATTCAAAATAGCAAAAGAGGTCAAAAACACAGACCCAAATAAAATTTCAGGAACTACAGAAAGAGCAAAAGGATCTTCAAAAACGGAAGCGCGTTCAACACCATACGGAATAATTCCCAGTCTTCTCAACGCCATTCCAAAGGCAATAACAAGCAACCCAGATACAATCACTTTCGTTGCTTCACTTTGGTTTTCCTTAAAGTAATAAAGAAATAAAAATCCAATAAAAATAAAGAGATAGGCTGAAATATCTCTTAAAATCAAAAAAGGGTCATGACCCGATAGCGTTCCAATTATAAGTGGGTAAAAAAGTCCTACAGAAACCACACCTGCAATAAATAATGCATTTCGTGAAAGAGAGGGTAACTTGGATAGGTTTTGCCATGGCAGTGAAAAAACAAAGAATCCTCCCCAGATCAATGTAATGACATTAAACGTTGCTGGTGTGGGATCACCAAAGAATCCATATATCAGAGAAAAGATTGCAAATGTAAGCACCCAAACGGGTGTATTTTTCACTCTGTCGGCAAAAAAGGCTGTCGCGTGCATTCTAATATCCTGTAAAAATCCTTACAGGGCACAGCTTAGTCAAACTTCATTCAGGGAATCTATCGGTAATTCTTGAAAATCGGCTTTGTTCCACCACTCTCTTCTTTTTGAGGGATGATAATGCGTGTCGGACGCCTTGTTGTTGTCGGAGTAGTCGTAGAGTTAGTCGTACTTCTGACTGGTACCTGACCTCCTGCGCGCTGTTGTGCTTGTAGTTGCACCTGATAAAGCTGTGCTTGCTGATAGTTCTGCGCAAGTTTTGCTCTAACTTCTTGATTATTTTTATCTATCAGTGCTCCAAGTCTTTGTTGACGTGCCTTCCACTCCGCACGCTTGATATCTGCCAAGCTACGGCCATTGGACGCAGTTGAGTTCTTCTTTGCAGAACGTTTTGTTGCTGTTGTTCTTGTGTTAAGCGGAGCAACTTGTTGTGGTTTTTTTTCACGGGTAAAAACGCTTTTAATTTTATTGAGAAAAATCGGACCAGAAGATCCACTTGAACCAGCTTCTGCCTGCGATAGAGACAACGCTGTGAAGACTGTCATTAACAAAATGAAGATACCAATTTTTCGCATAAATATTTCCCGACTCTTAAAATTACACTCAAAGCCTTATAAAGCCTCAATTTTGAATACTACCTAAACAAGTATAACAATTTGCCCTTAAGACAACAATTACTCATTAAAAACACTGTTTTTTATAAATTATTACAAACACTTATTTGAATTTAAAGGTTTTGTTTACTATTTCCCTCCATTATTAGTGCATACCAGATATGGAAATTATATTTAAGGAGTAACACAATGCGTGTAAATATTCAGGAATTTTTGAAAAACACAGGTCTGACAGAGCTGCTTTACCCAGGTAAACGCTTTATCAAGAAGTGTGCTGTGCCTGGAGAATTTAAGTCTCACGCTATTGAATACGACTGGCGTTCTCCAGAACAGCTTCGTGTCGAGGTAAAGGCCGGGCTTACAGGTGAAGTGCCCGCAGTTAAAGATTTAAAGAAATATCCAGCAAGTCTGCAAACAAAGACATTCTTTGAGATTAACGTTTCAAATGATGACAGCGAAGAAGACTCAGAAGAAGGTGAAGCTTCAGGAAAAGGTGGCTCAGGCGGTAAAGGTCTGGCGCGCAAGAAAGAAGAAGGTTCACTTCGTGATCTCTCCTTTATGAAAGCTGTGGAGGGCGCTATCCCATCAGCTGGAGAAGTGGCTAGAGTTGTTGTGATGGGTATGGAAATTGCCAAGGAAGCCCATAATGCGGTTCTTAATGCGTTCTTTGATCAGGCACAAAAAGCAAAAATTTCAGCAACAGAATTACTTAAGAATGCAGGGAACATGGTAACAAAATACGCACCACCAGCATTCATGGAAGCCAAAGGCGATGTCCAGGCTGCCTATGTTTATGACCGCGACCGTAACGCCTCAATGTTTGGTATGAATTTTAATTAAAGTTTTTAGTTTTTTAGTCTCTTAAACTTTTAAAAAGGCCTCTTTCCAGAGGCCTTTATTTTTAGTCTTGTCTTTTGGTCCGTCTCTTTTAAACTGCCCAGAATGACACAAAGTTCAAATGGCAACGGGCATGACGATAAAATCGTCTCTTTTCCTTCTAGAAACGCTCCCAAGCCTCCTAAAGAGCCAATTTTAAACCTCCCACCTCTGACTAAAATCGGTATAGGCGCAATTATTTTTGTGCATGTCGCATTATTTCTGATGGATAAAGGCGGGTTTGTCCCACTTGTGCAAACCACATATGAAGAATTTGGCTTTATTCCTGCGCGCTTCTCAGGTGACGTGCCTTTCACCTTTCTCAGTATCTTTACACCCATTACTTATGCTTTCTTGCACGGTGGCTGGCTTCACGTTGCGGTAAACAGCTTAATGTTATTGGCTCTAGGCGCAGGTATGGAAAAGAATATTGGTGCGCCCCGTACAGCTCTTATTTTCTTTGGATCAAGTATACTGGCAGCCTTCCTGCATTTTGCCGTTGCTTCCCACTCCCAGAACTTAGTTATTGGTGCATCAGGGGGCATAAGCGGATTGTTTGGTGGGTTGCTTTATATGCTGTTTATCAACGGACAGTTTGGCACACGCGCTAACTTCCACAAAGCCCTTCTGGTCTTTATCGGAATTTCGATTGTCTTTGGAGTGTTGGGAGGTCCCGGAGGTGTACCGATTGCCTGGATTGCCCATATTTGGTGGCTTTCTCGGTGGTGTTGGGCTAACCTACGCTATCTTAAAAAAGAGGATTTAATGGCTGGAAATTTATGGTTTTGGTATGCGCTGGGAAGTGCTTTCCTTTGGGGACTTGGCTATACAATTGTTGAAAAAGTTCTGCGAGAAGGTGTTTCGATCCATCTTGTGATGATTATAGAGAGTACAATCTTACTTCTATTCTTTATTGGAACATTTTATCTTCATGGGAATATTCAGAAAAACCTAGAGTTTTTAAAGTCAGGCAGGATAGTTGGACTCATTATTTTTATAAGTCTTCTATTTTGCTTTGGAAATCTATTTATTTATCAAGCTCTACTCTTAAAAAATGCAGCTTATGCCAATTTAGTAGAGATATCCTTCCCCTTCTTCACAATTATCTTTTCAGTGTTTCTACTGAAAAATTTTGAAATGACACTTCCTGCTGTTATAGGTGGAATGCTCATTCTTAGCGGAGTGACACTGATTTATTTGAAAGGTTGAACCCA
>JBBKVR010000090.1:0-7367 GCA_037968575.1 Bdellovibrionales bacterium | reverse complement strand
TCAGAACCAATGCGCTCACGCACATCGTCACGACGAGTCATAAGTGTATCTAGAATTTTACGGGCTGTTTCGGACATAGGACCTTGTGAAATACGCGCAACATAGAGTGCCCGTGAGATATGGTGTAGAGCTGCCTGCTCAATCTCTGGTAACCAAATAAGAACCCCCGAGCGCATATTGGCTACAGAGTGCAAATCAAAGGCTTGATGACAGAAAATACAGGTTGTCGCCAGATTATCTTCTGTAGGTTGGGCCGTTTCATCAATGATGTGGAGTTGCTGGTACTTACCCGAGACAAAGCCACAGCATTGGCACATATTTTTGTCACGATCGAAAATCTTCTGCTTGAGATCGGTTATGGCCTCAGGCGTTTTTGTCTTAAAGAAAGAGGCACTGCCCTTGCGGGCAATGCCTAATGTAATTGGTAATAGCTTCATAGAAGCTCCCTAATTAGAATGTTAGTTCTTGCAAGGCCGCTTGAGAAACAGCGTTACCATCTCCAATTGTATTCAGAGCGGCTTCCATGATGATAGGAAGCGCAAATAACGCTCCACCAGCTCCAAGACGGATAGCCCCATGAGACAAAGGATGTTGTGTAGGTTGTTCTACGTGATCCTTAATTTTCATGATACCCAGAACGGCAAATAACAAGCCACCAAGGTATGATAGAGCTGCAAGAAGTGTCGGCAAGTCAGAAACTGACTCTGTGATGTTTTTTGCAATACTTGAGAAGTTATTGCTGCCCGCTTGTGCAGATTTTGCCGCTGTTAACCCAACAACAATAGATGCGCTCGCAACGAGCATTTGACGGTTGATAAATTTTAGCATGATTTCCTCCTAGTGCTAAATAAATGATACAACTGATAAACCAAAGGTACTTTGGACGGCGTTCATAACGCCCCCTATATTCACAGCAAATGCACCACCAATAATGTGTGTTACAGCTGCCATGAGAGATGCTTGTTGACCGCCTTCGGCGACATCACGCAAAATAAATATACCACGAACAAAGGCGACGACGCCAACAATTATCATAAACCCAACCACAGCAGAGATAACCGCTTGAATATGGGAATCAATCGCACCAGAGCCCGTACTTAAAGAAAGTAAACCAAATGATGATATCTCATTACTATTACTAACGCCGAGTGCACCACCAATCATACCTGTAAAGCTGTCGCCAAAAAATGTTCCAACCGCCGCACCCATAACAACGTCAATTGAAAGCAAAATACCGGCAACAAGGAATGTGAATATAGTACCAATCCCACCCGGTCCTTTTGCGCCTTCTTGAGACGTTTTCAAAAGACGGCCAATTCCAATCATGACAAGAATAATACCTGCTAAATAAGAAAACGCAGACACAAGCTTAAGCATTGGCTTAAAAATGTCTAAAATGAAGAAAAATAGGAGCGCATCAAGACCACCACCAGAAGGTGCCCCGCTTGCAACTT
This sequence comes from Bdellovibrionales bacterium, assembly GCA_037968575.1. Taxonomy (GTDB): domain Bacteria; phylum Pseudomonadota; class Alphaproteobacteria; order Micavibrionales; family Micavibrionaceae; genus UBA2137. The sequence goes on along the minus strand of JBBKVR010000090.1, from coordinate 5,913 downwards.
TAAAGTTGTTTAAGTGTCCATCGTTGCTTCCACCCGTAAGAGTGACCATAGCTGCCTCTATTACGATAGGTAGCGCTAAGAAAGCTCCGCCAGCAACAAAGCGTTTAATAGGTTCCCAAATTTGAACCTGTTGTGGATTCTCAACGTGTTCACGCGTCTTTAGAATCCCAAAAATAACAAGGGTCAAACCAAATAGATAACTAACTGCTGCTAATAGTGTTGGGATGAGAGATGAACCACTAATGATATTACAAATAACATCACCCAAGGTTCTGTCGCCTAGAGTATCTAGAACAGCAGATATACCGCCTGGCGAATTACATTGATTTACACCCATGCAAATAGGTGTTCCTATAATTGTGATACAAAAATTGAAAGCATGAGCAGGAGAGTCAAAGAAAAACACCATCGCGAACAACAGTGGCGCCACGAACTTCATAGCGATATTCTTAAAACTTAAATTTTGAGCTGATTTTTCAATCATTTTCAACAAAGCCGTCCCCTAAATTACCAATATTCTTAATTACACCATATTTTCAGACCTTTATGCAAACTTCGGCCACATAATGCGTAAAAAATCCTTTTCTTTCATTATTTTGGCTCAAAAGTATGAAAAAACGATTAATGTAAAATTTTATCTATTTCTAAAAATTTAACTGATTTCAGAGAGATAGAGGAATCCCCCAGATTTTATTATTCACTGACAGAAGCTTGCGAGCCCTGTACAACCCAGCGACCATTTTGCTGCCCAATAAACTGGATTTTACCAAGACCTGGAATTGTATCTCCAACAGCTACAGGAACGTAAGCACTGCTACCCTGTTTAACCAACCAAGCACGGTTTGGATCTGCACTCTGCAATTTCCACAAAATCGGCGAAGTCGTTGTAGATGTTGTGTTTTGCTGGGGTGTACGTGTCCCTAAAACAGGTGTTGGCGCAGGCTTTAGTGTGGGAGGAGTAGGCGCAACCGTAGTTTTTGTCTTTTGCATTTCCAACATTTTTGTCTCTAAACGATCAACTGAAGACATCAAAGACTTCAAGTCGCTTTTTGTCGCAACATCTGCGGGAATTGAAGCAGGAGCGGATTCGGTAACTCTTGGCTCTGCTGCTTCCAATGCATTCATACGCACATCTAGGCTATTCATTGTTCTCTGCATCTCGGCAATCGTGTCGCTCATAGTATTAAGAGCAATTAAAATTTCTCTATCAACATCAGTTGCAGATGCTTCAGTTGATACTTGTTGTTGAGTTTTTTCCATCACAACTGGCTCAACTTGAGTGTCTATTTCAGGCTGAGATTCGGACTGAGTTTTACTCATATCTTCAGTTGCTTCAACCATTTCAACAGCTTGCTCTGTAGCATTTATACCATCATTCTCTACAGTGGCGGTTGTTGTATTGCTATCAAAACCATCTTCAATCGTGTTCTCTTGAATACCAAACCCTTCAGTCGCGTCCATAAATGACTCCTGCATAGTGTCTAAGGCAGGCAAATCAGATTCTTGTGCCATTTCTTCAATTACAGAAGGAGGTGGTACAAAGCCATCTTCTTGTGTTTGCGGTTCAGCAAATTCAGGCATCGGTGTTAAAGGGCCATCAGGATTATCAAAGCCAGCAATTTGTGGTTCCTGTGGCTGTTGGGGAACAACCTCAGCAGTTGAAGCAGGTCGTTGTGGACTCTCGCTGCCAGAAAACAACATAGATAGGACATAACCACCGCCACCCAAAACAACGAGCGCTATTAAAATATAAAGGAGCTTTCCTGATTTTTTCTTTGTTTGAAATTCAGGCTGGAAGTTCTCATCAGAGCCCATTTCATCAAAATCATCTTCCGAATCAAACTCTGCATAATCCTCTTCATAGTAATCTTCTTCTTGAAAATCCTGAGCATCATCTACCCCCATTTCAATTGGTTCGTCAGTCTGCGCATTTTCCTCAACAGGAAATTCGTCTTCATTTTGTGTATCGCTCATCGAAAGAACCTCATGCTAAATTAAAATTAATCTATTGCTGACCAGTTGTTGTAGTGATTGGACTCTGAAGTATTTGTTGTTGTTGTTGTGTTGGAACAAAATATCCACCGGTTGGTTGCTGCTGTGTAACAAATGTTCCTGGAACACCTTGTCCAAAAGGAACAAGTTGCTGCAAAGGTGAACCTAGCGCATTTTGTTGTTGAAGGGATCCTCCACTTATACTGTTATCAAAGACAGGTTCAAGAAATAGAAGCCCTATTGGTGTACCGGCCGCAACGGTAACCAAAATTTGTGTACCGTCCCCTTGCTCTTCAAGGAAATCACCTAACTCACGTGCGCCTTCTTCAACACCGTTGAAAAGTTCTTCGCGTGCATTTAAGTCATTGGAATTTTGCACAACTGTTTCTCCGTTGACGCTCACACTAGTGTTGCCACTATCGGCTATTGCAGAGCCTATACCTTCAATAAAGCGTGCAGCAGCTGGAAGAATAATACGCTCGAATAAACGGTAATCAACATCCGTTGCTAATCCTGTTAAAGATGTATTGGGATCAACAGCTATCGCGTCAATAGTATAAGTCACGCCTTTTTGAGATAGCGTTTTAAAGGTTAAAACCAGATATTTATCGCGGCGGTCAAATGATCCAATCGCTCGCGCACCCGCGAAAGGGCCTGTGACGATTTGTACAAGAACTGGTCCACCAATATCGGAATTTGCCTCAAGCAATGTTTGTCCATATTCAATCGTTCCAGCAGGAAGAAGTTGGACGACCGTATCCCCACCTGTTCCATCTATAATTCCATCAGCATTGCGTAACTCGGTATTACCATTAGTTAGAGCCTGTGGTGGCGATGTTACTGACATGTAACTTAATGGATCTATTTTTTGATTTTGAACAATCTCATTCATTTGGGAAGACATCGCTTGAGCCAAATCATTCAACGCTTGCCGTCTGGCGACTTCTTCTTCGCTTGGGCCAGTTGGCTGTTGTGGCAACGGTTGTGCGACTTGCTGCTGTAACTGCTGTTCTTGTAAACGCTTCCATGTTTCTAGCGGATCTTCTGCTTCTGGCTGTAACGGGTCGTCTGGTAAACCTTCGCGTGACGGTGTAATTGGCACTGGTAAGAAACTATCGCCAGTGTCTTCAGCAACCGCTTGCATATCTTCATTAATTTCTTCAAGCGCAGCTTGCATAGTTGGGTCAAGCTCTTCTGTACCAGGGGCCTCACGCAAATCTTGTTGACCACCAGAAACAACGGAGTTTGCCACAGGGTCACTACTTCCACCAAAGAAGAAAATAGCAACGATAATGACAAGAATAACACCGCCAACAATCATCAATTTGAACAGGGGGCTTTGCGTGGCAGAACTTCCACCACTGTCAAAGGTATCAAAATCGTCATCAATGTCTTCTACATCAAAGTCATTGTCGAAATCTTCATCCTGCTCATCCATATCTGACATATCAGAATTCATATTCTTCCTCGTCCTTTTTCACATATGCGCGAACCATTTTACCATTATCAGACAATAGCAATACAGGTGCTTCATCCAATTCATAAACTGTCATACCATCGGCTGACCTCACAGAACTACTCCATGCCGGTGAGAGCAATGTTAGGGGCGTGCGGAAATACGTTTTTCCGTTGACAAGATAGGCAGTTGAACGGCTATCAAGCCCATTAACTATCATCTTTTCAGCACCTTCAGGTGTAATCCCTTCAAGAACTGTGATCAATTCCACATTTCCTGCTGTCAGAGAATTTTTTATATCCATAACAGGGATGGCGCCCTTTGGACCAATACTGGGAACACGTAAATCAAGACGGTAATGGACTTTATCGCGAACTGTTTTCATTGTCACAACAACTGGCGCTTTTAAATCAACAAGGCGTACAGACATGTTCCCGTGCGCAAATTCACTCAGAGGCGTAATACGTACAACATTACCTTCTTCTTCTGGTTGTAATATCTCAAATTCTCCTGCCCAGCCAATATCTTTGATTGGCCATGGCTCACCTGTTGAGTCCACGAAATTCAACGTGCTAACAAATCCTACAGCCGTACTAACCTCTTGAGGTGGCTGCCCAGGCTCCAAAGATAGGGTTTCAACACCCAAAACAGGCTCTGGATATTCATAAGGTGGTTTTTGAACAGCCTCTTGTGTTTTATCGTAGGCTTTTAAGAAACGACGAATTTCATCAGGTTTCAGCGGTAAAAGACCGGTAAGAGAAGCATCGAAAGCTTCATCGCGCAATGCCTGCTCTAATTCCTCGTCTGTCATATCCAGTTCTGGCTCTGGTAGCTGTCCATCCATCGGTAAATCAAGCCCCGGTGTAACCGTTGTCCCGGCCTCTAAATCCGTACGCGTCTGTAATTCTGCCTGATTCTCAATAGGGAGTTGCTCGTTTGCGTTATTTTTTCTTCGAAGCGTCTTTAAAAGTTCATTCGTCGTTGTTTCATCAGCATTTGATGCTGCGTTTTGACCAGGCGTAGGAGGCGCAATTGTATCTTGCGCCCACACAACGCTTACTCCCGAAACGGCAAAAGCCAAAACAGACAGAGATAAACCGACTTTAAAATTTGTACTTATATTCACGTGATACTAATTCCCGAAAAATTACCCATGTAGCATAGACGTTAAGACATAGGTTGAGAAGGCTTTTGTAAGAGTTTCTTTGATTCCAAATATTTATAAATTAAAGGTAAGTTGCAATCCATTGCTCAATCCCGACACCATTTGGAGATTCAAGTTTAGGAACACGAACAAGAAGAAGGCGAATAAGTAGATTGTCAGAGCGTGTTTGTGAGCCAGCACGATAGGTAACGGTCATTGGCATTTCAACTTCCCATTGATAACGACCATTCTGAATACCCTCACTTACAACGACAGGTGCAGAACGAGGTGCCGCCACAACGACTTGTTGATTATTTTCAACTGTTTCAATTATACGCGAACTCTCTAAGGCACGCGTGAAACTTGCCCATCCTGAGCGCGTGAAGAAGCGCGAAGACTCTTGCAACCGCTTGCGGAAATCATGGAAACCGAATGTCATTGTCTCTGTTGTTGATTGCGCAACCCAAGACATAAGTGCAGGTGTACTCAAATTGGGCTCACTTAGTGGCAACATAGGCACCAAACGACCATCTTCAGTTGTGGCGAAGTATACATATTCGGTCTGGCGGGTATTAATGACGAAGAAAAACAACCCGATTAAAATCAAAATAATTGCAGCCTGAGCAACGGCCACAGCACGTAAAGAGCGATATCCATCCTTGTAAAAATCATTACGCACCATAACAGCGCCCAAGCCCTTAATAGGCTTGCCTGATGGTGGCGTAGAGCCCTCAGCAGGCTTTGTTTTTCCTGCTCTTTTGACGGGCGCATTTTGCGGTGGTGGCTTTACCTCACCATCCTGCATATTTTGACCCTCATCACCAAACGTGTCTGACATGAATTTTATACAATAGTTAGAATTAGAATATTTGTGAAAATAACTTTATTATAAATAGCTTACGTTTGTAAGCCGTGAAAGGCAAGTTTCGCCCATTTTTGTTTTATTCTCAATGCTTTTTCATCTTCTGAAGCTCTAAATTCGCGATTTTCCCTTTTGGCCCAATATTTTAAAAGCCTTTGATTTTATAGAAAACTCTGAAAAGATTTTGACCGAACACCCCTGCCTCGTGCTAGAATATGAGGTGGTTAAGCTTAACAATGTTAATTATAAATTTTTCGAGAGGTTTTTTCAGGTGAGGATTAGGGGAGCATCCATTCTGAGTGGCATATATATTGTGCTATTTGCGCTGATTTTTTCATGTGCTTTTTTGAACCCTCTTTTCGCGCAAACACCCCAAATTGAATTGCCTGGTACACCAAATATTCCAGGCGTACCTTCTTTACCTGGAGTAGGTCACAGCGAGGAATTTGAAGAAGTTGG
>JBBKVR010000089.1:0-16675 GCA_037968575.1 Bdellovibrionales bacterium | reverse complement strand
ATTGGCTATACTGAAAAACGTGGCGACATTATTACTGTAGAAAGCCTACAATTCGCAAATATTGATGCGGGAGGAGAACTTGAAGACTCAAAAATTATGGGCTTTGAGCGCGCGGATTTGCTTGATGCTGCTGAAATCGTAACAGTTGCGATTATGATTATTCTAGTCATCTTGCTTGTGCTTCAACCAATGGTGGGAAAACTTCTGGATGTAAAACCTCAAGACGCTGACGGAAAAGATGGAGATAGAACGCAATTTTTACCAGGCATGCAAACCAATCCAGCGCTGGCAGCTCCAAATGGCTCAACATCTGATAGTGGATTTCAGCCCATTGAAATTGGTGATGATGATGAAATGATTGATATGACGCGCGTTCAGGGGCGCGTAAAGGCCTCTTCATTGAAGAAGGTTGAAGATATTGTAAACAATTATCCAAGCGAGACAGTGTCTGTCTTGCGTGGCTGGATGACACAGGATTAGGGTATTATTTAAGAGGCATATATGCGCACCAAAGAAGATTACAGAACGCTGACGGGCATTGAAAAAGCTGCTATTTTCCTCCTCGCTCTTGGGGAGGATAACAGTGCCTCCGTATTTGAGCATATGGCTGATGAAGAAATTATGGAAGTTTCTCAAACTATGGCCAATCTAGGACATGTCTCTGCCAACGTTGTTGAGCGTTTATTCATAGATTTTGCTGAACAGATGAGTTCGACAAGTTCTCTTATCGGAACGATGGATAGCACGGAACGCTTACTAAGTAAGGTCCTTGGGGAAGATAAAGTGAACAGCATCATGGAGGAAATCCGTGGTCCCGCTGGTCGTACCATGTGGGAAAAGCTTGGGAACGTTAATGAAGAAATTCTCGCGAATTTCCTGCAAAAAGAGTATCCACAAACAGTTGCTGTTGTTCTCTCAAAGGTAGGCACAGAGCATGCCGCTAAAGTCTTAGCATTGCTTCCTGACAACTTTGCGCTTGAAGTCATTCATAGAATGTTGCGTATGGAATCTATTCAGAAAGATATTCTTGATGACGTTGAGAAAACGCTCCGTACCGAATTTATGACGAACCTTGCTAAAACACAGCGCCGTGACTCCCATGAATTAATGGCTGATATATTTAATTCGCTGGATAGAACAGCTGAAGCCAAGTTCATGGATCAGTTGGAAAACAGTTTACCTGACTCGGCTGAAAAAATTCGCTCACTGATGTTTACATTTGATGATCTAACCAAGTTGGATACGACAGGTATTCAGACATTGGTACGTGCGGTTGATAAGGATAAGCTCCCAGTCGCTCTCAAGGGCGCAACCGACACAATCAAGGATCTGTTTTTCTCCAACATGTCCGAGCGTGCTGCCAAGATTATGAAGGAAGATATGGCTGCAATGGGTCCTGTGCGTCTAAAAGATGTTGAGGATGCTCAGCAATATGTCGTGAGTGTTGCCAAAGACCTAGAAGGTAGGGGAGAAATCATCATTTCATCTGGCGAAGCCGAAGATGAGCTCGTATATTGATGTTAATGAGTAAGAAGCCCTACCTCTTTGACACGCATAAATTTGATTCAGATGTCGAATTGCATGAAAACCTCTCCTTAGAAGTTGAAGAAGAGGAAGTTTTCGTGGCGCCTACCTATAGTCAAGAAGAACTCAATCAAGCAAAAGATGAGGCCTATAAGCAAGGAAAAGCAGAGGGCTTCCGTGAATCAGAAGAAGGCTACACAGGCCAGATTCAAAATTTGACCAAAACGCTCAATCATAATCTTGCAAATTTGTTGCAAGCTGAAGAGTTGCGTAAAGAGCAATTTAAAAGCGAAACATTGAAATCGGTTGTCGCTTTATTTGAAAATGCATTTCCTATGCTTAAAGAAAAGCATGGGTTGGGTGAAATTGAAGGCATTATTGAGGATGTATTGGCAGAACATTTAGGTGAATCGAAAATCACCATTCATGTGGCACCAGAATATAGTGAATCTATTGATACATTCATCAAATCTAAGTTTCAGGCGGATGAAAATACGTTAGAGGTTATTGCAGATAAGGAAATCGCTAAAGATGATGCTCGTATTACATGGGAGAATGGTGGCGCTATTCGTGATACAAAAGTCTTTGAGGATAAAATAAAGCGTTTTTTACAAGATGACCTTGCACAGAAAGTTAAGAAGTCCCAAGATACCGAAGTAGAAACGGAGCAGACTGATAATGAGTGATGACATAGAAGAAGTAACGCAAACCGAAGATGACGGTAAGGGCGATGGTGGTGGTTCTAAGGGACTTGACTTAAGTAAGATTGAGGACACTGGTCCTAATATGGACGATGAAGATGATTTTGCCGAGAATGAACCAATGGCAAAAGACGTAACAGCCATCTATGATATTCCAGTGCAAGTGTCTGCCGTTCTCGGGCGCTCAACCATGCAGGTCTCACAGTTACTCAAACTTGGTCGTGGAGCGGTTGTTGAACTGGATCGTAAGGTTGGCGAAGCCATTGATATTTATGTGAATAATCGCCTCGTTGCACGGGGTGAGGTTGTTGTTGTCGAGGACAAGCTTGGTGTGACAATGACCGAGATTGTAAAATCTGATCACAGCGATGATATGTAGGATTGGACCTTATGGCCAAAGCCAAAAAAGAACCGCAAATCGAAGAAACAAATGAAAAGGAAGTCACATATCCGACGCTTCCTGTTGAAATTGAACCTCAGCAATACATTATCGATATCACAACAATCTTAGGGTTGGTTTTTTCCGTTGGTTTGATTGTGGTCGCAGCCTATATCGGACAAGCGCAAGCGGACTTCTTTAATTTACCGTCACTTTTAATTGTCGTTTTTGGAACGTTGGCTGTAACAACAATTTCTTACTCTGCACCTGAGCTTAAAAAAATAGTGTCTTCACTAGACAAGGTTTTCACGCGCCGCATTAGAAATACGCGTGAATATGCATTTCAACTGGTTAATTTGGCAGCGCGCGCGAAGAAGCACGGTATTTTGTCTCTCACTCGTGTGGAGGCTGAATTAGAAGCGGATCCGTATTTACTCAAAGCTATGCAAATGGCGACAGATGGAGCAAAGGCCGAACAAATTGATATCGTTCTTGCAAAAGAAGCAGGGCTTCATGGTGACAGAGCGGAATTTACTGCCTCTGCTCTTAGAAAAGCTGCTGAAATAGCACCTGCTATGGGACTTATTGGAACGTTGGTGGGGCTTGTACAGATGTTGGCTCAACTTGATGACCCATCTCGTATTGGTCCTGCTATGGCGCTGGCTTTGCTAACAACATTCTATGGTGCGATTCTGGGAACGGTCATTTTAGCGCCGCTAGCTGTAAAAATGGAAAGATCGGCCGATCAAGATACATTGATTATGATGATGATAAGGCTGACAGCAACATCGATTGCAAGGCAGGAAAACCCGAGACAATTGGAAGCATTGCTCAATAGTTTGTTACCTGCAAAGCACAGGATTACATTTTTTTAAAACTCAGACTTTTAAGAGAGATATAAATAATGCGTTTGATGATTATCGGGCAATTGGAAGGCTATATCAGTACAGCGGGTAAAATTGCTTTGCAACGCGGTGCCAAGGTCATCCATTGTGAGGATATTGTCGAAGGTTTAGGCGCTTTGCGTACTGGTAAAGGCGCAGACGTTGTCATGATTGACGTCAAACTTCCCATTGCTGACTTTATTAAGAGACTTGAAGAGGAACGTATTCATGTTCCTGTGGTTGCGTGCGGTATTGGTACAGATTCACCATCTGCCGTAAAGGCAATTGAGGCGGGAGCTAAAGAATATGTCCCTCTTCCACCTGATGCCGACTTGATTGCAGCCATATTAGAGGCTGTTACTGAAGAAAACTCGACAATGATTGCCAATGATCCTGCAATGAAGCGTGTGATGCAGTTGGCTGATAAGATTGCAAACTCTGATGCAACTATCCTTATCACGGGTGAAAGTGGTACAGGTAAGGAAGTTATGTCTCGTTATATCCACGAGAAGTCTAAACGCAAGGGTGGACAATTTATCGCTGTAAACTGTGCCGCTATTCCTGAAAATCTTCTGGAATCCGAGCTATTTGGACATGAAAAAGGTTCATTTACTGGTGCATCTGGCCGCCGTATCGGGAAGTTTGAGGAGGCATCTAATGGCACACTTCTTCTTGATGAGGTAAGTGAAATGCACCCACAATTACAAGCCAAATTATTGCGAGCCATTCAGGAAAAAGAAATTACCCGTATTGGCTCAAACGATCCTGTGAAAATCAATACTCGTATTTTAGCGACATCCAACCGAGATTTGGAAAAATCAGTTCAAAAGGGTGAGTTTCGTGAAGATTTATATTTCCGTCTAAACGTTATCACAATTGATTTGCCGGCTTTGCGCGAAAGGCCTTCTGATATTGTGCCCTTGGCGCAATTCTTTGCCGATAAATTTGCAGATGATAACAGCGTTGCTAAAAAGCCGCTTTCTAAAGAAGCAAAAGATAAGCTAACCAATTATCGTTGGCGCGGAAATATTCGCGAGCTTGAAAACACAATACACCGCGCAATTCTGGTTTCACTTGATGATGAGCTAGAGGCAGATGCTATTCAACTCTCAGAAAGTGCGTTTTCTAAAGGTGCTGCAACTTCGGAAAGTGCAAGCAACACACCTGACCTATCGGGTGTTTCAAATGGCTCAACTGAAACTACAGAACTTCAAAATCCTGGTGCCGTTGAAGGCTTGGTTGGGCGTACTCTAGCTGATGTCGAGAAGGATATGATTTTAAATACATTAGGTAATACACTAGGCAACCGCACGCATGCGGCTAAGATTTTAGGTATATCTATTCGCACATTACGTAATAAATTGAACCAGTATAAGGATGATGGCTCAGACATTCCTGCATCATCAGCTGGCTAACTAAAGATTCTTAGCATCATATTCGTGTTTGCATGACCTACCCGCCTATGGGTAGAATAGAGGGGATGTATGTCTATTCATTCCACAAGGCATTCACACTCACTAACGACTTAAATATATCGGGTTAAATGTCGGATTCACAAAATACATCATCAATTATGATGGGACGCGCTAGGGCGGGTCTGAGTACGGTATTCCGTGGCGATGTTGCTTTGGCGGCAGGCCTTATTTCCATTTTGATGTTTATGTTGGTACCAATGCCAACATGGATGCTGGATTTGGGCTTATCTGTTTCGGTAACCCTATCCATTATGATTTTGATGACGGTGCTGTTTATCGGTCGTCCTTTAGATTTTTCAACTTTCCCAACAATACTTCTGCTCTCTACTGCGCTCAGGCTAGGCTTGAACGTTGCTTCCACACGTTTGATTTTAAGTGATGGAGAGGAGGGTAAAGCTGCCGCTGGGGCAGTTATTGAGGCCTTTGGGAGTTTCATTATCGAGGATAGTTATGTTGTAGGAGGGATAGTCTTTGCTATCCTTGTCATTATCAACTTCATTGTGATTACCAAAGGTTCGGGGCGTATTGCCGAGGTTGCGGCACGTTTTACCTTGGATGCTATGCCTGGGAAACAGATGGCGATTGACTCTGACTTGTCTGCAGGACTCCTCACTGAAGATGAAGCCAAGACAAAACGGGCTGATTTACAACAAGAAAGTACATTTTTCGGGGCTATGGATGGTGCTGCAAAGTTTGTCCGCGGAGATGCCATTGCAGGCCTTCTTATTACATTCATCAACATTATTGGTGGAATTGTGATTGGAACAACTAGTCATGGTATGAGCCTTGGAGATGCAGCAGGGACCTATACAATTTTAACAATTGGTGATGGTCTTGTTTCCCAAATTCCTGCCCTTATCGTTTCTGTTTCTGCGGGTCTCTTGGTTTCAAAAGCAGGTGTAGAGGGAACAGCAGATAAAGCCTTGTTTGCACAATTCAGCCGCTATCCTAAGGCGATGGCAATGAGTTCGGCATTAATGATTGGAATGGGTCTCATTCCAGGTATTCCGTTTTTGCCATTCGCGTTTTTGGGTACTGTTATTGGTGGTCTCTCATATCTTTCTTACAAAACAAATAAGGAGCTTGCCGACCAACAAGAATCCGAGAAATTGGCACTTGATAAGCCAGCGCCTGTTGCAGAAGAACCTATTTCCGAAGCCCTCTCCATGGATGTTATCCGTCTTGAATTGGGCTATGGATTGTTGCCTCTGGTGCAGGGTGAGGGCGGTAACAAGCTGACCACACAAGTAAAAGGACTACGTCGTCAACTCGCAGAGGATATGGGCTATATCCTACCTGCTGTTAGAATTCTTGATAACCTGCAACTTAAAGCGAATGAGTACATCGTTCGTATTAAGGAAATTGAGGCTGGGCGCGGTGACGTGCGTGCCAATATGCTCCTTTGTATGGATCCAACTGGTGAACAAATTAAACTCCCTGGCGAAAACACAACAGAACCTACATTTGGTTTGCCTGCGATGTGGATCGACCAGAGATATAGAGAAGAGGCTCATTTCAAGGGTTACACAGTTGTTGATGCACCGACAGTGATTACAACGCACCTTACTGAGCTTGTGAAAGACCACATGTCTGATTTGCTGTCTTATACTGAAACACAAAGACTGCTCGATGAATTGGGTGGCGATTACCAAAAATTGGTGTCTGATGTTGTTCCAAATCAGCTTACAGTAACTGGTCTGCAACGTGTGCTCCAGAACTTGGTTGGGGAACGTGTTTCTATTCGTGATTTGCCAACAATCCTTGAAGGTGTGGCAGAAGCAGCAACCTATACTAAGAACATCGCTATTATGACCGAGCATGTGCGCGCAAGGCTTTCAAGGCAGTTATGTGATCAACATACAAGCTCTCAAGGTATGTTGCCTCTGGTGACGCTTACACCGAAATGGGAGGCCGCTTTTTTTGAAACCCTTGTCGGTGATGGAGAAGAGAAGCAGCTCGCCATGCCACCAAGCCAATTACAAGAGTTCATTACGGAAGTGCGTAAAGGCTATGAAAAGTTCTCACAAATGGGTGAAAACCCGGTATTACTTACATCACCCAGTATTCGCCCTTACGTACGCTCAGTCATTGAACGCTTCCGCCCACAAACTATAGTGATGTCGCAGAACGAAGTGCACTCGAAAGCACGCATTAAAACGCTGGGACAAATCTAGATAATAAAAAACCCGCTAAAAAAGCGGGTTTCTTTTTGATACTTAAATCTTCCTAGTTCTGATAGCGCTCTTGCTCAGCATTCGCTGGTGAGCGGCTCGCGATATAAGCTTCAGAAAATTCTTGAAGATCAATTGTTTTATCTTTGTTGTCATCCATTTCCAAGAATGATGCTTCTAGGAAATCAGCAGGTGACAGACCATCTTGGTTGTTATCAAAACGGATTAAGCCTGATTGCTGATACATTGTTTCATAAGTATAACTAGATGAGTCAACAAGACCATCGCTGTTGTAATCAACGAATGTGTATTTCTCGACATCTACAGGACGAACGGTCAAAACAGCATTGTCATCAAATTCGATATTATCAATAACTTCGTTACCATCTTTATCAAAAATGTAGAAAAGCTGTTTTCCAACTTCATTCATGTCTAAACGGTGGTCATTGTTCAAATCGAATTCTGCTAAAGTAAGTGTCTTAATAGCATGTTCTTGGGTTGTAGTTGTAACACTGTTGCCTACTGTTGTTGTTACAGCAGGTTCAATCGTTGTTGTTTTAGCGACTGGGGCAACGACGTTACCTTGTGCATCTGTTGTCACTGTTGTTGTAGTCTTTGCTGTCGCAGGTGAAGTTACAGACGTTGTTGTAGATGATGTTCCAATCACTTCGGTCTCAGCAATCGCTGGTGCTGCAAGAGCAACGGCAGCCACTGTTGCGGCCAATGTTAAAAATGGGATTTTCATAGAAGGTCTCCTTGGTTTAATAATGTTTATCTTGCCGGACAAACGCGCTCGCAAGCCAATCGTTCCCAAGGATATAAAGAAAAATTGAAAATTTAATTTTGGGTTTTTCCCATTTGAACCCACCAGTCTTGAAGCAGGCTTTTTTGTTTCAACATAGTTTTGTAATATTTTTTCATGGAAGGTGTTGCATCAACCGCGCTCAGAACGCGTGCTTCTTCTTCAAAAGGCAATGCACCATCAATTAAAGCATCTATGTCTGAGTAATTAATAAACATATTTATATCAAAACTTCCCTGTTGTTCCTGGACTACAAACATATTAATGGCTCCGTTCGTTCAATTTGTTACATTCTTGTTACAAACGGATACATTCCATTACAGTTCCACGAACATGAAACTTTTTTTAAGTTTGTGCGTTTTCATAACAAGAACAAACATTTAATACACGCGCGATGGAAGGATTTATTATGTTGGGTTGGGCGTTAACATTTTTAATTGCAGCCTTGATTGCTGGAGCTTTAGGCTTTGGAAGCATTCCAGCAGCTCCAGTTTTAGCAGCCAAGATAATTTTTGTTGTATTTCTTATTTTGTTTATCATTGCGATTGTCATGCATAAGTTTAGGGTAAAAGCTCCGCCCACATAATTCAGAGTGAACAGCTTTAATGAAAGGGTATCGTTTGCGCAATATCCTTTCTTTATGTAAGAAATGAATGAATTAGAAAAAACCGAATGAGTAGAAGAGCTGTTTCGTGAGAAAGATTTACGTCCGAAATTATTTGGTATTTGTCGCATTGCTCATTTTATTTGCGTGCTGGTTGCTCTTTGCATCACTTAAGCATGTGCAGCAAGTTCGGGATGCAAATTACAGATTAGCTGATACTACAAAAATAATTCTCACCGATTATCGTTTGGTACGTGACTTGGAAAAAGTGTTATCTCTACAACGTAATTTTCTGGTCTCTGGCAATAAGAACTATATCAACCAGTTAAGCTTAGAAGAGAGACAACTGGATAAAACTTTTACTGACTTAAAAAACCAGCTCCTGCACAATAAAAGCCATTATGACATTGTAGAGGCGGTAAAACTTCAGACTGAGAAAATTCAAAGTCTAGTGGCCGCCCAAGCCTTACAAGAAGATTTGTCAAAGAACATGGCTCTGGGTAACTTACAAAAACTTCACAGGGTTGCAGCCACCCTTTATGGATTAAATGAAGATTTATTAAGACGCGAGCATCTTTCACTGCAAGAGAGGACGTCTGAACTGCTTAAGGCTAATTCCAATTTCAACAATGTGTTCCTCATTGGAGGAAGCGTCTTTCTTCTTATTATGCTCTTTTTTAATTCCTACATCCTCAAATCACAATTTGAGAGAATTGAGGCAACGGAAGAGCTGGAAGCAGCCCAACAACGCCTAAATCTTGCCTTTGAAGGCATGAATGAAGGTGTTTTTGACTGGGATATTTCTAAAGGAGAGGTTTTCTATTCGGATCGCTTTATAGAGATGCTTGGTTACGAGAAAGAAGAGTTTGAACCTACATTCCAACAATTTGAAAAATTGATACATCCTGATGATTTAGGAGCAGTTAAGGGTGTCATAGAGGCATATCTTGATAAAGAAATTAACGAATACTCTGCCGTTTTTAGAATGAAGCACAAAAAAGGGCACTGGGTATGGATAAACTCAAGAGCAAAAACGCTGTTCGATAAGAAAGATAACCCGATAAGGATGACAGGCTCTCACCGTGATATTACAGGCGCGCGAGAAATTGAGCAGCATTTGATTGATGCAACGAGGAAGGCTGAAAAAGCAAATGAAGCCAAGAGTCGGTTTTTGGCGCATATGAGCCATGAGATACGCACGCCACTGACTGCCGTGACGGGAATTGCAGAAATTTTAGATCAACAATCCAAAGAGTCTGACCCTACAAAACAGAAGCTCATCAAAACACTTTTAAGTAGTTCTGAATCACTGAAAGATCTCATAAATGATGTGCTGGATATCTCTAAAATTGAAGCTGATGAGATTAAAATCATTAAAGCTCAGTTCCCGCTGGATGATATGTTTAGTAACATCAAAAATATGATGGAAATTAAAGCACAAGAAAAGAATCTAAAGTTTAATTTCGATTTTACCGATTTTGAAGGCAAAATCTTTTATGGCGATCGTATGCGTATGCGACAAATATTGGTTAATCTCATAGGAAATGCCATTAAATTCACGGACAAAGGAAGCGTGAAAATCATTCCTAGCCTCAAAGGTAAAGACGAAACAAATGCTGATTTGATTATTGAGGTTAAAGACACGGGGATCGGTATCTCCAAGAAAGATCAAAAGACAGTTTTTAGTAAATTTAAGCAAGCGGATTCCTCTGCTTCAAGGAAATACGGTGGTACAGGTTTGGGCCTGCACATTTCGTGTGAGCTTGTAAGGATGATGGATGGTGATATTGATTTAAAGAGCACAAAAGGTAAGGGCTCTAGCTTTATACTATCTATACCACATAAATTATCTGAAATGCATTCGATGGAAAAAGGTAAGGAAAAGACGTCTGTCAAAGAACCTAACAATGTTAAAGGACGCAAAGCACTTCTCGTGGAAGATTATGAAGCAAATGTGATGGTTGTTGGACACTTGTTAGACAGCCTAGATATTCAATATGATCACGCGGAAAACGGTCTTGTGGCAATTTCTAAATTTAAGAAAAAGAAATATGATTTTGTTTTGATGGATATTCAAATGCCTGAAATGGATGGTTTGCGGGCGACCATAGAAATCCGTAAGTACGAGGAGAAGAAGGATAGGGATGAAACACCTATCATTGCAATGACAGCACATGCACTGACAAGTGAAAGAGAGAAGTGCTTTCAGATAGGAATGAACGAGTTTGTGACCAAGCCACTGGATACAAAAGAGTTGAAGACTAAAATTACAGCCGTTCTCAAGTCACATAAAAAAGCCGCTTAAGAAAGCGGCTTTATCAAAGAAATTGGAGTTTCTCTTAGTTATTAGGCTGCTCTCAAATATGGATCTTCATTTGAGTGGTCTTTAGCCAATAGAGTATCTCTATTGCTGCTATCATCCATAATTTCCTGAAGCTGTAATCTCGCGCGTGACAATCTTGAACGAACAGTGCCAATAGGAATATCAAGATTATCGGCAACTTCTTGGTAAGGCATCCCTTGAACACAAACCATAACAAGAACGTTACGGTGTTCATCTGTAAGTTGTTTCATAGCTTCATTAACGCTGGCCACTTCAACTTTGATGTCCTGACAAGGGTTTGTTGTCTCGGCATTTATATATGGCTCAGGGTCATACTGGCTTTCGAATTTTGATTTACGTCTCCAGTTAGAAACAAACATGTTGTACATGATTCTGGATGTCCAGCTAAACAGCTTTGTTCCTTCTTTAAACATGTCTTTCTTCTCTAGAGCACGTAGAACCGTAGATTGAAGTAAATCCTCTGCATCTGCCTCATTTCTAGTCAATTTAAGAGCAAATTTCTTTAGATTTTCTGTTTCTTGAAGTAATTCTGTATCCGCAAACATTGTTATTTCCTTTCGTTTCGATTTCTCAAAGATATGATGATTGCGTTACGTAGTTATTTCAGTTCCGTTTCAATTTGGAAAAAGAATGTTTCTGTTTTGTTACAATTGCTGTATTAAAATTGTATGGACAAAGGCCGCGTAGCTATAGTTGACGACGATGCGAACCTCAGACTCGTGATTAGCACTTATCTTGAGGGGGATGGGTATAGCTCTCTTGAGGCAGAATGCAGCGCATCTCTCCTGAAACTTCTTGATAGTGATAACATCGACATTATCCTGCTTGATCTTAATTTAGGCGGCGAGGACGGTTTGATGCTACTCCCACAAATCAAGCAAAAGACTTCCGCTCCCGTGATAATTGTTTCAGGTAAAACCGAAATGACTGACCGCGTTGTAGGTTTGGAGATGGGCGCCGATGATTATATGACCAAACCATTCGAGATGCGTGAGCTATCTGCGCGCATTAAAGCTAATTTACGGCGTGTGCAAGCTCCTGCAACTCAGAATGACACATCTTCATCTCAGCAAAGCAATGGCTCTGTACAAATGAAAAATGTGGGTGAGTGGAAATTCGACACTAATAAATTACAGCTAGTTCACCTTAAGAGCGGTGAGATAGAAGATTTAACAAAGAACGAATACGATTTGCTTACGACATTCGTTAATAGTCCTAATCGAGCTTTATCGCGCGATTACTTATATGAATCGTTGAAAGAGGAAGATTACAATAGCTTTGACCGGGCTATTGATGTGCAAGTCACGCGATTACGCAAGAAGTTGCAAGACGATCCACAAAAGCCCCGTTATATAAAGACGGTTCGCGGTGTGGGTTATATGTTTATTGCCGATGTGTGAACGGCTGCGTGCTTTGAGCCTAAATATTGCTTGAAAAGTGTTTCATGTTTTCTTAAGTCAGCAACCTCATCCTCAATTTCTGTTTTAATTCTATTCCAATCACCGTTTTTTACGATCTCCAATAAACCTGGGTGTATGTAGCTGTTTTTCAAAATTGCAGGAGTGTTACCTGTAATTTCAGAAATTGTCTCCAAAACAGAAGTCAAAGTCACCTTTTTTTGACTGCAATGTTGTTCGAGAGCTTCCTTTAGAAATAACACTGAAAAACGCCAAGTGCGTAAATCTTTCGCGCTTAAATCATCGCACGACGTAGTTTCTTTTAAATAGGTATTTAACATTGAGGGGCTAACTTTATGTGTCTCACCGTTTTCATCAGTATAATCAAATAGCCAACTATCGTGATCTTCTATGAGGTCTTCTAGTAAGGAGGCTAGAAACCTATCGCTCACTTTACGCGTAATGTCGACATTCCCTTTACCAGTGTAATGAAGCTCAAGCGAGTTATCGTCTAACACATGGATATGCTTTTTTTGAAGAGTTGTTAGTCCGTATGTGTCGCGTTCTTTAGATGAGACAAGGTTTCCTACACGCATACCTGTTTGATCAAGCAAGCGTGTCATACAGGCGAGAATAAATGCTTTTCTGTTTTGAGGTTCCTTTAGATCATCTCTTATGTGACGTCTAAGTGTTGGCAAACAGCTTGCAACACTCTTCATATGACTGAATTTACGGTTATCGCGGAATTGCTCCCAGAGTTCATGGTAAAAATATTGTTTCTTTTTGGTCTGGTCTTGGCCTGTGGCCTGGATGTAGCCCTTTTCATCTTTGCAATACCAAACCTCAATATAAGAAGGAGGGATGGCCATAGTCTGTAGGCGCTTCTTAGCGTTAAGACATTTCACTAGATTTTTATTGTGGTCGTAGTAGGCAAACCCTTTTCCACATTTAACGCGTGAATAGCCTTTGTCAGCATCACTTACATGAGTAAGCCCAATTCTTGAGAGGATATCGCTTATTTCATCTTTTTGATAAGAGACCATAAAATTCCTTTTATTCGTTCAAAAATAAACTCTCTTGAGAGATATAAAGTTCATTTGCAAAAAAAATTACTTTTTTCCTTATTTGTAGGAACTTTCTTATTTGTCGCGACGTTTGCAACCTGAATTCGTAAAATTGAAAGGAAAACGAAAATGGCTACTAAAAGAAAATCAGCTCCTGCTAATGACTTAGAGGACATCAGAGAAGACCTAGCTTCATTAGGTAGTAACGTTGCAGAACTTGCACGTGACCTTAAGAAGAGTGGTGCTAGAGGCACGCAAGAAATGAAAGACGGCATTTATGCTCGTGCAACAAAATGGAAAGAAGCTGGTCAAGACCAGTACCATAATGTTGAAGGCAACATTAAATCCAACCCTGCTAAATCTGTAGGTATGGCTTTTGCTGCTGGCGTTCTTGCTAGCTTCCTATTTTCAAAAACAAGACGATAGGTAATATTGATGAGTACTAACTCACAATTAAAAGACTTGGTAATTATGGGAGCCACACAACTGGTGGCTTCCAAATTGTCGCGTAATAAAGCCAGTATGTTCTGGAGTATTGCTTCGGGTGCATTACTAGGCTTTTCTATGATATTTTTATCAATCTCTGTTTTCTTCTATTTTGCACAAATGGTAGTTCTCGCTAGTGCTGGACTTTATACTTCGGCAATGGTGTTTGTACTTTCTGCAGGATGCTATTTATTCATGCGTATAAGACAGAGACAGATCAGAGAAGTCGTCTTGAGAGAACAAGAGACGATAGAAAGTATCGCAGAAATGGCGTTTTCAACTTATGAGAGCGAAATCGAAGAGCCAATCAAAGAACATCCTGCTTTGTCATTGTTGATATCTGGCATTACAGGCTTTGCAGTAGCAAAGAAATATTTATAAAACAGAGGCATTAAATGTCAGATAAATTTCTTATTATTATCCTGTGTTTCGTGTTGGCGGCGGGGGCACTAATTGCTCTTACCACGACATCGGACGGAGGGACGGGAGATCACAAAGTCTTTGAGATTTTCATGTCTAATTCTTCAGAAGATGTAACCCACACGGCTGCCAGAAACTAAGGGTGAAGAATAAAGATTCCAAATACCCTCTCTCCAAAAAAGATGGATTAAAAAGACAAATTGGCTATGAAATAGAATATGCTGGGCTCTCATTAGAGGACTCGGCAAATTTTGTTGCGGAGTTCTTTGATGGTAAAATTTCAAAACCGCACGATAACAAGTTTGAAATAGAAACAACTTCAGGTCTGTTTGTTGTCTTAGTTGATTTTGAACTACTGCAAGATGTTTCTAAATATAAACCTAAATCCCAAATTGAAGCCCAACTTCAAAAAACAACAAAAATGCTTTTGGAAGAGCTATCTGCGGACATGGTGCCTCTTGAAATCGTTACGCCACCTCTAGATTTCAATTTACTTTCTAAAATGGATGAATTTTGTGAACTTCTGGCTGAAAAAGGAGCTAAGGGCACGCAAGAATCTGCATTATACGGTTTTGGATTACATTTAAATATTGATATTCCTGCGATTGATGCACTAACGGTGCTGAGGTATTTACAGAGTTTTTGTTTATTGGAGGCCTGGATGGAAACACAGGTAAACAGAGATATTACACGTACCCTTACAATGTACACATCACTTTACCCTATGGCGTATAAGAAACTTATTTGTAAAAAGAGTTATAATCCAAACTTGCAAAAGCTTATCAATGATTATCTTCGTTGTAATCCTACACGCAATCATGCACTAGACATGTTACCTCTCTTTGCAATGGAAGATGAACAAAAGGTAAAACTTGCAACTGATGGAGATAGTTTAATCAAGAAGAGACCAGCCTTTCATTATCGATTACCCAACAGTCGAATTGGTGATAAATATTGGAGTCCTTCACGTGAATGGTCTGTTTGGGAAAATGTAGAAGTTGTGGCTAATAATGATGAACTACGTTCAGAGCTTTTGAAACTTTGGAAGAAGTCTTATATATTGAGTTTCTTTTCAGAAGGTAAATATTTAAAAGCGCTACAAGATATTTTATGAGTTCAAAAACTAAAAAACCCATTATTGCCATTACAGGCTCGAAAAAGAAAAGCTTTGTTGGTCACGTAGGAGCATGTTGTGCTTATGTCCTTGTCTACTCTTTGGGTGGGGCTCCAAAACCTGTTTCTGAAAAAAATGACCTCGAGTTTGATGGTTTAATTCTAATGGGAGGCAAGGATATACACCCTGATCATTACGGCGGAAAAGTTAAGGAAAATTACCCTTATTTTCTGGACCGCGATGAGTTGGAATTTTCTATGTTGCAAAAGGCCGTAAAAGATAAAAAGCCAGTGTTAGGTATTTGCCGTGGAGCACAGCTTGTAAATATTCATTTTGGGGGGTCTCTTTTTTTAGATGTACGACAAGTTTATGAGAAGAATAAATACCCTACAAACTTTTTCGCACAGACTTTCTATAGGAAACGTATCGTATTGAAAAAAGAATCTCTTATTTCAGCTCTAGCTAGATGTAAATATTGTAAGTCTGTTAATTCGCTGCATACACAGGCCGTCGATAAGTTGGGAGAGGGCTTGGATGTTACTGCTGAAGAGATGAACGGCGTCGTGCAAGCCATTGAGCACAAAGAATTACCAATATTAGGTGTACAGTTTCACCCTGAGTTACTTTTTTACCGTAGTTTTCCCCGTAGCATATTCAAATGGTTGATAAAAAAAGCCGCTAGTTAGTCACCAACGGCTTCAAAAATTTGCGGATTTTTAGTTCTAACTAAGCCGCGTCCTTAAACATATCTTGAGTAGCTTTCATAATGTCATGTGTTTTGCGCAACGCATTGGCATGACGTTTCAGCATAATAATTGTTTGTTCAGGAAGATTTTTCGCCACTGCACTATAAAATTCTTCCAGTGAACGATCTTCTACTTCTTCAAGTTCTGAAACCAAAGTCTCATCCTTATTTGTAGAGAGGGTAGCTTTTAATTTCCCCCATGAGGCGCGGATTTCACCCATTACAGTTTCAGCATCTTTTGCTTCTCCACCCAACGCTTTCACGCGTTCGATTAAATCTGCAATAATTGGAGCTCTTGCCTCTTTCATACGTGCAAAGAGCATCCGCATTTCGTGATTATCCGTGGTTTCACATGCCTCTTCGTAAAATTCCTGTGCATCCTCACATTGTTGGATGAGGTTATTCAAAATTTTAATTTCGTCGGATGACATTATTTTAATCTCCTTATATGTATGTTGTTTGTTCCTAACTAACGTGATGACCTCAGCACTGGTTCCTATAAAGTTTTGATTACATTGATAATTTAATAAGGAACTTTCTTGTAATTGGGATGTTAGTTTACGAA
>JBBKVR010000088.1:0-7783 GCA_037968575.1 Bdellovibrionales bacterium | reverse complement strand
TTCAACCATACTAACCTCACTTTCTTTAAAATTACGTCTATTCTTTATACGCCTCATATATTTTTTGGCAAGGTTGGAACTAAAAATGTGAAATTTTGTTAGTGTTTTTATCTACTTAGCTATATAAGTGTATGAATTAAGAAAACCACTAAAGGAGTGAGACTATGAGAACACTTGCAATTTTGGCCTGCTTGGTCGCTTTGGGTACAGTTTCAGCTTGTGAAACTCAAGAGCGTGATGGCGTTGTTTATACAAACGACTCAGGTGAAAGAGTATTTGTCGACAGACAAGCTAAATAATCTGATTTCTATGAATTGAATAAAAGCCGTCTGTTTTCAGGCGGCTTTTTTCGTTGTCTTGGGTGGTTCAACATAGACACTATCGCCTGTATAAAATTCAACGCGACAATCTTCGAAGAGGCGATTGTCATTTTTTAAGGCTTCCACAATTTTCATATTTGATTTCCAGCGAATACTCTCACCGTGATGTTCGTCATGAGAAAATGAACCGTCAGCATTTTCAAAGCGCACATCTTCAAATGGCGGCATTGGGTTGTCAGATAGCCAATTCCCAGGAACAATAAAAATACGGATTTGTTTCGTGCGTGAGAGTTTTTCATTCACCATGACTAGAAAAACATTCTGCCCAATGAATTTCTCGCGCGGTGCGCGACTGCGGACTTCTATATGTGATGTATTAAGTAATTCTCCAAAATAATTTTTCCAACGACGGGCAATTTTCTCGCGCGTGTTTTGCATACCTTTTTTGGTGAAAGATCTGCTTTTATAAAGTTTCTGGAAAACAATAATATCTTCATCTTCGCATTTTTGTGCGGCTTTTCTTAAATACCCCATGACTTGGTCGCGCATAGACGGGTGAAAGATAAGACCGATATCAATGGCATGATTGATGGTTCTAATTTTTTGATCAAAAAATTCACGACCTGTTGCAGGATTAATCTTACCTGTTGGCTGATAAAGTGTTTCGCTTAATGTGGCTTGTGTGCCAGGAAAAATATTTTTTGAGAGAGCTTGGCGTAGCAGAAAACGAGAGCGAAAGAACCCATAAAAGGTAACAATAAATAAAAGACCAAGAGGTGTGTTGATGACATTGAAAAAGATGAGGAGTTTTTCAACGTAAGGCGAAAAATCGACGGAATTGAGTACCACTTATTTATTTCCCCTGCCTAAATCTAATGAGAATTCAGCTTATAACCGATTTATCAGAAAATCATAGAGGGAATTAGTTTCTGAGTGGTTTTCCTGTTGCAAGCATATGCTCAACGCGTTCTTGGGTGCCTTGATGCTTGACCAGTTTCATAAACTGTTCGGCTTCAAGCTTGAGAATATCTTTCTCAGTTAAAGGCTCAGTCCAGTCGGCCTTGTCTCCACCTGAAAGAACAACGGCTAAATGGTCGGACACCACTTCATCATACGGTGTGGCTTTACCTGAGCGGCGCAAGTCGCCAACCGCCATATCAAGGGCGGTTTTCCCTGTTGGTCCCGGTAGACGAATACCTTCAGGTTCTTCTGGTGCCGTATAACTTTTAGCAAGTTCAAGAGCTTTTTGCTTGGCATCATAGAGTAAGCGATCACGGTTCATTGTGATTTCATCGCTATCTTTCAAGAATCCAATTTCTTTGGCTTCATGTGCTGATTTAGCAACTGTTGCAACACCAATAGTTTCAAATGCTTTACGTGTTGCACCCATCGGTGTGTCTTTTGGTGAGAACCACAGAGGCTTACCGTTTGTTTTCTTGTCATACATTTCTTGCTCACGTTTTTTGAAACGCAAAAGCATTTCTTTACAGCCTCCCCATCCTGGGATTAGACCAACGCCGACTTCAACGAGACCAGTGTAAGTTTCAGCGTGTGCTTGCACATGGTCAGAATGTAAGAGAATTTCACATCCACCACCGAGCGCCATACCAGAAGGTGCAGAGACAACAGGGAAGGGTGCGTATTTGAGAGCCATGTAGGCTTTTTGACCACCTGTGACGAGAGATTCAATTTGTGGCCACAGCGCGATATTCATTGCAAAGACGGCAATACCCAAATTCGCACCAGCTGAGAAATGGGAACCTTCATTATAAATGACCATAGCCTTAAAATCACTAGAACCGTCACCAATTAGAGCTATAGCTTTGTGATAGGCCTCAAAAACCTGCTCATCAAGGGCATTCATTTTACCTGTGAATTCAACACATAAAATACTATCACCGATGTTCCAGACAGACGCACTTCCTGTTTTGATAATAGGTTCAGATGAAAGCTTAATATCGCTCAAAAGAAGAACACCTTTGGCGCGGTTCACTTCATGGTATTTACCATCTGTTCCAAAATAATGAAGTTTACCGTTATCGACTTTGTAGAAATCGCCATCACCAACTTTTTCGAGAAGCTCGGGAACGTCCATATTTTCAGCGCGCAATTTATCGGCAAACCATTTGGCTCCGAGTTCGTCAATCATTTCAAACGGACCTTTTTTCCAGTTCGTTCCTAAGCGCATTGCTTCATCAACATCAGCAATGTTATCTGCTATTTGTGGAACAAGAGAGGCAGCGTAAGAGAGAAGTTGGCTCAAAACTTTCCATGCATAACGACCACCCTCATCGTCTGTTTCGACAACAGCGCGCAGGCCTTTTTTCCCAGCAGCAACTGATTCCAGCTTTGGTTTAGTTGCTAGTTGATATTGCTTTTCGCTAAATGCGTCGGCTTTTAACTGTAGGGTTTGTTTTTCTTTTGTGCCTTTTGGCGCATCGGGATTTAGACGATAAAACCCGCCCTTACCTTTGCGTCCATTATAGCCTGCCGCAATCATCTGTTTGACGAATGGGTAGTCTTTATAGATGTCGCGATAAGCATCATCTTGCGGCAGATTCTCAAGTAATGACGTTGAGAGATAGGGCATCAAATCCACGCCAACCAAATCAATCAATCCGAACACAGCAGTTTTAGGGACGCCAATAGGTTTTCCCATCACAGCATCTGCCACTTCGATTGGTACATTGTCTTCGAGGGCAACATTAACGGCTGTTTGCATCCAATAGACAAGTAAGCGGTTCACAATAAAACCAGCAGTATCTTTGGTAACAACAACACCTTTACCCAATTGCACGTCACAGAACTCACGCACTGTTTCAACGGCTTTTTTATCTGTCTTGTCGTTGCTTACAATTTCAAGAAGACGCATGTAGCGCACAGGGTTAAAGAAGTGCGTAATCATGAATTTCGATTTGAATTCATTATCGAAAGGCTCACATAAAAGACGCAAAGGAATAGTCGATGTATTAGAGCTAACGATTGCATCTTTTTTCTTGTGCTTGATAATTTTTTCGTATGTTTGGTGTTTGATTTTGAGGTCTTCAAGCACCACTTCGATAATTAAATCACACTCACCTAGTAAGCCGAGGTCATCATCCATATTCCCAGTGGTAATCAGCTTCACCGCTTTTTTAGTCATAAGGGGAGCAGGGTCAGCTTTCAGCATTTTCTGAGTTGCGCCCTCGCTAAAGGCATTTTTGTTTCCACCAAAGTCATCCAATTTGGGAGGCACAATATCGAGAAGCACAACAGGGATACCAGCATTTGCGACTTGGGCAGCAATTCCGCTTCCCATCAATCCAGCACCAATTACGCCAACTTTTTTAATTGTCATGATGTGTCCTTTAGTCGATGGCTTCAAGAATAATAGCTGTCGCTTGACCACCACCAATACACATTGTGGCAAGTCCATATTTCTTCTTCTCACGTTGAAGAAGTGATGCCAATTTCCCAGTGATGCGCCCACCAGAAGTTCCAAGGGGGTGTCCAAGTGCAATTGCACCACCATCTACATTGACGATAGATTGGTCTATACCGAGCTCTTTTAATACGGATAGCGATTGTGCAGCAAATGCTTCGTTCAACTCAACAATATCCAAGTCTTTAATAGTTAGTCCTGCACGCTCCAAAGCTTTCTTAGTTGCGGGAACGGGACCAATACCCATGACGTGTGCTTTACACCCAGCAACAGCAACAGATTTAATGCGTGCCAATTTTGGCAAACCATTTTTGTCAGCATATTCTTCTGTAGCGACCAGAACCCCAGCTGCACCATCAGTAAGTGGTGAGGATGTTGCCGCTGTTACAGAGCCTTTAATATCAAAGGCAGGTTTCATTTCAGCGAGTTTTTCAAGAGTTGAGTCGGGACGGATTGTGCCGTCAGTTTTTACATCACCAATTGGCACAATTTCATCATCAAATTTACCAGATTCAGCAGCTTTAGCAGCTTTATGGTGAGAGTTCATCGCAAATTCTTCCTGCGATTTACGATCGATTTTATACTCATTTGCCAAATTCTCGGCTGTAATTCCCATTGAGATGTAGGCATCAGGGAATGTCTCAGCAAGTTCTGGATTTGGCATTGGATTAAAACCACCCATCGGCACACGGCTCATTGATTCAACACCACCCGTCAACCACACTTCACCAGCGCCCATTTGCGCATAGCCTGCTGCCATTTGAATTGTTGTCATGGATGAACCGCAGAAACGGTTGACTGTTGCTCCTGCAATAGTCTCTGGTGCGCCCATAATCTGGAGAATAATTTTTGCAACGTTAAAGCCTTGCTCGGCCTCAGGAAATGCACAACCAAGAAGAAAATCTTCGACATCTTCCAGCTTCACGCCTGTTTCTTTGACGAGAGCCGACATGACAGTGGCAGACATGTCATCAGGTCTAACTTTGGCAAGTGCGCCTTTATTGGCAAAATGCATTGGGGATCTTTTATATCCGCAAATGACAACCGGTTTGTGCATGAAAATCTCCTTAGGATAGCCTCACATTAACTTTATTTTTTTGTACCTTAATATGAAATAGACCTGTGGTCTATGCTGTCTAGTTAAAAAAAAGTCCATTTTTCCCTTTGACATGCGCGTGAAAATCAGGCAATTCCATAGCATCGGAATTATATAAGAATGAATAACATGGGTTTAGCCCGTCTCAAGGAGTAAGAACTATGGCCAAAGCAGCACAAGCATCAGCCGATCCGCGCGGAATGAAGCGTATCTGTCTCAATTGCAGTACACGATTTTATGATTTAAACAAACGCCCTGTTATCTGCCCAATTTGCGCAACGGAATATACAGGCGATATGAAGCTGAAAGCAGCTACTAGCAAAGCCAAAGCCGCCGCAAAAGCCTCTCCTGCTAAAGAAGCTAAGAAAAAGTCTCCCAAAGATACGGATGAAGATGACGTAGATGAGGAAGTCGACGAACTCGATGACGAGGACGAAGAAGAGGATGAAGACGAAGAAGAGGATGAATCAGGCAAAGAGGTTAATCTCGATGATGACTCAGTTGCTATTGATGACGACGAAGATGAGGAAGACGAAGAAGATGGTGTTGTTGTTAAAGACATGGATGACATGGATGATGACAGCGATGACCTTGATGACGACGAAGATCCTGATCTTGAAGCCTTAAAAGAAATCGATGGTGATTTAGAAGATATCGATGATGATGTTGACTTGGATGACCTCGAAAGCGATGACGACGACAAGTAAGTGTCATTAGCAATTACAGAATTTGAAATGGCCCTTATTTAATGGGCCATTTTTTTATGCTTAAATCCCAAAGACTCGAATTACTCAAGTTTTTCTTGTAAAAATCGCAAATTAAATATTGCTTAATTTCCCAAAATATTATTAGATTATTTCAATAATATCATAATTTTTAGAATATTTGCGTTAAACAGAGGAGGGGATTGTATGTGTAAGCATCTGCGTGCTTTATTTGGTAATTGTGGAACAGTTGCCGAGGGAAGAAATTTAAATGATTTGGAAAGTATTCGCGCTGGTGATGTCGTATTTTTCCATCCACCTGAGCGTCACAACAGCACAAAACCTTCCGATAAAAGAATTCCAGGACTGGTTATAGAGCGTAAAGATTCCCCAATTGGCTCATCACTTTATGTGTTGCCGATATGTTATGCGGATAAAGCCCACAGCAATAATAATTCAGACCAACAGATTGTCCAAAATAAACAGCAATTAACCCAAATGGGTTTGGGGGAGGCACCAAGAGTGATTTTCCTCGATGCGCGTGAAATACTATGTGACGAGGATTTCCTTACAAAACATGGCGGTAAATATATCCAAGGACATGTTGATGAGCATCTTTGGGGTGTTTTGCAAAGAAGAGCAGATAGAAAACCAGAAGATACCGAGCAAGCGGGTTCAGGATTGGATAGATCAACACGTAACACGCTGATGAATAACCGTTCATTCTCTCAACACGCATTTGGTTAAACCTTTAAAACTTTTCGTCAGACAAATTAAATGCAGTAATAAAAATTTATAGCCATCAGAATTTGTGGAGTGTTTAGAAAATGGTAGCGATTTTTATAAACTATTCCACCGTAACGGACTTTGCGAGGTTACGAGGTTGGTCGACATCCGTGCCTTTAGCGACTGCTGTGTGATACGCCAGAAGTTGGACAGGGATTGAATACAGTATTGGCGCAACGAACGGATGAACATCCCCAAGAACCACTGACCAACGTGAAGCCTTTTTCAAATTTTTGACGCCAGCTTCATCAGAAATCAGGAACACTTTACCGCCGCGCGCGACACTTTCCTGCACATTGGAGGCTGTTTTTTCAAACAACGGATCACCAGCACTTGGTGCAACGACAACAATGGGAACGCTCTCATCAATGAGCGCAATTGGCCCATGTTTCATTTCACCTGCGGCATACCCTTCAGCATGAATATATGAAATTTCCTTAAGTTTGAGTGCGCCTTCAAGTGCAATCGCGTACATCAAACCACGCCCTATATACAAAACATCACGTGCCTCGGATATATCCTTGGCAATTGTTTTAATGTCCCCGTCATATTTGAGAATTTGTGCAGCCATAGCAGGAACATGACGTAAGGCTTCTCCGTATGAAAGGCTATCATCTTCACTAAGAGTACCTTTATCTTTGGCGCAAGCCAGAGCCAAGCACGCCAATGTTGTCAGTTGTGTTGTGAAAGCTTTGGTTGAGGCAACACCAATTTCAGGACCAGCCAAAGTGTGTAAAACCAAATCGGATTCACGCTCAATCGTGCTCTCGATTGTGTTGACGATAGACAGAATTTTTTGCCCCTCACGTTTGCAATAACGCAAGGCTTCTAGTGTATCTAGGGTTTCACCTGATTGGGAAACGAAAATCGCGACACCGCCCTTGGGAAGAGGTGCTTCGCGGTAGCGGAATTCGGAAGCCACATCAATTTCGCACGGGATTTTTGCCACTTGTTCAAACCAGTACTTGGCAACCATACAGGCATAAAAAGCTGTCCCACAGGCAACCAATGTAATACGTGGAGAATTTTTAAGAGCGTCAATAACACCGTCAGGTAACGTGATTTCACCCGTTGCTGGATTAATAAATGAATTAAGAGTGTCACCAATAACAGAGGGCTGCTCGTAAATTTCCTTGAGCATGAAATGTGCATATTCGCCCTTACCTGTCGTTGCACCGCTTTGTGCCGTAATGCGGATGGGGCGTTCAATCGCGACGTTATCATTTGTGTATATGGATGCCTTCATTCCGTTAACAACAACGCGGTCGCCGTCCTCTAGGAATGAAATTTTCTTGGTGAGAGGGGCGAGGGCATACGAGTCAGAAGCCAGATACATCTCATTTTCGCCGTAGCCAATCGCCAGAGGAGTACCTTGGCGCACACCAATCATGAGATTGTCTTCGCCATTAAAAATAACTGCTAGTGCATAAGCACCTTTCAATTCTTTGAAGGCATT
>JBBKVR010000087.1:0-5754 GCA_037968575.1 Bdellovibrionales bacterium | reverse complement strand
GTGTGGCCATGTACGATGCTTATATTCATGATTCTACAACAGAAAATGAATCCTCCACCACAAGATAAAATGCAAAAAACAATGATGGCGTACTTCCCGTTCTTCATTACGTTTATCCTGTCAGGTTTTGCATCTGGTCTTGTTGTTTATTGGACATTTTCCAATGCTTTCTCTGTCTTGCAACAGATGGTTATTATGAAACGTATGGGTGTTCCTATTCACCTCTTTGATAAATCAAAAGCTGAAAAAGAATTGGAAGAGGAAATTGAAAAAGGGCCTGCTGTTCACCCCCAAGCGCAAATGATTGAAGAAGATGTAGAAGAAGCTCTCTTTGGCAATGATGACAACGCTAAGGACGAGGAAGACAACAAGGACAAATAATCATGGAAAATGCGGAAAGCAACGAACTCGCACGCAAGTTTTTCGCAAAGCCATGTACCTTTGTGAAAGGTGTTGTTGCACTCGACCAATTACCAGAAGGCGATCGTCCTGAAATAGCCTTCATAGGACGTTCCAATGTCGGAAAATCTTCACTTATCAATGCATTAATTGGGCATAAAGGATTGGCGCGTACATCCAACACACCTGGTCGTACGCAAGAGCTTAACTTCTTTGATTTAAACGATGAAATCTATGTTGTCGATTTACCTGGATATGGTTTTGCCAAGGTCTCTAAAAGCAAGGTTAAGACATGGACAGCGCTCATGAAAAACTATTTGAGAGGGCGCGCAAGCTTAAGAATAGTTTTTGTACTTATCGACTCACGCCACGGTTTAAAACCAAGTGACATTGATATGATGAAATTATTAGATGAGTCTGCCGTTCCCTATCGCATTGCCTTTACCAAGTCAGATAAAACTAATACGCAAGAAGCAGAAACACTAAAAAAGAAGACGTTGGAAACGCTCAAATCCCATGCCGCGGCCTTCCCGGATACATTAATGACAAGTGCTGTCAAAGGTTATGGCATGGAAGATTTTAAAGGCTACATTCACACTGTCGTGAACAGTTAGCTTGCGCCTCTCCATCCCTTATGCCACATTGGTTTCATGCAAGAATTTTTTGATTCCCTTGGGCTGGACGCCTCTTCTTTTGCTATTGGTGCATTAATCGGACTTGTACTGGCCTCAATCTATTTTATCGGGAAAATTTTGAAGTTGTCTCGGGAAAATGCGCGTCTTGAAAATATGGGACAAACTTTTGATTCCCTCGCACAAGAATCTCTAAAGAAAAGTAGTGAAACATTTCTTCAGCTTGCTGAAATGCGTTTGAAACAAGCGCATGCTGACGGCGCACATGACCTTGAGAAAAAACAGAAGGCCATCGCCGACTTACTTTCTCCGGTTAATAAAACATTGGAAACAATGGATGAGAAGCTCAAAGATTTGGAAAAGGTACGCCTAACAGCTTACACAGAACTCCGCACACAAATTACAGACATGAATCACGATCAGGCTAAGTTAAGGCAAGAAACATCTTCTCTTGTGCAAGCTTTACGTTCCCCTTCAGCGCGTGGCCAGTGGGGGGAAATGCAACTCAAACGCTGCCTTGAGATGGCTGGAATGGTTGAAGGTGTCCATTTCGATTTACAGGTTTCCACGGATAGTCACAGACCTGATGCTGTTATTAATCTCCCTGGTGGTAAACAAGTTATCATTGATGCCAAAGCACCTATTGATGCGTATTTGAATGCATTTAAGGATGATATAACCGAACAGGAACGTAATCTTGCCTTAGAAAACCACGCACGTCACGTGAAGGATCATATGAAGGCATTGGGTAGGAAGTCTTACTGGTCACAATTTGAATCTCCTGAATTTGTAATCATGTTTCTTCCAGGCGAAAGTTATTTCTCTGCAGCTTTAGAGAAAAACCCGGGTCTTATAGAAGCTGGCGTTGAAGAAAAGGTTATTCCCGCATCTCCTACAACTCTTATTTCTCTATGTAAGGCTGTTATGTATGGCTGGTCACAAGAAAAACTGGCAGAAAGTGCAAGAGAAATATCTGACCTCGGACTTGAACTGTATAAACGTGTCTCAGTCTTTGGACGCCACATGCAAAGCGTTGGTACAGGATTAGAGAAAGCTCTCAAAAGCTATAACAGTGCTGTTGGCTCTTTGGAGAGTAACGTGCTTCCACAAGCCAGACGCTTTACCGAACTTCATGTTGGACAAGAAAAAGACATGCCGTCACTTACAGCAATCGAGAGTAACACACGCGAGCTTTCTGCACCTGAATTGACTAACGGTGATAGCGATGATGAAAAGGCTTTAGAAACTAAAAAGTCAGCATCCGCGTAACCCTTCCAAACTGGGCTTTTTCTTGAAATAACCTCACATAAACTCTATAATTAAACCTATGGCTATATTACCTATACTCACATCTCCGAACGCTGTTCTTAAAGAAACGGCACAACCTGTATCTGGTGTTGACGACACGATACGGACACAGATGGATTCTATGCTGGAAACGATGTACGCCAATAGTGGTATTGGGCTAGCCGGTAATCAGGTTAATATACTGAACCGTGTACTGGTTATGGATTTAAATGCTGGAGATGAAACGGCAGAGGCAACACCCATTTTCATGGCCAACCCCGAAGTTATCTGGATGAGTGACGAGCCAAGTGTATGGGATGAAGGTTGCTTGTCAGTACCTCAGCAATTCGCCGAAGTTGAGCGCTCACGTCAAGTCCGCGTAAAGTTTTTGAATTACGATGGCAAAGAAGAAGAGCAAATGTTTGAAGAGCTAGCCTCACATTGTGTTCAACATGAGATTGATCATTTAGACGGCATCCTATTTGTTGACCATATATCACGTCTGAAGCGCAATATGCTTTTGCGTAAACTCGACAAGTATAAGAAAAACCATAACATCCTCTAACATCATATCTTTACGTGAAGCCATCCAGCTTCTATAAAAGCAGGCATGACAACGAACGCACTCAAGATTGTATTTATGGGCACCCCTGATTTTGCAGTGAAAGCTTTAGATAAACTTATTAGTTCAAAGCACGAAGTCATTGCCGTCTATACGCAACCTCCACGACCAAAGGGACGTGGGCATAAATTGCAACCTTCCCCTGTTCAGATACGTGCAAAAAAGAACGGTATTCCCGTTTATACGCCTCAAAAGTTCAAGAAGAACGCTAAGGCCATAGAAGAATTTCAGTCCTTAAATGCTGATGTTGCTGTGGTCGCCGCATATGGACTTATATTGCCTAAGGAAGTTCTAGATGCACCCAAACATGGTTGCCTAAACATTCATGCCTCTCTTCTACCAAGATGGCGTGGTGCTGCACCTATCCAATATGGCATTTGGAAAGGTGATAGCAAATCAGGAGTAACAATCATGCAAATGGAAGAGGGTTTAGATACGGGACCAATGATTGCCAAAGAGGAAATCCTTATAGACGATAAAACAACAGCACAAAGCCTCCATGATGCACTTTCGGATATCGGAAGCTCCATGATTGTGGGTATCATTGATGAATTAGCAGAAAAAAGAGATTTAAAAAGCCAAAAACAAGACGATGAACTTTCAACTTATGCCTCCATGCTTAAAAAGGAAGATGGTGTTATTGACTGGAACTCTCGAGCGATTGAAATTGGCCGCCAAATTCGCGCTTTGAACCCATGGCCAGGCACATTTTTTCAAAAAGATGGTGTCACATTCAAAATAAAAGAAGCACATTATGTTTCTGAAAAAACAGAAGAAAATTCAGGAAAACTACTTTCTAAAGATGGTAAAGTCGCTTGTGGCGACAATAGTATTTTGCTACTCCAAACCATCCAAGCTCCTAACGGTAAATCCATGAATATTGAGGCTGCCATCAATGGCGGTTATTTAACAGTCGGGGATATTTTATCGTCATGACCATCACACGTTGGAAATGTACGGTTGAATATGATGGAACACCCTATAGCGGCTGGCAAAAACAAGAGAATGCTTCAAGCGTACAGCAAGTTGTTGAAGAGGCTATCCAGGCTTTCTGTGGTCAGGATATTCGTATCCAAGGAGCAGGTCGCACTGATGCAGGCGTTCACGCTAAAGGGCAGGTTTTTCATTTCGATTTAGATTATGGTGAACGCACGATATCTGGCTTTGCACTCAGTAAAGCCATTAATGCGCATATGCTTGATCATCCCGTTTCTGTAGTTAAAGCAGAAGAAGTTGATGATGAGTTTCATGCACGTTTTTCAGCGACCAATAAGCTCTACACATATCGCATTTTAAACAGACGTACACCACCTGCACTTGATGTAAAGCGTGTCTGGCATGTCAAAGTCCCATGCGATGCTGATTTAATGGCAGAGGGCGCAAAGTATTTACTGGGAAAACATGATTTTACAACATTTCGCGCTTCAGTATGTCAGGCTAAAAATCCTATTAGAACACTTGACCGCATTGAGGTGGAGGCACTTCCCTACGATGAATATGGTGGACAAGAAATTCGCATCCATGCAGAAGCACGTGCTTTCTTACATCACCAAATTCGTAATTTTGCAGGAACGCTTGTGTATGTAGGAATCGGTAAATGGAAGCCCATAGATGTTAAAACAGCCTTAGAGGCTAAAAACAGGGAAGCTGGTGGTCCCACAGCACCGTCTTATGGACTTTCCCTCATGCACATTGATTATCCGTAAATATCTGCCCATACTAAGCACAAAGGAGATTCAAAAATGGTTACAGCTCTCTACGCAGGTATTCTAGCAATTTTTCTTGTTATTTTGGTTTTACGAGTTGTTCGTATGCGCATCAAAAATAAAATTGGCCTAGGCGACGGTGGTATTCCAGAACTCCATCAATCTATTCGCACACATGGTAACTTTACCGAAATTGTTCCTATTCTTCTGATACTCATGGT
This sequence comes from Bdellovibrionales bacterium, assembly GCA_037968575.1. Classification (GTDB taxonomy): domain Bacteria; phylum Pseudomonadota; class Alphaproteobacteria; order Micavibrionales; family Micavibrionaceae; genus UBA2137. The sequence continues at coordinate 887 of JBBKVR010000087.1, read as the reverse complement.
GATTATGGAGCAATCCCTTTTCTCACCACTTTTCTTACATCTGTTTGGAATAGGCGTTGTTCTTTCAAGGCTTTTACACTTTATGGGCTTAAAAGAATCTTCCTTTAGATCGTGGGGCAGGACATCTGGGACAATACTTGCTATGATTTTGATGTTTATCGGTGGGTTAACCTGCATTTATATCTTCGCAACGTAAATGCATTTACTCATCATCAGATGGGTACGTACGTGCTTTTAACAAGAGACGTATCACTAAATAACCATGAAGCTTTAAGGTAGTTTTTTATCATGTATACTGATATCAGAAAATTACCGTGGATTGAGCGCTTACCGGAAAAAATTCGTCCCTACGCCTATCTTATGCGTCTAGATAGACCCATTGGCACATGGCTCCTTCTATTACCTGCTTTGTGGTCTTTGGTTTTAGCCTATAAAACGCAAGATACAGACATGGGACTCGATACATTGTTTCTCATGATTGTATTATTTGCTGTCGGCGCACTTATTATGCGCGGGGCTGGGTGCATTATAAATGACCTGTGGGATAGAGATTTGGACAAACAAGTTGAGCGTACAAGCTTGCGGCCATTGGCATCTGAGGTGGTTTCCACAAGACAAACCTTTTTGTTCTTAGGCGCATTACTTTTCTTAGGACTACTTATTTTGCTACAAATGAGTTCTTTTACAATACTTCTTGGTATCTTTTCATTGCTGTTTGTTACCGTCTATCCATTGATGAAGCGCATTACATGGTGGCCACAGGCCTTCTTGGGTCTCACATTCAACTTCGGTGCATTGATGGGATGGACAGCCATTACAAATGAAATGTCTCTATCAGCGATATTATTATATATTGGCGGTTTCTTCTGGACATTGGGATACGATAC
>JBBKVR010000086.1:0-7890 GCA_037968575.1 Bdellovibrionales bacterium | reverse complement strand
GCCGTCTTTATGCTCGGTGCTGGTACGTTAGGTGGAATCATCTGTGCAGCTGGCTCAGATATGGGTTGTTCTGGTATGGGCTTGGCCTACGGTATAGCTGGACTTGGCCTTACAGTTGGTTTCGTACTGTTTTACGTTATTCCGTTTTTACCGTTTGTGTATTTCTTCTTTGCCGTTGGTGGCTGGGTAAAAGGGATATTTGAGGCGATGGTTGGTGCACCTTTATGGGCACTTGGTCACCTACGCATTGATGGCAACGGTCTTCCTGGCGAAGGGGCGATGAACGGGTACTATCTGATTTTCGAGGTGTTCATTCGTCCACTGCTTATTCTGTTTGGTTTCCTCGCAGGAATTTTGATATTTGGCGCGATGGCTTCTGTACTCAATGAAATATGGAGTACAGTTGTTGAAAACGTTAGTGGCAACAGCGCCGAAGATACAGTGGCACGGGAAGGTCTTGATTATTATCTGGATATTGCCCGTGGTGCGGTTGACCGTCTCTTTTTCACGATTCTATACGCTATTATCATGTACATGATGGCACTTTCATCATTCAAATTGATTGACATGATTCCAAACCAAATCTTGAGATGGATGGGCTCATCAGCCTCATCATTCGGGGATACAAACCAAGATGTTGCGGGCAACCTGACCCAATATGCTGCGATTGGTGGTGGTATGGTCTTCCAGCAAGGTCTTGGTGGTATTCAGGGTGGTTTCCAAGGAGCACGCGCCTCTGGACAAGCATCTGAGAGATTGGCTGAGCAACAGCAACTTAATGCTCGTCTAGCTCGTATAGAAGGTGGTGTAAACCCTGGTGGTTGAGGATAACACTAAGCCACTTGCTTCTTTAACTCTTTTGCCTGTTTCTCAAATTTTCGCCATGCGAGTGTTGACGCCAATTTATATCCCAATGTTTGGGGCTTGAACCCACAGGCTTTAAAAATCATCGCAACAGCGCGGTCAACAACTGGCTTTTGATAAAAACTATAAGCTTTTCTTAAATACGCTTTACTGAAATGCTCACGATCATATTCAATATTATCATTGGCATTGGCCGCGTAATAAGCGTACGCCAGCTCATCATCTTCTGATTCAGCAATTCGTCCGATCGCAACTTTTAAACGCCCAAAACGTCCTAATTTTTCACGTTCCAGATATTTCTGCATGGTGCCGTAAAATAGTTTGTAATGACGAAATTCATCGCCTGCGATTTTCTTACAAATTTCTTTCAAAACGGGCTCGTTAGTCGAGTTGCCAATGGCTGTATAATAAGAACTCGTGCCCACCTCTACCATGCAGCGCGCAACCATTTCACCTGTGCGCGAACCACGTGGAGAGACATTAGAGTCACTTAAAAAATGCTCAGGTGTGTACCCATCGCGAAACTTTTGAATAGCGCCTTGGAAATCCCAGCCTGGATCAACTTTCATCGCCCATTGCCCTAAAGCCTCACCATGCTGAATTTCTTCAACAGCCCACTGGCGAAGAAGAATTTTAAACTCTTTATCATCATGAAACACGCGAGAGAGATAATCTGCATACGTATCAGAATTATATTCAACCAATGAGGCTGCTTTAATAACCGACAGCAATTCTTCATCAACCAATTCAGGTTTCAGTTGATTCCACGGTAAATCTTTAATTGTCCAGGGCGTGTATGCCATTTTATTTTTTCCTTTATACCTTTAGGAAAGAGAAAATGGCGCATTGGGGAACAAAAATCAAGTTTTCAACTTATTTTAGTATAGGTTTTTATCAAAAAACCTGCCATGCGGCAGGTTTTCTGTACTCAGGATATAAAACTTGTTATCTATTCGGCAGCTTCACTTGCAAGACTATCAGCGTCTTCTTTCTTACCGTAATTACCCTCAAACACATCCTCATTGAAAACATCTTCCCATGATCCCCCCGTTGAGGCTTTGGAATATTCAGTGGAGCGATTTTCGAAGAAGTTAGTGTGTTCAGCACCATTCAGCATTTCATCCATCCACGGCAGTGGATTTTTCTCAATGCCATAAATAGGTTCAAGGTTAATTTGTTGCAGGCGACGATCACCAATATAGCGAATATATTCTTTCACATCTTCTGGTTTCATCCCTTCGATTTCACCCATCTCAAAACACAAATCAATAAAGGCATCTTCGTGCTCCACTGTTATTTCACAGCATTCTCTAAGTTCACGTTTCATCTCATCATCCCAAATATCAGGGTTTTCTTCGATAAAGGTATTAAACAGACGGATCATTGATAGACAGTGAAGCGTTTCATCACGCACCGACCATGTGATAATCTGCCCCATTCCCTTCATCTTATTGAAACGTGGGAAGTTCATCAAAATTGCAAAAGAAGCAAATAGCGCCAAGCCTTCAGTAAAAGCCCCAAACATAGCCATCGTTTTGGCAACATCACGACGGGAATTCATATTCACGCCTTGCATATAATCGAATTTATCTTTCATTTCTTTGTAATCAAGAAATGCTGCATATTCCGTCTCTGGCATACCCAGTGTGTCCAAAAGGTGTGAATAGGCGGCGATATGAACTGTCTCAATATTTGAAAAGGCCGAAAGCATCATTTGCACTTCAACGGGACCAAACACTTGCGAATAGTGTTTCATATAGCAATTATTCACTTCAACATCTGCTTGAGTAAAGAAACGGAAAATTTGAGTCATTAGGTTCTTCTCAGATGGCGTCAGGCTTTTCTTCCAGTCACGCACATCTTCAGCCATTGGGACTTCCTCAGGAAGCCAGTGAACACGCTGTTGCGTTAACCACGCCTCATAACACCAAGGATACAAAAACGGCTTATAAATGTGGCGTTCCTGCAAAAGGGGGGATTTTTTTTCGGCTTCTATCTTTGTGGCAGTTGCAGCCTGTGACATGGGGTCGTCTCCTTGTTTTTACTCTACTGTTTATTGTGGTTGGCCAGTCGGTGTGACTAACAGAAATTAAATCTCAAATCCATATTGATACGATTCGGGGGCAAGATTTGAGTCCTAATCAGACTCTGTCCACAGATTCGCAATTTTTGATATAAATACGAGAACAAGCACATATTGTGCCTGAAACATTATCATGACACTACATATAGTGTTCGTCTAGAGGAACATATTCCTTATGAGTTCCCGCGAAAGCCTTGTGCAATCAAAAAACTCTCTGCAGACCCCTGACGGCTTGAAGGTGGTTTAATATGTTTCGTTGTTTTAAAGCTCTTTTTCATTTGCGCGAGAAGTTCATGTTGCGCGCCTCCTTGCCAGACTTTGGCAACAAATGCGCCATCAGGTTTGAGCACTTCACAAGCAAATTCATAGGCTGCTTCAACCAGTGTCATGATGCGTAAATGGTCTGTTTGTTTATGACCCACTGTGTTTGGTGCCAAGTCACTCAACACGATATCAACACCTTCATCTATAAGGGCTAAGAGTGCTTCTGGAGCCTCATCATCCATGAAGTCCATCTGTAGAAATGTAAGACCCTCCATTGCATCAACAGCAAGTAAATCCATCCCAATCACATGGGATGCTCCCTCCTCTAATGCAATCTGACACCACCCACCTGGCGCAGCACCCAAATCGACAACTGTCATGCCTTTTTGAATGAGACCCACCTTGTCGTTAATTTCTTTAAGTTTGTATGCAGCGCGTGAGCGGTACCCGTCAATTTGTGCCTGTTGCACATAAGGGTCATTGAGTTGACGTTGCAACCACAATGTCGAGGACATCTTACGTCCCTTGGCTGTTTTCACACGTTTGGTAGGCTCGCGCCCTGTTGGTTTCTTGCTCATGCCAGCATAATAAGGAATGAGGAGATAAATGCCATAAAGAATATGGAGAGTGAGGCAGCCACATATATTACTCCGCGTGTACCAGGTGAAATATAGGATAGCCCAAGAAACGCCAAAATGAAAAATGAATAAACACTCATACCACGGTAAAAGATGTCACTTTCAAAGAAACCTGTGAAACCATTAGGGTGACCAGTACTTTTAATGATCTCCGCTTGCAGGCGTAAGCTAACCATACACACCAGAACAAAGGCTCCTGCCTTAATTTTTTGCCCTTTACGCGCAATTAGGAGTGCCACAGGTATCCAGAGGACATCCAACCACGGCATGTAAGGTGTAATCCAATTTATAAAAGATTCAGGTAACATTTGAGGGAAGGTGTTTTTCTTTTCAATCGTACTAATTTATAGTCAAAGCCTAACATTCCACAAAAAGGAATACTATGACTTTAAAATACCGATTTTGGGCTCTTATTTTGTTGTTGGGTATTGGCTTACCCTTCTCGGCAGCAAATGCTCAAATTATTATTCGTGATATAGAGCTAGAAACCGCCATAAAAGACTGGTCGACAGGCATTATTCGCGGTGCTGGCCTATCACCATCCTCAGTTAACTTCGTCTTTATTCAAGATAATGAAGTCAACGCCTTTGTTGCAGGTGGGCAAAACATCTTTATTCATACAGGGCTAATCGATAAGACAGACAGGCTGGATGAACTACTCGGCGTTGTTGCTCACGAATTGGGTCACATTAGCGGTGGGCACCTAGTGCGTACGAAACAAGCCATGGAAAATGCCTCCTATGAGGCTATTTTAGGTACTTTGATAGGTGTTGGAGCAGCTTTAGCTGGTGGAAGCCCTGGAGCCGCGGGTGGAGCCGCAGCCGCAGCAGGCTCAAGTGCAACAAGATCGTTTCTCTCTTATAGTCGTGTACAAGAATCCTCTGCCGATCAAGCGGGTTTAACCTATTTGCGTCAGGCCAATATGGACTCATACGGTTTGGTAAGTTTTATGGAGAAAATGGGGGATCAAGATTTGCTCCCTCAAACCCAGCAACTTGAATATGTGCGCACTCACCCACTTTCTCGCAACCGCTTAAGTGCTATTGAGAGTCGCGCAGCCGATTCTCCGCAATATAAACAAGGCGTTCCCCCTGAGTGGGCAGCGGAGTACGACTTATTAAAAGCTAAATTACTGGCATTTGTATCGCCAGAACGAGTCTCTTGGGAATACGGCGACAAGGACGTCTCTCTTCCTGCGCGTTATGCACACACTATTGCTGACTACAGACAAAACCGTGTTGAGAAAGCTATTGATGGTATTAATGACTTAATAAAGGAAAATCCTAATAACCCCTATTTTCATGAGCTTAAAGGTCAAATGCTTACAGAATTTGGGCGCGGCAAAGAGGCTCTCCCCTCCTATCAAAAAGCCATTCAAATTCTTCCTGACGCTGGGCTTATCCGTGTTGCCTATGCACACGCACTCATTGAAAGTTCAGGAAATGATAAAGCCGCATTGGAAGAGGCGATTGCACAGCTTAAAAAAGCACAAGCGCAGGAGAAGCGCTCAACGCGTCTGCACCGTTTGATGGCAACAGCTTACGGACGCATGAACGATGACGCTCGTGCAGGACTGCATTTAGCTGAAGAAGCACTACTTCAGGGACGTAAAGATTACGCTAAATCACGTGTCATGGGAGCATTGAATTCCCTTCCAAAAGGCTCAGGAGACTGGTATCGTGCCCAAGACATACTAAATTACTTGGAACAAGGCTAAAAACTGCGTTACACTTAAACATTAACTAAAATTTGAAAACTTTTAAGGAGTCCTTCGTGAAATTTCTTCTCTCAACAGTGGCCTGTCTGGCATTAATCGGCACATCTTCAGTTGCAAAAGCAGATCTCAACGATGCAGAAAAAGCCGAGATTAACAAGATGATTGAAAGTTATATCAGTAACAATCCAAAGGTCGTTCTTGATACGCTTGAGAATTATAGACTTGAACAGATCAATAAAGTTGAGCAAGAAGCTGGCGAAAAAGCAGCTGCTCTTATTTCCGATATTCGTCAAAAAACAAAAGCTTACCCTTTTGCAGGGAACGCTAAGGGTGACATTATTGTTACCGAATTCTTTGATTACAATTGCGGCTATTGTCACAAGGCTTTTGAAAGCATTCAAGGTATAGTTGAAAACGATAAAGACGTTAAAGTCGTTTTCGTTGAAATGCCTATATTGGGGCCCACATCACTTTTAGCTTCCCAATGGTCACTGGCCGCGGAAAAACAAGGGAAGTATTTTGAATTCCATACAGGTGTAATGAACCATAAAGGCCAAAAAACTGCCGAAGAACTAACAAAAATTGCAGAAAAAGTTGGTCTTGATGTCGAGAAACTGAAAAAAGATGCAGCAAGTGAGTCTGTACAGCAGAAAATCCAAGAGAATATTCAATTAGCTGAGACACTTGGCATCACTGGAACACCGGGTTTCATTGTTGAGACAGAGGTTATTCGTGGATATCTACCATATGACCAGATGAAAAGTGTTATTAGTGCTGAGAGACAGAAAAAAGAAAGCTAATTTACATTAAGTTACTGTATTTACTATTATAAAAAGCCTCTACAACCACTATTTCTGGTATTGAGGCTTTTTTCTTACCTTTGACATTTTGCAAAAAACTTTTTAAATATTGGACTCACGAAAAACAACACATTATAAAGACTTGCGATATAAAACGTAACCAACCCAAAGACAGACAACGTTCTGGATAGATCTCATGAAAATTAACTCAGATGCCATACGCCAGCTTGCTAAGCTGCTTGAAGAAACAGGCTTAACCGAAATCGAAGTTGCGGAAGGTGAAAAATTCATCCGTGTGAATAAGGGTGGTGTCTCTACCCCGCATCATCACGGAACCTCTGCGCCCGCTACTATGCCCATGGGCAATGATCCCGCAGCACCACAACAAGCCAACACCACTCCAACACCTGCGACTGCAGAAAGCCACCCAGGCGCCGTAACATCTCCTATGGTAGGAACAGCTTATATGTCAGCCGAACCAAGCTCTCCTGCTTTTGTAAAAAAAGGAGATACCGTTAATGAAGGCGACACAGTGATGATTGTTGAGGCCATGAAGGTTATGAACCCGATTAAAGCTCCATCATCTGGAACAGTGACGCAAATCCTTGTCAAAAATGAACAGCCCGTCGAATTTGGTGACGTGTTGATGGTCATTGAATAAGCAACGGACAAGAACAATCTCATGATTCAAAAAGTTCTGATAGCTAACCGCGGAGAAATTGCCCTCAGGATTCACCGTGCCTGTAAGGAAATGGGCATTGCAACGGTTGTTGTTCACTCTACAGCAGATGCTAATTCAATGGCTGTACGCTTAGCTGATGAATCTGTATGTATTGGTCCACCCGCTGCTAAAGACAGCTATCTGAACACACACGCAATTTTAACGGCGGCATCACTCACTAATGCCGATGCTATTCACCCAGGCTATGGCTTCCTCTCCGAGAACGCTGAATTTGCTAAAATGGTTGAAGAACACGGATTCACCTTTATCGGTCCCTCATCCGAGCATATTGTCAAAATGGGTGACAAAGTTATAGCGAGAAAAACGGCTGTTGAACTTGGTCTTCCTGTCGTCCCTGGCTCCAAAGGGGCAATCGAAAGCTATGAAGCTGGTTTAAAAGAAGCCGAAGAAATGGGCTTTCCTATCTTGATTAAAGCTGCCTCTGGTGGTGGTGGTAAAGGTATGAAAGTTGTGAAGAAGAGTGAAGAATTTAAAGAGGCTTATTCGACTGCACGCTCCGAAGCCAAATCAAATTTCGGTGACGATACAGTTTATATGGAGAAATATCTCCTCACACCGCGCCACATTGAAATTCAAGTTTTTGGTGATAAGCACGGCAATGCTATTCATTTGGGTGAGCGCGATTGCTCTATTCAACGTCGCCACCAGAAGGTTGTCGAGGAAGCCCCTTCTCCTACATTGACCGAAGAACAACGCGCCTACATTGGTGGATTATCAGCTGATGCTATCCGAAAAATGGGTTATGTAGGTGCAGGAACCATCGAATATCTTTTTGAAAATGG
>JBBKVR010000085.1:0-6283 GCA_037968575.1 Bdellovibrionales bacterium | reverse complement strand
AAATCGCCCATTACCTCTCTTATCGTTACAGATAATGATGAGAAGATAGTTGGACTTCTGCGTGTTCAAGAATGCTTAAAGGCAGGTATTGTCTAATACCCTTCATTCGGCATAAACTCTCCCAATGGTAGAAAATAAAAAGCCTGCTCTTTCGACACTTGATATTTCAGGTAGTCAAAACAAAAATGCTTCACGCATTGTGGCACGCTCTCGTGCTGTGCGCTTCTTTCGCCTGTTCTTTCCGATTGTTGCCGTTGTTCTGCTTTTCTCAGTTTTTATTTTTAATGACCGCAAAAATATTGCAGAAATTCGTCCCATTGAAGAGGTTGCCCCGCGTCAGATGGGTGCAAATGAGCTTCTCAAGCCCAAATTTCGCTCCGAGGACAATCAAGATCAGCCCTATACAATTGAGGCCGACCGAGCCTTTCAGACACAACAAAATGAAAATTTTGTGAAGCTCGAAAATCCAACCGCTGACCTCACGTTAAAAGACGGAACTTGGCTTAATCTTGAGGCCAATGAAGGTTTCTTTGACCAAGAAAAGCAGGTTCTGGACTTAAAAGGTGATGTCGGACTCTCCAACACAGATGGTTACAAAATGAGCACATCACAAATGTTTTTGAACATGGATGAGCGTAGTGCGGACACTAATGAGCCAGTTAACCTGGATGGTCCTGATGCCACAATTGACGCTGCAGGCTTCTCGGCAGATTCAAAAACATCTACTTTTACATTTAAAGGTCCTGCCCGTATGATACTTCACGAAGATAAAACTCCTGCTCAACCAACAAAAGAACCCGTTGCCCCATGAAACTTTTAACTATTATCTTTACCCTTTTATTTGTTTTCTTTAATCCAGCTGTTGCCCAAGACACTGGCTCTGATGACCCGATAGAGATTACCGCTGACGGTGCTTTGGAGTGGCGACGCGCAGAAAACATGTATGTGGCACGTAATAACGCAAAGGTCGTGCAGGCTGGCACAACACTAACTGCTGATTACATAGAGGCACATTACGATGAAGGTGGTAATTCTTCAGCCATTACCAAAATTATTGCGACAGGTAGTAATCTAAAACTCGACAGTGAAGCGATAACTGTCACTGCTCAAGACTCTCTTGAATATTATCAAGCAGAAAACAAATTTATTGCCAAGGGGAATGCTGTTGCAACACAAGAGACAAATACTATTCAAGCAGACACTTTAACAGCCTGGTTTAATGATTCTGATGCCAAAACGGATTCAAATGAAAGTAACAGTCTTAAAAAAGCGCTGGCGGTTGGAAATGTTGTGATTACGACGCCAACCGAGAAGGCAACAGGAAGTCGTGCCACTTACGAAGGCGCAACGTCAATTGCTGAGCTCACAGGTAATGTCAAAATCATGCAGGACCAAAATACGCTTGAGGGCGCGCGCGCTACTGTAAATACCAAAACAGGCATCAGCCAGCTTTTTGCAGGCTCTGATTCTGGTAGAGTTAAAGGTATTTTCTATCCTAATAAGAAAAAGAACTAGCTTAAATATTTAAACAAAAACAAACCCGCCTATCATTTAAGACAGACGGGGTTATCTATAATTGCGTAGATTTAGAGGGTATTAAATTCTTCCAACTCTCTTGGCGTTTTGATTGGCTGTCGCCTTACCTGACAGGAACGAGGCTGTAAACTCTGCCCAATCTCCATCTGGATCTCTTTGTGCGTGACGTCTTGCTGCCTTTCTTAAAAGATATTCAAGCTTCTCAACGGTCAAATCTGGTTCGTTCAAAAGACTACGAAATCTGTTCAGCGCAACGTGGCATGCATATCCGGCGTAATCCATATTGGGTTGCCCAGATGCACAGACCATAGAATAGACTGCATTTGCTTCCTCAAGAACTGTCTTAATGTTTCTTTGTATTACAACAGTACTCATTTGCGTTCTCCTTCTTAAACTGTGGCACACTACCCCTAGATCGCCTTTAACGAGTTTTAACTCGAACGCAGATTCTATTATTTCCCGTTTGGTCTCCCCCAGTTAAAAACCAGAAGGAAAGTAATAAAATTACAAAACCTGTATGTCAGGATTAATAAAACATTAACACATTGGAATAGGCTTTGCAAATTAGGAAACCCTGATATTCATATATTGCATAGCTCGTGGTTTTTGTACATTTCCTATTGACTTCATGGAGGTAGATGTTTCAATTCAACCGCGAATAACGTTTGCTAGTAACATTTTGAAAGTGAAGGAATTATGCGCGCATTTGTATTCCCTGGTCAGGGCTCACAATATATTGGAATGGGGCAAGAAGTGGCCGAGGCATTTCCAGAGGCTAAGCATGTTTTTCAAGAAATTGATGACGCTTTGGGGCAAAAATTATTTGCTTTGATGACGTCGGGAAGCGAATCGGATCTTAATCTCACTGAGAATACGCAACCTGCGCTTATGGCTGTATCTCTTGCTGTCGCAAGAGTTGTAGAAAAGCAAAGTGGAAAAACACTTGCTGATATGGGCATCTATGTTGCCGGTCACTCTTTAGGAGAATACTCTGCTCTTACTGCAGTTAATGCCCTGCCTATTGCAACAACAGCTAGATTACTAAAGTTACGCGGGCAAGCCATGCAACGCGCTGTCCCTGTTGGCGTTGGCTCGATGGCGGCGATTCTGGGGCTTGATTATGCAGCCGTCCAATCCATTGCTAATGAAGCCTCAACAAAAGCTGGTGATAGCCTCATTTGCCAATCTGCTAATGATAACTCTGATGGTCAAACAGTTGTTAGTGGTCACAAAGATGCTGTTGCCATCGCCATTCAACTGGCTGGCGCGCAGGGTGCAAAACGTGCGATTGAGCTTCCTGTTTCTGCCCCTTTCCATTGTTCTCTTATGGCACCTGCAGCAGAGGAGATGAAAGCGGCTCTTGCTGAAACTGAAATTAACACACCGTCACTTCCTGTTGTTGCAAATGTCACGGCTGAGGCAACGACTGAGCCTGATCAAATTCGTGATTTACTGGTCAAGCAAGTCACAGGTACTGTGCGCTGGCGCGAGTCGGTCCTTTGGATGAAAGATAACGGTGTTTCAGAATTGGTTGAACTTGGCGCAGGTAAAGTTTTATCTGGGCTTGCGCGTCGCATTGATCGTGACTTAGGCGTACAATCTGTTGAAACACCCGAGCAAATCGAAACATTTTTAACAAATTTATAAAGGACGATTCCATGTTTAATCTGACAGGCAAAACAGCACTTGTGACCGGCGCACCAGGCGGCATTGGTAGTGAAATAGCCAAAGCTCTACACGCGCAGGGTGCAACGGTTACGATTTCTGGTCGTAACGAAGACAAACTTAAACAGCTCTCATCTGAACTGGGGGAGCGTTGCCATGTTGTCTCTGCCGACCTTTCAAAAGAAGGTGCAGTAGAAGAGCTTGCCTTAAAAGCAGCAGAAGCAATGGGTCAGATTGATATCCTTGTTAATAATGCAGGACTAACACGCGATAATTTATCTATGCGGATGAAGGATGAAGAGTGGCAGGAAGTCATAGATGTCAACATGACTGCCACCTTCAAGCTCGCTAAGACCGTCCAGCGCGGAATGATGAAAAATCGCTGGGGCCGTATCATCAATATTGCCTCCGTTGTTGGTGTAACTGGTAATCCAGGACAGACAAATTATGTTGCCTCAAAAGCAGGTATGATTGGCTGGTCAAAAGCCATGGGGCAGGAAATTGCCTCACGTGGCATTACTGTAAATTGTGTAGCACCTGGCTTTATTGCCACAGCTATGACCGATGCTCTTACAGATGATCAAAAAGAAAAAATTAATGCCACAATTCCTATGCAAAAAATGGGGTCAGTTGGCGACATCGCAGGTGCTGTTGCCTACCTAGCCAGTGAAGAAGCAGGCTATGTTACGGGCACAACACTGCATGTAAATGGCGGAATGGCGATGATTTAGAGGGATTATCCACAAGTAAAGCCCTTACTAAACCAAGGCTTTAGCTGGATATGACATGCGCGAGACTATATTAGAGTAGAAAAAACTGATACAAAATCACTTGCAATCGCGAAAAAGCCCTTATAAGGTCTGCGCGGTTAATAGAAATCACGAACTTAAAGTAAGGAAAAATCCATGAGTGATGTTGCTGAACGCGTTAAAAAGATTGTTGTTGAACATCTTGGCGTAGAGGAAGAAAAAGTTACTGAAAAGGCAAGCTTTATCGATGACCTTGGTGCTGACTCTCTTGATACAGTTGAGTTGGTTATGGCATTTGAAGAGGAATTCAAAGTTGATATTCCTGATGATGCAGCCGAGAACATTCAAACAGTTGGTGATGCCGTTAACTTCATCAAAGAAAACTCAGCTGAATAGTTTTCTTGAATCTTTGCCATACGGCGAAACTTTAATTATATGAGACGTGTAGTTGTCACAGGCATGGGAATGGTGACACCCCTTGGAACAGGGGTGTCTCACAATTGGGATGCCTTAATACAGGGACAAAGCGGCATCCGCAAAATTAAGAGATTTGATGTCTCAGACATTGCATCGAAAATTGCAGGAACCGTCATCCACACATCCGAAGAGGGGGGGGATAATCCACATGCTTTTAATGCTGACGAAATCGCAAGCCCCAAAGACCAAAAGAAGGTCGATACATTCATTCTCTACGCACTGCAAGCCACTGAAGAGGCTCTAAACGATAGCGGATGGAAACCTGAAGACACAGAAGCCTTAGAGCGCACTGGCGTAATGATTGGCTCGGGTATTGGTGGACTTGAAACTGTTTACAACACATCAATAACATTACATGAGAAAGGGCCTCGGCGTCTTTCCCCATTTTCCGTACCCGCCATGCTTATCAATCTGGCATCAGGGCATGTTTCCATTAAATATGGTTTTAAAGGACCAAACCATTCTGTGGTTACCGCTTGTTCAACGGGCGCTCACGCTATTGGTGACGCTGCCAGACTGGTCATGCTTGGTGATGCTGATGTGATGATTGCGGGCGGCGCAGAATCTGCGGTTAATCGCTTAGGTTTGGCCTCATTTGCTGCGGCACGCGCCCTTTCAACGTCTTATAATGAAACACCAGAACAGGCCTCGCGCCCTTTCGATGAGGGTCGTGATGGATTTGTAATTGCAGAGGGTGCTGGTGTGGTCATTTTAGAAGAATACGAGCATGCCAAAAAACGTGGAGCAAAGATTTACGGTGAAGTTATCGGCTACGGATTATCAGGCGATGCCTATCACATCACATCACCTGCCGAAGATGGTGATGGGGCTTTCCGTGCCATGCGCGCGGCTTTAAAGCGCGCCGAGTTGAACCCAGAAGATATTGACTACATTAACGCGCACGGAACGTCTACGCCACTAGGTGATGGAATTGAGTGTATCGCTGTGAAAAGGCTATTTGGAAATACATTGGATACACTTTCAATGTCTTCGACAAAATCAGCCATCGGACATTTACTTGGAGCAGCAGGCGCAGTTGAGGCAATCTATTCGCTCAAAGCCATTGAAACAAATACGTTACCCCCCACACTAAATTTGGAAAATATTTCTGAAGCCTGTCAGGGTATTGATCTTGTCGCCAAGACGTCAAAATCCAAGACTGTAACTGCCATTCTATCTAATTCATTTGGGTTTGGCGGGACAAACGCCAGTCTTGTTATGAAGTCTCTCTGAGATTATTCATCTCTATTTATGAAGAAATCTAAACGATGTTTTTTTTTAGAAATCTCGTTTTTAATGTCATGTTTTGGGTCTTTGAAGAATATGTAGGAATAACTAAGAGCCAAGAAAATCCAAAAACCTGTATTCCTGAAATTCTGATGCGTTAGCCCGTATAGTAAAATCGGAATCATCAGTAAACCATAATAGAGTGGTAGCCTTTTAAAGATAAGAACAAGAAATATCCCGAACAGAATAAATCCAATAAATCCATAGGAAAAGAGAATTGTTGCTACACCAGAATGCAATTCTTGCCTTGCATTAAAACGCCAATGGGCACCCTCACCAGCACCCGTTAAAAGGTATTCTGGGTATTCAAGCAATCTGGAGTACCCACGACCCATCGCGCTATCATCACGGTCAACGCCAATTTCACCCAATCTGCGTGTAACCGCTTCAATATTGTCGGTTGCATGAATAATTAACTTTGTTTCAACTGGTGCTGTCACCTTTGTAATCGTGAACACGCATAGAATAAGCAAGAATACGGCTTTCAATTTTTTATTAGCGACTGGCGAAAATGCCATGAAAAGAACCAATAGCCCAAACGTAATAAGTCCCGCTTTGGAAAGAGATTG
>JBBKVR010000084.1:0-24285 GCA_037968575.1 Bdellovibrionales bacterium | reverse complement strand
ACCACGAAAGACGCAAATAACATCACCAAAGACATGCCCGATGCGATAATCAGGAAAACAAGGATTGGAAAATATTCTGATAAAAATTCAGTTGAAGCCATAATAGTCACAGATTTTACGTGTTTTCTCGCACATATCTATAGAAAAGCTAATGTAAACACAAGGTCGTGCACAAAAAAAGCGGCAAAAATGCCGCTTCTTAAGAATACTACTCTTTTTGAGAGTAAATGGCGCGAGTGACGGGACTCGAACCCGCGACCTCCTGCGTGACAGGCAGGCGTTCTAACCAACTGAACTACACCCGCATATGGGAATGTTTACGCTGCTAACTCCAGCGGGTTCTTTATGTAGTCCATTTTCAGGGACTCTGCAACATCTTTATGGGTAATTTTTCCCATACAGACATTCAAACCGTTCGCAAAATTGGGATCCTCCAACAGGGCTTGTCTCCAGCCCTTATTGGCCAGTCTTGTAGCATAAGGAAGAACTGCGTTATTAAGTGCCAAAGCAGATGTTAAAGGAACAGCACCAGGCATATTGGCAACACAATAATGAATCACCCCATCAATCTCATAAACAGGATCGGCATGAGTTGTCGGCTTACTTGTTTCAAAGCATCCTCCTTGGTCAATGGCAA
Source organism: Bdellovibrionales bacterium (assembly GCA_037968575.1). Lineage (GTDB taxonomy): Bacteria > Pseudomonadota > Alphaproteobacteria > Micavibrionales > Micavibrionaceae > UBA2137. The sequence continues at coordinate 23,648 of JBBKVR010000084.1, read as the reverse complement.
TATCAACCATGACTGCACCATCCTTCATGTTTTTCAGCATCTCTTTTTTAATAAGTTTTGGTGCAGATGCACCAGGAATAAGAACAGCTCCAATAATCATATCTGCTTCATAGGCATAACGCTCAATGGCATCTTCTGTTGAATAAACAATTTGAGCACGTCCTTTAAAATAGTCATCCAATTCACGCATACGATCGGCTGAACGTTCCATGATAGTGACGTTTGCCTCAAGACCAACGGCCATTCGCGCGGCATTAAAGCCAGCTATTCCTCCACCAAGAACAAGAACACTACATGGCTCAACACCTGGAACTCCGCCAGTCAATTTACCAAGACCACCAAGATGTTTTTGTAAATAATGTGCGCCTTCTTGCGTTGCCAACCTGCCAGCAACCTCACTCATAGGGGCAAGTAAAGGCAGACCTCTACCATTTGGACCAGTTACAGTCTCATAGGCAATCGCAACACAGTTTGATTTAAGCAGGCCTTTTGCCTGTTCTGGATCTGGAGCAAGATGCAAATAGGTGAAAAGAATTTGACCCTCAGAAAGCATTTCACATTCTTGTGCTTGGGGCTCTTTCACCTTCACAATCATTTCACTGCTGTCGAAGACTTGTTTGGCAGATGTCGCAATGGTTGCACCTGCTTCTGTATAAACAGAATCATCAAAGCCGATTCCTGCACCAGCATCTGTTTCGACTAAAATCTCGTGACCATGATTGATCAACTCTTTAACCGAAGCGGGTACAAGCCCTACACGATGCTCTTGTTTTTTGATTTCTCTTGGAACACCAATTCTCATAACAAAAACCCCCATAAAAAAGTTTATGAGGGTTTATAACATTGCTTTGCGTAGAATTCTATATGTTATGGTCCTGGAGCTTGAGGCCCGCTTGGTGAAATTGAAAAATTAGTCCTCATCTTATTAAGAACACTATAAGTTTCAGGGGTCAACTCGACTGTTGTCATATCCCTATCTGGTCCTAATGAAAATATTCTTGGCATTTCTGTTCTCCTCGCCGACTTTCCTTTTATTCTTCATTAAGTATAAGAAATAGTCGTTAAAAAACTCTTAATGTCCCACTGGAAGTGGTAGCCCCTGACCTAAATCAGTTATGCTGTCGCTATTGCTACGAAAATGCGAGACAATCATCTCAAACCGTCCGCTTTCAAGTCTATTATTTTTGATTGTAAATATGCGTGCCATTATCTCTCTCCCTGACTACTTTTTTATATTCTCAACATATAAGGAGAATCTTAATTAAGTCTTAAGAGAGAAGTTGAGTCACCTGAATCCACCACTGTGGATATTTATTTTTGAGCGCTAACTCATGTTTTTCAGCATTTTCATGGGAATCAAAAACGGCAAAGCAGGTGCTCCCGCTTCCACTCATAGAGACCTGATTTGCATCTTCGTAGCATGAGAGAGTATCCAAACATTCACTAATCATAGGGCATAGAGACATCGCCGCTAGCGTTAAGTCATTCGGGTAATTTTCCTGCGGTGGTTTTGTATCAAAAGCTTCAAACACCGCCTGCGTTGAACAATGCGTGTTTGGCCATACGAGCAACAGCGTTCCTTCATAAGGTAATTGCGTATCTGATAACCTGTCGCCCGTCCCTTCAACCAAAGTTGGGCGCGCACGAATACATACAGGAACATCATTTCCCAACTGCACCCCTATTTCACACAGTTCATCTTCTGAAAGTTTTGTGTCGTATAATGTATTTAATGATTTCAGAATAGTGGCGGCATCACTCGAACCTCCACCAAGACCAGCACCCGCAGGAATATTCTTAGTTAAAGTGATGCGTTGATTAACGGTTTGATTGGTCTCCTTCTCAAAAAGCTTTACAGCTTTCACAACCAAATCATCTCCACTGTCTTGAGGAACATGGTGCGCGTAAGGACCATTCACTTCATAAGTAAGTTCAGTTGTTGGCTCTATGGTTATTTCGTCCGAGATATCGGCAAAGGCAACAATGCTCTCTAAGTCATGTAATCCATCAGAACGCTTGCTCTTTACCTTGAATGTCAGATTGATTTTGGCGGGAGCAGTGGTTTGCATGAGAATTATATTTTGACTGTGACCACGGCTTGGGCAGCAATGCCTTCACCTCGACCTGTAAAACCTAAGCCTTCTGTGGTGGTTGCCTTTATATTAACCGAACCCTCATCAACAGACAGTAATTTTGCAATTTTTATTTTTATTTTTGTCTTGTAGTCACTTAATTTAGGCGCTTCACAAATGACCGTAATATCGGCATTTACAACCTCACCGTTCTTGTCTTTTAAAAGACGCATAGCTTCTTCAACAAATAGAGAAGAGCTCCCGTCTTTCCATTTGGCATCTGAAGGAGGAAAATGTTCACCAATATCCCCCGCCCCAATTGTTCCTAAAATCGCATCTACAAGAGCGTGTAAAACAACATCAGCATCGGAATGTCCTTCGAGACCCTTATTGTGCGGAATTGAAATTCCGCCGATAGTCACAGCATTACCGTCCTCGGCAAATTTATGTACGTCAAAGCCCTGCCCTGTCCTGTAGACTTTATTGCCATCACTCATTGCTTGTGCTCGCTTATAATCATCAGTCGTGGTTATTTTGAAAAGATCTTCATCGCCTTCATAATGGCTCACTTTACCACCATTTGCCTCAAATACTCCGGCATCATCTGTAAAGTTAAAATCATTCGCTCCATAAGCCTCAACCAAAGCCTTTAGAGGAAATCCTTGGGGTGTTTGTACTCTTACTAACTCAGTCCTGTCAGGGTGATCTCCTGCTTTACTGCGGAGTGTATCTTTTACGGGAAGAACAGGAACACATCCCTGCCCTTCATTATCCTTCAAACACTGGAGCGCTCTATTTATAACTTCATGAGATAGAAATGGACGAGCTGCATCATGAATAAGAACATAATCACTTTGAAGTGCCTTAAGCCCATTAAATACACTTAGCCCACGGGTATCACCACCAACAACAGGCTTGTTTAGTTCTAAACCCTTAACCGCATTTTCGTAGCACTCCCTATGTTCAGAACTAATGACGACTTGCACTTCATCAATATCGGGGTGTGAAAGAAAATTTTCGATAGAATGTCTTAGTATAGCTTTACCAGCTAGATCCAAATACGGTTTAGGAATATCACTTCCCATTCGAGAAGATTGTCCTGCTGCTACGATTAAAGCTGAAAATTTCATGCACTATATTCTTTCGAATATGATTTGCGGAAAATGGTGGGCGGTAACGGGCTCGAACCGCTGACCCTCTCGGTGTAAACGAGATGCTCTACCAACTGAGCTAACCGCCCGGAACTGTTTGAAATACCCGTCTTTGAATTAAAAATCAAGAGCTTTTCAAAAATAAAAAACGGCCAGCAAATGCTGACCGCTTTTGAAACTTAAAAAAGATAAATCAAATTATCTTTTGTTAACAGCATCCTTCAGGTCTTTACCTGCTTTGAATGTTGCACGCTTAGAAGCTGGAATTTTAATCGCTTCACCTGTGCGTGGGTTACGACCAGTAGTCGCTGCACGGTTAGAAACGCTAAATGTACCAAAGCCAACTAGACGGACTTCTTTACCACTTTTAAGTGATGCTTTGATGCTGTCGATAACAGCTTCAAGGGCGTCTTGTGCTTTTGTTTTTGGAAGATCAGCTTTTTTAGCAACTGAATCGATAAGTTCTGATTTATTCATAGGAGTGCTCCTAGCTTTTAAAGTTTAAACATGAATCTGTACCCAACCTGAGTAGCAGATAGAAATAGCCGAAATTGCCTGGAAGTGTTTCCTAATATAGGCTGAACGACTGTTTCTGGGAATTAGTTGTACGCCTAAAAAAATCGAAACTCAATGCCTAATTACGTCTTCGCCCTTATTTTCTGCCGTTTTTGACGATATTTCGTCAATTTCTTTTACAGAATCAGGGTCTAGAGGCTTAGGAATGTCTAAAAGTGCTTGCGCAAGCACTTCTTCAATTGTGCTGACAGGAATGATTTTTAGGCCTTTTTTGACATTATCAGGCACGTCGGCCAAATCTTTTTCATTATCTTTGGGTATTAAAACTGTCTTGATTCCACCACGCAAAGCTCCTAAAAGTTTCTCTTTCAAACCACCAATGGCTGTTACATGACCACGCAGATTTACCTCACCTGTCATCGCCACAGTTTTATGAACAGGAATTTCAGTCAGTGCCGAAATAATTGCCGTTACCATCGCCGCACCAGCAGATGGTCCATCTTTTGGAATAGCACCTTCAGGTACGTGAACGTGTATTTGCTGTTTTTTCAAATCCTCATAATGGAGACCAAATTGACTTGACCGAGATTTAATTAACATCTCGGCAACAGTAATAGACTCTTTCATAACCTCTTTCAGGTTACCTGTGGTTGTAACTTTGGCGTCTTTACCTCGCATAGCAACCGCTTCAATAGACAATAAATCACCACCAGATTCCGTATAAGCCAAACCATTTACAACACCAATCTTATCTACTTCATCGGCAGCGCCAAAGCGGTGACGCCTCACACCTGCATATTTTTCAACATTGCGTAATGTAATAGTGATTTTCTTTTTCTTTTTAGCCAACAGGATTTCTTTAATGGCCTTACGGCACAAATTAGCAATTTCACGTTCTAAATTACGCACCCCTGCTTCGCGCGTGTAATAGCGAACAAGGTGACGGATAGCCTGATCATTGATTGAGAACTCGGATTTCTTAAGTCCTGCTGCTTCCATCTGTTTGCTAAGCAGATGACGTTTTACAATCTCAAGCTTCTCTTCTTCTGTATAACCAGAAATACGGATGATTTCCATTCTGTCCAATAAAGGACGTGGCATATCAAGCGAGTTAGCCGTGCAAACAAACATTGTCTTGGATAAATCATAATCCAGCTCAAGGTAATGGTCGTTAAACGTGCTGTTTTGCTCAGGATCTAAAACTTCTAACAAAGCTGAACTTGGGTCTCCGCGCCAATCATTACCAAGCTTATCTACCTCATCCAGCAAGAAAAGCGGGTTAGATGATTTGGCTTTTTTCATACCCTGAATAACTTTACCAGGCATAGCACCGATATAGGTTCGTCTGTGTCCGCGGACTTCGCTCTCATCGCGAACGCCCCCGAGTGACATGCGCACAAAATTACGATTTGTAGCGTTGGCTATAGATTTACCTAAAGATGTCTTACCAACACCTGGAGGTCCCACCAAACATAGAATTGGCCCTTGTGTCTTTGGCGTTCTACTTTGAACAGCCAAATACTCCAAAATACGCTCTTTAACCTTTTCCAGACCAAAATGATCCTCGTCCAAAACCTTTTTGGCTTCTTTAATATCTGTTTTGACCTTGGAATATTTTTTCCACGGCACAGCCAATAACCAGTCAAGGTAGTTACGAATAACAGTTGCTTCAGCAGACATCGGACTCATCTGCTTAAGTTTTTTGAGCTCAGCTGTTGCCTTTTCACTGGCCTCTTTAGAGAGTTTGGTCTCTTCTATTTTCTTTTCAAGCTCAGCCATTTCATCGGCCTCACCCTCGCCCAACTCTTTCTGGATGGCTTTCATTTGCTCATTCAGATAATACTCACGTTGCGTCTTCTCCATTTGACGTTTAACACGAGAGCGGATTTTCTTTTCGACCTGAAGGACACCAATTTCGCCCTCCATAAAAGAATAAATCAATTCCAGACGATCAGCCGTATTTGCAGCTTCCAAAATCTTTTGCTTGTCTTCAATTTTTAAAACCAGATGAGATGCGATTGTATCTGCAAGCTTGGCAGGCTCACTAATCTGTTGAAGCGACACCATAACTTCTGGTGGTATCTTCTTGTTTAACTTCACGTATTGCTCAAATTGTGTAAGCGCAGCGCGAGCAAGAGCTTGTAATTCATCATTCCAAGGCGTTCCGTCTTTTACACCAGTGTAATCTCCTTCAAGAAAACCGCCTTTGACTTCAACAATATTTTGAGCCTTTATACGTTCAATCCCCTCAACAAGAACTTTTACCGTTCCGTCTGGCAATTTAAGAAGCTGGAGAATTGTACCTTCCACTCCTATTTCAAAAAGATCATCACCACTTGGATCATCTACGGATGGAGATTTTTGTGTGAGGAGAAGAATTTTCTTTTCATCCTTCATCACCTTCTCTAGTGCATTAACTGATTTTTCACGACCAACAAAAAGAGGAACAATCATGTGCGGAAAGACAACAATATCACGAAGAGGTAAAACCGGGAGGTTGGCTGTTTTTTCGTCAGAAGCGGTTAGCGTAATCATAAATGTCCTAATGTCTAAATTATCGAACTGCTAATATAATATAAGACACGTTCCTTACTCAAGGTTTAACGTGCTTGATAAAAATTTTATATATGTAGATAAATAGCTTCTCAGTCTGAAAAGAAAAGGTCTACGACTTTTTATCGAGATCTTTAACAACTTCTTGACGTGTCGATACAACATGGTCAACGAGGCCGAATTTTTTGGCTTCCTCGCCAGACATAAATGTATCCCTGTCCATTGCTTTTTCAATTTCAGACAATTTACGCCCAGTATGCTGAACATAAATATCATTTAAGCGCTTACGGAGATTTAGAATTTCTTTTGCCTGAATCTCGATATCAGAAGCCATACCTTGTGCGCCACCTGACGGCTGATGAACCATAACGCGTGCGTTTGGAAGGATATATCTTTTACCAGCTTCACCAGCAGTCAAAAGAAGTGAGCCCATACTCGCAGCTTGACCAATACAGACAGTTGCAACATCGCATTGAATGTATTGCATAGTGTCATACATCGCCATCCCTGACGTCACGACACCACCTGGTGAGTTGATGTAGAAGGAAATGTCTTTCTTAGGGTTTTCAGATTCCAAGAAAAGAAGCTGTGCGCAAATCAATGATGCTACTTCATCGTTCACACCGCCTGTAAGGAAGATAATGCGCTCTTTTAAAAGACGTGAAAAGATATCAAACGCGCGTTCGCCACGGTTTGTCTGCTCGATAACGGTTGGTACGAGATAATTTACAGCTTGATCAACTACGTCTGCCATGATGAATATGTCCTTAAGAATCAAAAGAGTTACTTACCAAGACAAAGCTATAGCGCGACACTCAAGATATCAAGAGCCAAGGTAAAAAAGCTTAGCTCTTTTTCTTAGCAGCTTTCTGCGCAGTTTTTTTAGCTGGTGCTTTTTTCTCAGCGGCAGGTTTTGATTTTGAAGATGAAGCTTTCTTAGCTTTAGGCTTCGTTGGCAATGCATCATCATCTTCCATCAAGTCTGCAACAGAGACAGATTTCTCAGTCACTTTTGCATCTTCAAGAATACTATCAATCACCTTATCTTCAAAAACAGGTGCTTTTAATGACTCAAGCACTTGCGGGTTTTTGGAATAGTAATCAAAAACAACCTTCTCCTGACCAGGGTATTTTTGGGCTTCTTTTATGACTGCTTGCTGGAGTTCTTGCTGTGTAACCTCAACTTTACGCTGGTTACCAACTTCAGCCAAAACAATACCCAAACGCACACGGCGTTCGGCTAAAATCTTAAGTTCTTTTTTATCAGCATCAGTCAGCTTTTCGCCCTTACTTTCCGCTTCACGCTCAAGCTGTTGAACAATGTGTTCGTGCTCTTGATCAATCATGGCTTGAGGCAATTTGAAATCATGACCAGCATCAATTACATCAAGGAGGTTTTTCTTCAGCTTCATGCGCGTATAGTTACCGTAATCTGCCTCAATTTGTTCTCTAACGGCGGCTTTCAAAGCTTTTAAATCATCAAGACCAAGTTTTTTGGCCAACTCATCATCAATTTTAGATGCTTTTGGTTCCTGAATAGCTTTTACATCGACATGGAAGATTGCGTCTTGTCCCGCCAAGTCTTGAGAATGGTATTGCTTTGGGAAAGTTACATTCACATGAGTGTGATCACCTTCTTTGGCGCCAACAAGTTGTTCTTCAAATCCTGGAATAAACTGACCTTTACCAAGCTCAAGGTTATGGTCATGTCCATGCATACCATCAACTTCAAAACCATCAGCGCGTTTACCATGAAAATCTATTGTCAGTACATCACCATTTTTAGCAGCGCGTTTTGGCTTAACAGGCTGTAAGTCGCGATTTTGAGCTGCAACGTTTTCAAGAACTTCATTAATCGATTTCTCTTCAACCTTGGCAACAGGTTTTTCAACTTTTATACCCTTTAAATCCATAACCTTGAAGTCAGGAAGAACTTCCACACTCATGCTATAAATAAGGTCTTTACCTTCATCAAATTCTTTCACTTCGATTTTTGGCTGCATCGCAGGTTTTAATTTATTGTCTTGGACAACCTTTGCAGAAGAAGACTGAACGGCCTTTTCCAAAACATCAGCCATAACGTGACGGCTGTATTTTTGCTTCAAAACATCAAGAGGTATTTTACCTGGGCGAAAACCTGGAAGTTTTGCTGTCTTGCCTAAAATGACAAGTTCATCATCAACCATCTTTTGAATATCATTTGCTGGAATTTGGACTTCAAAATCGTGACGAAGGCCTTCTTTTTTAACTTCTTTAACTTGCATAATCTCGCTACCGGTTTTGGATTGTTTAAAATAAATGGTGCGGGTGAAGGGACTTGAACCCCCACGAGCAAAGCTCACCAGAACCTAAATCTGGCGCGTCTACCAATTCCGCCACACCCGCACATTAGGTTAAGCGACTTTTTACATGAAAGTTTCACAAAGTCCAAGGGTTTTTCTAAAGAAAAATAAAAGGAGAAAATGGGGCGACTGACGGGGCTCGAACCCGCGACCACACGGACCACAACCGTGGGCTCTACCAACTGAGCTACAGTCGCCACATGTGAAGCATAACTTCAGCGGATAGTATATGCAGGAAATCACTACCCCTTGTCCACCGAAAAAAAGAAAAATATGCCCCCTTTCCCTATCGACTCATTCAGAAACCTGTGATAATTATTACTAGTATGCAATATATGCATGGCTTATTTTTACTTATTACATGGCTTACCACTAGCATCTAAGGGGCATCTCACAAATGGAATCACTACCAACCAAAGCAAAGAACGCAGCAGATCTTCTCAAAATAATGGAAACTCACCAAATCGAGTTTCTTGATTTTTGGTTTACCGACCCTCGTGGAAAAAAACATCACATAGCCCAACATACCTCCACTATTGATAAAGATATGATTGAGAAAGGCATCTTCTTTGATGGGTCTTCCATTGACGGTTGGAAATATATTAATGAATCCGACATGAATATTGTTCCTGACTTAGATCGCATAGCCATTGACCCCTTCACTGCTCAAGCAACACTCAAAATCTTCTGCGATGTATACGAACCTTTGACTAACAAACCTTATGAACGCGACCCAAGAAGTATTGCTAAAAAGGCTGAAGAATATATGAAATCAACTGGCATTGCTGATAGTTGCTCATTTGGACCTGAAGCTGAATTTTTTGTCTTTGACGATGTAAGGATATCAACTGCACAACATAAAGTTTCTTTTGAAATCGATAGCCCCGAAGCACCTAATAATTCTGACAGAGAATACCCGACAGGTAACATGGGACACCGCCCTGGACCCAAAGGTGGATATATGCCTGATGCTCCCATTGATACACTCTCAGACTTACGCGCAGAAATGTTGACTGTTATGTCTGAAATGGGTGTTGAAGTTGAAAAGCATCACCATGAAGTTGCACCTGCACAATGCGAATTAGGTATCAAGTATGGAACTATCTTAAGCGCTGCTGATAACTTACAGCTTTATAAATATGTTGTTCTTAATGTTGCTCACGCCTACGGCAAAACAGCCACCTTTATGCCCAAACCAATGTTTGGGGACAATGGTTCTGGTATGCACGTTCACCAATCTCTTTGGAAAAATGGAAAACCCCTTTTTGCTGGTAAGGAATATGCGGGACTATCTGAGACATGTCTCTTCTATATAGGTGGTATTATTAAGCACGCGCGCGCTATAAATGCTTTCACCAATCCATCAACAAACAGCTATAAACGTTTAGTACCAGGTTATGAGGCCCCCGTTATTTTGGCTTATTCCGCCAGAAACCGTTCAGCCTCATGCCGTATTCCAATGTCATTTGGCGAAAAATCAAAACGCGTGGAAATACGTTTTCCTGATCCTATTGCCAATCCATATCTCGCATTTTCTGCAATGCTAATGGCTGGACTTGATGGGATTAAAAACAAGATTCACCCAGGTGAGCCAATGGATAATAATTTGTATGAACTCAGCCGTGAAGAAGTTAAAAAGATACCTCACGTTTGTGGTTCTCTGCGTGAAGCATTAAGAGCACTAAAAGAAAATCACGACTTCTTAACGCAGGGCGATGTTTTCACTAAAGATATGATTGATTCATACATTGATTTGAAAATGGAAGAGGTTGAACGTTATGAGATGACTCCTCACCCCATTGAATACGATATGTATTACTCAAGCTAATTTATTGTTCAGAACGGAATGATGATGCCACCAATTCGAAGGTGGCATTATTTCTTGCCCAATTTAAGAACTCCACTTCCTTGGCAGGTGTAATCAATGTTGTGACATAAATATGTGTGCCAACATCATGAAGTGCATACCAGTATTCGTAATTAACAAATTTACCCTCATTGAGTGTTAATCTGTAACGATTAATTTCAGGAATTTTTCGGGCGTCGTTAGATGCTCGTGTTTCAATCAACTCTCCACGAGACATGTTTTTATCGGATAGAATTTTATCGAAATAGGCTTGTGCATTATCCATATTTGGAAATGTGTTTCTTGAAAGATAATAGCTGCTAATTACACCGTCTTGCTCATTGATAAGGTAATCAGGACGGTCTCTCTCATTTTCAAACACTTTTTTCTTGGACAGTTGGACGGTTATATTATCTGGAGTTTTCTCGCCGATAGTGGATGCCACCCATCCTGTTGGATAATAAAATCCACCCATATCCAGTAATTTATAATGTTTTAATTCTACTGGAGGGCTTTTATCTTTATTTAAAAGACGAAACGTTCTCATCGACCAAATTTGAATTTCTCGCGTTATCTGTCCCGCTGTGCTTGGTAACATAAATTCTGCCATTACAATGCGGTTACCGTTTCTTTGAATAACAGAACGCACGATATAGGTTAATCCCTCGCGGAGCATGACATACTCAACTTCTAGCCGGTCAGAATTAACCTCTTTAAAACCGCGAGGTGTATACCCGCGAGTCACCAAATAATTAAGCAACCAATTTTTTGGACTTATCAGATATTCCATTTCGACTGCAAGTACAATAAAGGAGGCTCTTACATCCCCAATAGGAGGACTTACATATTTTACAACCTCGCCTAATAAACGGTTACCCAGCTCCAATGAACGGTCCGGTTTTTCCTGCGTCTTCACCCAATCAGATGGTAAGCGCACGCGGAGAGACAGCAGTTTATCTTTTCCAGGAGTTTCTTCTATACGCTGAGTTTTGAGAATGAACTCTTGTTGAGATACCTTACTTTCATATTTGAGCTCAGGAAGCTCACTTGCAACTTCCGCCATAGCAAAAGAAGGTAAAACAATAAGACAAATAAGTATTAGAAAACGCATAGGGTTAATCCCTTTGAACAGAACGTGGTTTATGATTTTCATCGATGGCAACAAAAGTAAATACGCCACGGGCAACGCCCTCTTCAACTCTGCTTTCATCTCCATCTCTGTGAACATCAACATTGACACAAATTGCTACAGACGTATTTCCCATCTTTTCGACCCCCGCATAAATCAGAACTTCATCGCCCGCAAATACAGGTTTATGAAAGACCATACGGTCAACTGCAACAGTTACAACAGCACCACCTGAAATATCGGCAGCATAGGCTCCGCTTCCAATATCCATTTGGGAAAGCATCCATCCACCAAAAATATTTCCTAAACGATTGCGTGCATTCTCTGTTGCCGTTATTTTACGAACAAGATGTTGTGCACAGGATGATAGCTGTTCTTTTCCGTCTGACATTTACTTTATCCTTTAGAAGTCTCTATTGTTAATCTATAGTCCTGAATTCAGAATACAACGCCTTTAGAGTCCATAATTTATAATGAGTGATCTTTTTTCCGATACATCCGATAACACAGCAAAAGCCTATAGTGCCGCAGATATCGAAGTTCTGGAAGGTTTGGAACCCGTCCGCAAACGCCCAGGCATGTACATTGGTGGAACTGATGAAAAGGCTCTCCATCATCTTGTTCATGAGGTTTTAGACAACTCTATGGATGAGGCCGTTGCTGGTCATGCATCACGCATAGAGCTGGAATTGCATGCTGATAATTCTGTCACTATTTCAGATAATGGCCGCGGTATCCCTGTTGATCCCCATCCAAAATTTCCAGATAAATCAGCGCTTGAAGTTATCCTAACCACACTCCACTCAGGTGGTAAGTTTGGTGGTAATGCCTATCAAACATCAGGTGGTCTGCACGGTGTTGGTATTTCCGTCGTTAATGCCTTATCTGACAAAATGTGGGTAGAGGTCGCGCGTGATAAGACACTTTACAAACAGAGCTTCTCCCGGGGTTACGCGACAAGCAAACTTGAAAACCTAGGAACGGTTTCCAATCGCCGTGGAACAACGGTTCACTTCCACGCTGATCCTGAAATATTTGAAGAAGGCAGTAAGCTTCGCCCACACCTTTTATACAAAGCCGTTCGCTCAAAAGCTTACCTTTATAAAGGTGTAGAAATTAGATGGAAATGCACACCAGAAATTCTTAAGGACGTGAAAGATATTCCTGAAGAAGACACCTTCCATTTCCCAAATGGCCTTCTTGATTTCTTGAAACAGGAGATGGAAGGTAAACCTTTGGTCGTGGATAGTATATTTCATGGCAGTGTTGATTTAACCAATGATCAAGGAAAAGTTGAGTACGCAATCGCTTGGCCTGACCGTGAGATTAATTTCCTCAATTCCTATTGTAATACTGTTCCTACCATCCTTGGAGGAACGCATGTTGCTGGTTTACGCACAGCCCTTTCAAAAGGAATAAAAACCTATTCTGAGTATGCGGATATGAAACGCGTCTCTATCGTTACACCCGACGATATTATGGCTGGCGCAGCAATTATTTTATCTGTGTTTGTACGTGATCCGCAGTTCCAAGGACAAACAAAAGAGCGCCTTGTAAGTACTCATGTTTCTCGTGAGGTTGATCAAGTTATAAAAGATCGTTTTGACCATTGGCTGACCAGTGATCCCAATACAAGCAATGTACTTATCAATTCCTTTATTCAGCGTGCGGAAGAGCGTCGTCGACTACGTGAAGCCAAAAACACATCGCGTAAAAGTGCGACGCGGAAACTTCGCCTTCCTGGTAAATTAGCTGATTGCAGCAGTACATCTTCTGAAGGCACAGAAATATTTATTGTTGAGGGTGACAGTGCGGGTGGCTCAGCAAAACAAGCTCGCAACCGTATCACGCAAGCAATTTTGCCATTACGCGGTAAAATTTTGAACGTTGTCAGTGCTACAAAGGACAAAATCAAAGCCAACCAAGAAATTCAAGACTTGATACTGGCTCTGGGTTGCAACGCAGGAAAAGAATTTAATCCCGAAGATTTAAGGTATGAGCGGATTATCATTATGACAGATGCGGACGTTGATGGGGCGCATATTGCAGCCCTTCTCATTACATTCTTCTATACGCAAATGCGCGAACTCATTGAACTCGGACATGTTTATTTGGCACAACCTCCACTTTATAGACTAACAGCAGGTGGAGTGTCTGCTTACGCGCAAGATGATGCCCAAAAAGATGAGTTGATGAAGACACTTTTTAAAGGAAAAACCAAGGTTGATATTTCCCGCTTTAAAGGTTTGGGTGAAATGCCTGCCAAACAGCTTAAAGAAACAACCATGGCACCAGAAAATAGAACTCTACTTCGTATTACCGTTCCTCAAGCCGAGGCAACTTTTCAAGCTGTTGATTCAACAACTGATAATTTGGGTGCAGAAGCAGTTCCTCGAGCAGAACGCAAAGCTGACGTTGATTCACTCATAGATCGCCTTATGGGGAAAAATGCTGATGCTCGTTTTCAATTTATTCAGGATAACGCTGAATTCGTAAGTGAAATCGACATCTAAAGCCAAAAATATTGCTTTTTCCATATTTTTGAGGTATATATCCAGCCATAATTAACATAAAGGACTTGCAATGAACTTGAAAAAATCTTTTGCAAACGCAGCCCTTGCTGGAATGGCGGTAGCTTCTCTATCTGGTTGTGCAAGTTATGGTCCTGTAGAAGCTCGCTGGAATGCTACTCCAGTATTAGCACCAGTAAGAGCCATTGCACAAAAAGTAGAAAGTGGTATCAACGAGCTAAGCGTCGGTGTTGTGGCTAGAGGCGGAATTGTTAATGGCACTGCAGAAGTAAGAACTCAACGTAATAATCCTATTGATATAACACCTGACTTAAATACAAGCGGAAGCCTGACTATTGCTAATGGCGAAAGTCAATTCGCTCGCGATTGTCGTAGTAGAGGTTATAATCTCGAAGTTCGATACGGTACTGAAGTTTGTGTAACTCCCCCTACTAACGACTAATATTATTTACATCTTCTCTTAAAATGTTACATCAAGTGTTATGAAGTTTTTTCAAATCCTTGGCGTTGTTTTTATAACAATCTTATTGGGGCTTTTTGCCCTATATGTATTTGTTGATAAGAGAGCCCCTTCTTATATTTCATCCGTACTCAAAAATAGTGGTTTTGAAAATGCACAGATTGGTTCATTTGAGTATGGTTTTTCCGGCTTCTCATTAAAAAACATTCGACTTGATAAAGACGGCCTTTCTAAAATTGGAGAGATTAAGGGTCGCTATTCTCTGACAGCTCTTATTCGCGGAAAACGCGAGGTTGAAAATATAAAAATGTCAGACATTCATCTGCAAGGAACTTTGACAGAAGATAAAACAATTTCAATTGTGGGTTACGGGGTAATTTTCAAAATTACAAATGATAAGAAAGATAAAGAATTCAAAATTTCTCTACCCGTATTGCCATTTGCAAATTTAGATATAGAAGATGCAATTATTGATTTTTCTACTCCTTACGGAGAATTGAAATTTTTTGCTGAAGGTAATTTATCGCGTAAAAAACAAAATATGTATGGAGGACAAATCAACCTTCGAACTAAACAAAAACAACTCACTTTTGATACAAAAACGATTGTTAGTCTTAACCCAGTAGAAGATAGCCTCACTTTTAAAATTCAGTTAGATGATGCTCAGTTAGAGATTCCTGATATTGATTTTTCAGGTTTAAACGGGGCCCTTAACATTGCAGTCTCTGAAAACCATCTTTCTTATGAAGGTAATTTTAAAGCAAAACGAGCAAGATATAAGACCTACGAAGCCCAAGATATACAAATAAAAGCAGATAGCAGTGATGAGAAATATCAATTAAGGCTAACAGCCTCCCCACCAAACGACAATATAGTTAAAATCGGTGTTTTTGCTAATAAAGAAGGTCTTATTCTCCAAAGCGATAAAATTACTTTTAACCAGCTTGCAGATATTGGAGATGGCATCACACTTCCACAATGGATGGAGAGCTGTAAGCCGATTAAAGCACGAGCAGAGCTATCCTTTGCAAATGATGGTGGGCAAGAGTCACCTTTTTCATTCAACATGAAAACTCTTACCACAGATATGGAATTTTCTGGGACAGGAACATTCCAAGATGAAATGATTTCTGTAAGCTTCAAAAAAGAAAGCTACCCTATTGGTAATATTAAAAAATTCTGTGATTTTCCAGCCTTAGCATCCATAGAAAAAGGCGTTCTAAATGCAAATGGTAAGATGAACATTTCTTTAGACAAAGATGCTTTATCTATTAATGGACCACTTGATATCTCACTGACAAATATTTCAGGCAAAGTACAAGACTATAATTTTGATGAACTCCGAGGAAATATTGCATTAAAACAAATATTTCCTACTCTCGAAGGGTATTCATCCAACATGCGTATCAAGTCTATAGAAAAGGATAAAATCGCTTTGACTGATACAAATTTCAAACTTGCTTTGAATGGGAAAACAGCTACACCCCAAATTACTTTAAGTGATGTGGATACTCACTTATGGGATGGAAATTTAAGTACAAAGAAAGTTAATTTATCTTCTAACGGGCAGATTACCTCACCTGTTAAATTGCAATTCAGCAATTTCGAGTTGGGTAAATTATTAGATCTTTTGAAAATTAAAGGGCTACAGGCTAAAGGAATTTTTTCTGGCTATATTACACTCGCACAATCTGAAAAAGGATTAGTGATATCAGAAGGACAACTTAACAACGAAGAAAACGGCTACATTAAGTACGCTCCCGAAACATATCCCCGCGCTTTACAGGGTGATGACCCTCGCATGAACACGGTGCGCGGTGCGTTAACCAATTTTACATTTGATGAATTAAAGACAAATATTTCAGGTCCACTTGATGGAGATTTAACAGTTGTCCTAAATGCCAAAGGCAAAAACAAAGCTTTATTCGAAGATAGACCCGTCCATCTTAACCTCTCGATTGAAGGTGCATTGTCTCCTCTTCTTAAATCTTTCTTGAAACCTTTGTCACTGAAGCCTACTTTAAATGATAACAAAGAGAGCGAATAGCCATGACATTAAATTTTACACCTGCCCTACTAGCCAGTGCGCTTCTAATTTCAGCCTGCACACCAACGGTACAGCTACAAGCGCCCGACAAGCCTATTGAAATCAATATGAACATTAAAGTTGAGCAAGAGGTCAGAGTACGTGTTGAAAAAGATCTTGAAAAAGAAATGAGCCAAAACCCCGAACTGTTCGGACTTTAAAGGAGAACTCCTATGAAAATTTTAAAAATACTCTCACTTGCTATTATTATGACTGGGGCTTTTGGTGTTACTACAACGCTAATATCCAGCGAAGCTATCGCTCAATCAGGGCTCAATCTTGCACAAGCTAAAGATCAGGGCTTGATAGGAGAAAAAGCAGATGGGTTTGTAGACATTGTTAACCCACCTGGCTCAACTGAATTACAAAACCTTATGAACTCAACAAATAATGGCCGTATGGCTGTTTATGAAGAGGCAGCAAGACGCCAAGGTGTCTCTATTATTACCGTCAAAGTATTGGCTGGAAAAAACCTTCGTGAAAAAACACCTCCAGGACAATTTATCTATAGTGATGGTAACTGGGTTCGCAAGAAAGTTTTCCAATAAAACTTATGGGTAATCACAATGGTCGAAGGTCACTTTCGCAAATGACTGTGTACCTTCATCTATCGTAAAGCGGTATTCCTTGTCGCCAACAACCAGTGAGTGATAAATCGGAAACACACCTTCTTTTGTTTCTGACAATCCACTGCTTGTAGAGAACGTAATGCTTACAGGTTTTGCTGGATCAAACCATGCTTCATCCTCACCTTCATCATTCTTGGCCGCTATACCTTTACCAGCCACAGAAATTACATCATCTTCCCCAAGGGTGATTCCGCTCTCTGGACCTTTATAATTTGGTATAATAACCACAAATCTTTTTATTGCTGCATCAACACAATTTCTTGGTGGACGCGCAGACTCCAAAATAAAACGAAGACGTTCAGGATCCATTCCCTCATCAAGGCGCTCACGAATAAGAGCTACCAACTCACGTAACGGCCCTTCATTTGGAAGCTCTTTTGAAACTTCCTCACGAAGCTGAACATAGCGACTCATTGCTGTTTGAGAGTCGGCACGCGCAGAGAGAAGGTCTTCTTGTAAAGTTTGGATTTCCTTATTTTGTTCGGTAATTTTCTGTTGCAAGCTACTGCTTTGACCAGAGCTATAATTTTTACCCACCCATATAGCTATCAGACCAATAACCAAAATGACTAAAGAGGCCTTTATAAAGAAAGAGAGTCTTTCACGGGCCCGTTGCCGGTAACGTTTGCGAGTATTATATATATTCTTATGCATGGTTTTGAAATAACACCAACTCTATTTCAAAGTCAAAGGGATACCGTAGTAATAATAGGCAACAGCTATAAACAGAGCCCAAATAATTCCTATCAATGGCAATCCTGCAACTACAAAATCTCTAAATGTGTAATGTCCTGGCCCCATAACAAGAAGGTTCGTTTGGTACCCTATAGGAGATGCAAAGGAACAGTTAGCAGCAAAGACAACTGTAATGGCCAGAATAATAGGGTCTATGTTTAGGTTAAGTCCCATATTGACGGCAATAGGTGTAAACAATATGGCGCATGCATTGTTAGTCAAAATGTTTGTACAAATGGCTACGATTATAAATAAGAGTGAAACCATTAGCAGAGGGCTGTTGGCAAACGGTAACTCCAGTAAAGATTCAGCTATATATCTTGCGCCATCTGTTGCTTCCAAAGCGACACCAAGAGCCAGCATACTTCCAACCAGCAAGAATATTTTTCTATCAATCGCACGTGTAGCTTGACGAATATTCAAACACCCAGCAGCAATCATCGCTACCGCACCTGTTACAGCCGCCACGGGAATAGTTAAAATGCTGGTGGCCGCCATACCAATAACAGCAACAAAAATAAGAAGCGCACGAGGTGCCAAATGAGCAAGAGGGACTTCTGCTTTTGATCCCGAGAGGACAATAACATCCTTGTTACCTCGTAAATTATTAACCGCATGGTGAGGTCCCGCAATAAGCATAACATCCCCTGCCTCAAGTCTTATGCGGCCAAAACGACGGCGTACAATTCGGGCACGCCTTTGAATACCAAGAACAACCACACCAAATTGACGTGCAAAGCTAACTTGCTCAACACTCATATCAATGAAACGTGAGTTTGGTGGGATAGAGACCTCTGCTAATACGCGCGCTCTCTCTGCCTCTTCTAAAGAAGCTTCTGTAGCATCTTCTTCGTCTCCATCAGATGAGATAAGAGCTTCTTTATCCTGAGATAACAGGAATCCTGGAAAACGCGCCAGTAATTCCGTCAATTTTGCGCGGGTCGCAGCAATAATCATAATATCGCCTGCTGCCAACTGATAACCTTCAAAAGGCGGTAGAATAATGTGCCCTCTACGTTGAATAATTCTCACATTAATATCGGGCAAAGATGAAAATGCTCCATCTATACATTCTTCTCCAATCAAAGGGCTTCCTTCATGGATATCTATTTCAGCGACAAATTCTTTTTTATCTTCAACAATGCTTTCCGTCATAGATCTGCGTTTTGGCATGATAAATGGCATCACGAATAAAACATAGATAAGCCCACCTGCTGCCAACATACATCCTGGTACAAAAAACTGGAAAAACGTAAGGGGTTCATAACCCGTTTCTTGCAGTGTTGAAGAAACCAATAGGTTCGTTGAAGATCCAACCAATGTCGTCATACCGCCTAGGATAGCCACAAAACTTAACGGCATCATCACACGGCTTTCTGAACGTCCCATTTTCTGAACTAGGCTCTGCATAACAGGAATTGCCAAAATAACTAATGGTGTGTTGTTCATGAACGCACTTAATACTGCGACCAGAAGCAAAATAATTAGAACAGAAAGTACGGCCATTTTTGGGCCGGAAAAGCCCAGCAATCGCGTAAAAGGCTGCAATGCATCCGTTTGTAGTATTCCTTGCCCCATAACAAGTAAGGCAAGAACAGCTATTAAAGATGGATTAGCAAAACCCGAAAGTAACGCTCCCGAATTAAGCATATTATTGCCATTGACGTCATAAACTGGAAAAAACTGTCCAAAGAGGAGAAGTGCGCACAGCAGAAAGAAGCATATCATTTCAATCGGATATTTTTCGCGGACAAAAGCAATGACCGTTAATGCCGTAAAGGCAAAAACGATATACATCTGTATCATAGTTGGAATAAATAATTCGATCATGTGAGCTTTGTCAGTTTAGCCGCCAACTTCACCTAAGTTTTTTAAACCTACCCTCACAAAGAATTCTGTAGAGTTCTCACCTGTTGTATCTCTTGTAAAATTCTTTTGAAGTAGAGTAGAGACGGTAACACACTGCCCCAAATAGTCTAGCCCCACTTGCGTACGACGAAAGCCCTCACTTGGCTTAACAAAATCATAAACAGCCCCAGTTCTTGCAACCCATTGGTCGTTTAATTTAACCGATAGGTTTGAGTTAATCTGTTCACGTTGTTCATCAATGCCCGTTCCCGCCAAAGAATTTGCAAAAAGATAACGTGTATTAAGAGTAAAAGGCCCTCCATTTAAAACAGAAGTTACCTCATGTCTTCGCGCCGCGAAATCGTCGCCATCAAATTGGAATCTATAATTGAGATTAAGGTGAGAACCATAGTTAGCCTTTATTTCTCCCACATAATCACTCTTTTGTTCTTCTAGTCCTGAGCCCTCAACAAAAAGCCCCTCATCACCTTCAAACCTATAACTTTGACCTAAAAATACCTCTAGTTCGTTTGATTTATCGTCATACAAACCAGTGCGAACCCCATAAGTTATCCGCGATGTATCTTCCACGCGATCATATCCAGGAAAGCGGTTTGGATTGTAGAGATTAGCCGTATCAATTTGAACATCTTGCGAGTCTTCATTGGGAATATCTGCGCCATCGTCGCCAAGGTTGGGTGTGAGTGTTAATGATGCTTTTGGCTCAATTACTGCTTGTACATTCGAAAATTGTTTTGCAAACGGCATGCGCGTTTCCCAATTTGCATAGGTATAAAATCTTTCTTCCGTTCCTGCATCTAAATTATCACGTCCATCAAAATAAAAAACATCACCGCGACCTGACAAATCAAAAGTATTAATAAGACCTATTGGCAAAACATACCTACCCTGCCAACCTAAATCTGTTGTAAAGCGGTAAGTTTCTTCTCCTTCATCAACACGGTTTAAACTTAATCCTGAGAGTCCAGCTTTCCAACGTCCACCAAGCAGTCCATTTGGATCGCCTAAAAACTCAGCTTCCATTTCAGGTAAAATCAGTGGTTGGTCACGTTGTCGCTCAGACACACGCACATCTTGGAAATAAAGAGTACGAACTGCTGCATAATCTCGTTCAGAAAAACGCTCAGCATAAATTTGGTTTTCTAAAACATCGTCACTGGTAATGTCATATTCCCGCATATATTGGTCATCAGTTGTCAAAGCTAGATCGGCACCTGCGCGCCATTTTTCATCAATATTCCAAAGCCCTTCACCAAATAAATGGCCCCTAAATTCCTCGCTAATATTGATTTGATCGCCTGCTTGTCTATCAATTCTATCCGCGTATGTGCCACCTGCATTTAATTGCACATAGGCATCTTTGAATCTTTTACGAACCTCCCCTAAAAATAGAGGGACTTGCTTGGTAAAGACACGCGCACCAAAGGTTGCATCAAGGTCAGGAGCTATATCGTAATAATAAGAGCTTTCGACACCAAAACCTTGTGAAGACGTAAGAGAAAATGAGGGTGCCAACATACCGCTTTTACGGTCAACTGTTCCATCAGGGTGGGAAAAGTAAGGGGTGTAAGCGACAGGAACGCCAAAAACTTCAAATGTTGCATCATCATATGTAATGGTCTGTTCTTCTTTGTTGTGAACAACTTCACGTGCCTTTAACTGCCAAATAGGCTCACGATCTGGGTTTTTCTTACAAGGTTCACAAGGCGTGTATCTTGCCTTCTTCATGATAATTTCATTACCTGCTACACGTTGTCCTTTTTCTGCCCAAAACCGAGAACCATCTGCCAAAACAGAACGTAACCCCTCAACAAAACCTTCAGATAAATCACGACTAAGTTCAACATTATTTGCAAAATGCACATCGCCATTAGGCTCGAGAATAGCAACTTCACCCACTCCTTTGACCGTTTCCGCTCTCATATCGTAGGAGACCTGCTGCGCACGAACTATTCTTTGACCTTGTGTAAATTCAACATCCCCTTTGGCAGTGACAACTTCAGTGTTGTCATCGTAAATGAGAGTTTTTGAGGTTAAGTTAACGGGCAACTCTTCTTTGGTCTCAATGTCTTGTGCAAAAGACACAGATGCGCCGCTTCCTATCACCGCTAAAATGGCAAAGTGACAGCTCCAGAATCTCAGTGATTTCTTAAATAATAAGGGCATAAGAAAAAGGCGGGTTGAATACGCCCAATCATTTTTGGTTAAAAACGGCAGAAAGTCAAGTTATCCACAGGGTTTACCGTGAGAAAAATGCGGGCATATCTTCCCCAAAACCCTGCGAGTCAGAATTATCTGATTTTTTATTATTAGAATTAGGTTTTTGAGAAGTTTGTTTTTGTGGCTTCTGAGGTTTTTTTTCCTGTTGAATTGGTTTGTTCTCCACAGACTTTTCAACAGGTATCTTACGTTTAATGTTTTCTTCAATTGTTGTCACATATTTTTCATCATCAGACGTAGCCAACATCCACGCCTCCCCCGATTTCCCTGCGCGCCCCGTTCGTCCAATTCTGTGAGTATAATCATCAGGGTGATAGGGAACGTCATAATTGAAGACATGGGACACCGCGCTAACATCCAACCCGCGGGCTGCTACGTCGGAACAAACAAGAAGCGTTATCCCACCATCTTTAAAGGCATCAAGCGTTTGGTTTCTGATAGTCTGCGCCATATCGCCGTGCATAGCACCTGCATTATAGCCTTTCTTTTTTAAACTACGTGAAAGACTATCAACTTCTTTTTTTCTATTACAAAAAATGAAGGCTGTTTTGACATCTTTTTTATCAAGAAGGCTGCATAAGACGCCTTCTTTGGATTTTCTATCTGTCCAAATCAATTTCTGATCAACTGTTTCAGCGGGAGATGCCGGGGGATCAACGGAAACTTGTTTTGGATTACTCAAAAACTGTGCTGCAAGTTTCTTAATTTCATTTGGCATTGTTGCCGAAAAAAGAAGCGTTTGTCTTGTAAATGGGAGCTTAGATGCGATTTTTTCAATATCAGGGATAAAGCCCATATCCAGCATACGATCAGCCTCATCAATCACAAAAACTTTAATGTCGTTAAGGAGAATTTGGCCACGTTCAAATAAATCAATTAAACGTCCGGGTGTTGCAATCAAAACGTCCACACCCTTCTCAAGTTTTTTGATTTGCTCGTTCATAGACTCACCACCAACAAGAAGAGCTTTTGATAAATCATGATACTTACCGTAATCATCAAAACTCTCACCCACTTGCGCTGCTAATTCACGTGTTGGCGCCAATACGAGAGAACGCGGCATACGACTTTTTGCATTACCAGAAGAAAGAACTTCAATCATTGGCAAAGTAAAACCAGCAGTCTTTCCTGTTCCTGTCTGTGCTAAGCCGATTAAATCACGCATCATTAAGATTTGTGGAATAGCTTGTTCCTGAATAGGCGTTGGATGCGTATAACCTTTATCTCCAATGGCTTTCAATGTTTCAGGAGATAATCCCAAATCTGCAAATGTTGTTTTTTTGCTCATGGTTGAGTGGTGTTCCGTTCGGCTAGAGAATTAAGCATTTTTGTTCCAAAGTGATAAATAGCATATACGAGTATAGCACTAGTAAAGCCAGGCATTGCCTCGTAAACCACACTATTCCACCCATAGTGTCTCCAAATTACCACAACTATCAGTGCAACCAACATCATAAGTAACGCTTGTGGCATTGTGTACGGCAATTTATAAGCACGCAACAATACCAA